>CAKTRJ010000004.1 GCA_934597345.1 uncultured Oscillospiraceae bacterium
GCAGGCAATGGGTAGGGCTGCATGAGAACCATGCCGGGGTGAAATTCCCATGAGGTTATGCTAATAACCGTCCGATCACAGCCCCTTTTCACTATTAACCTTTTACCCATTTTTGAAAGGGGGATTTATAGAATGAACAATGCTGATGTGCCTATTTGGGAAAAGTACACGCTTACGATTGAGGAAGCGTCAAAATATTTCCGCATTGGAGAGAACAAACTGCGGAAACTTGCGGAGGAAAACCCTACGGCGGGCTGGGTGATCTTGAACGGGAATCGTATTCAGATCAAGAGGAAACAGTTTGAAAAAATCATCGACACACTGGACGCAATTTAGCGAAAAAGATAGTGAAAAAGAGCCTTGAATGTGCTATAATAAATATAAGCATATCAAGGCTCTTTCCGACACGGAAAGGAGCAAAAACAATGTCGGAGAAAAGACGTGATAATAAAAACCGCATTTTGCGTTCGGGAGAGAGCCAGAGAAAAGACGGGAGATATGCTTATAAATATACCGATACTTTTGGTAAAGTGCAATTTGTCTATGCGTGGAAGTTAGTACCTACGGACAAGACCCCAGCCGGGAAGCGTGACGACATATCCCTTAGAGAAAAAGAAAAAGAGATACGGAAAGACCTTGACGACGGGATAGACACAATCGGAAAGAAAATGACCGTCTGCGAGCTTTACGCAAAGCAGAACCGCCACCGGGGGAACGTAAGGCATAACACCACAAAGGGGCGCGAACGGCTGATGAAGCTGCTGGAAGCGGATAAACTTGGTTCCTGCCCCATTGACAGTGTGAAACTGTCCGACGCGAAAGAATGGGCGTTGCGCATGAAAGAAAAGGGAATATCCTATAAGACCATAAGCAATGACAAGCGTTCTTTGAAAGCTGCTTTTTACACAGCGATACAGGACGACTGTATAAGGAAGAACCCCTTTGACTTCCAGCTAAACACCGTGATTGAGGACGACACAGAGCCGAAAGTACCTCTCACAGCGGAACAGGAAGAAAGCCTTTTATCCTTTATGCAAGGTGATAGCGTCTATCAGAAATACCGTGACGAGGTTATCATACTGCTGGGGACAGGGCTTAGGGTTTCCGAACTCTGCGGACTAACTGAAACCGACCTTGATTTTGAAAACAGGATAATCAATGTAGACCACCAGCTTTTACGGAGCGCGGAAACAGGCTACTACATAGAGAAGCCCAAAACAGAAAGCGGTATCAGACAAATTCCAATGAGTGAAAAAGTATATGAAGCGTTGGGGCGCGTGTTGGAGAACCGCAAGGGATCGAAGCCGATCACGATTGACGGTTACAGCAATTTCCTTTTCCTCAACCGGGACGGTTGCCCGAAAACGGCGACAAGCTATGATAATATGTTCCGGGGGCTTGCGAAGAAGTACAACAAGTGCCATGAGGAAGCCTTACCCAAAGTAATGACACCTCACACCCTGCGTCATACGTTCTGCACCAACTTAGCCAATGCGGGCATGAACCCGAAAGCGTTACAGTATATTATGGGACACTCCAATATCACCATGACACTGAATTATTACGCACACGCAACTTTCGCTTCCGCAAAGGCTGAAATGGAAAGGCTGATTGCAGCATAGCCGCAGAGCAATTTACTACTTTTTTACTACCATTGAGAGGGAAAACCTAAAAGGTTATGAGGGTATATAAGAACTTCTCCCCATATCTAAAATGCCGGGAAAGCCCGAAAATACGGGCTATACCGACATATAAGAACTTCTAAAGAGATAATCTAAATTCACCAATAATTTTAGAATAAAAAGCGTGAATTCTGGTTTGTTGTCGGCTCTCAGTCCCTGTACGGACAGGAGGTGCTGGATACCGTAGATGCCCGCGCCAGGGAGATGGCGGCGTTCCTGTCGCAGAGGCTTCCCTATCCGCTGGTCTATAAGGTGACCGCCAAGGGCAACAGCGAGATCGTCTCCATCATCAAGGAGGCCAATTACCATGACGAGTGCGCGGGCATTGTGACCTGGTGCCATACCTTCAGCCCGTCGAAAATGTGGATCAACGGCCTTACCCTGCTGCAGAAGCCCTGGTGCCATCTGGCCACCCAGTACAATCAGGAGATCCCCAACGAGGAGATCGACATGGATTTCATGAACCTGAACCAGGCGGCCCACGGCGACCGGGAGCACGGCTTTATCGGTGCCCGCCTGCGTCTGCCCCGGAAGATCATTGCCGGCTACTGGCAGGATGAAAAGGTCAGCCGCCGTCTGGGCGAGTGGATGCGTGTGGCGGTAGGCGTGGCCGTATCCCGTGAGATGAAGGTCATGCGCTTTGGCGACAATATGCGCGAGGTGGCCGTGACCGAGGGCGACAAGGTGGAGGCCCAGAAGAAACTGGGCTGGCAGGTCAACACCTGGGCCGTCGGCGATCTGGTGAAGGAGATGCACGCCGTCACCGAGGACGAGGTGGACGCCCTGATGGCCGTCTACTGTGAGAAGTACGACTTCGCCACAGAGGACGTGGATGCCATCCGCTATCAGGCCCGGGAAGAGATCGCCATGAAGCGGATGATGGACGCCGAAGGCTGCCGCGCGTTCTCCAACACCTTCCAGGATCTGTACGGCATGGAGCAGCTGCCGGGTCTGGCCACTCAGCATTTGATGGCACAGGGCTACGGCTACGGCGGCGAGGGCGATTGGAAGGTGGCCGCCATGACCGCTGTGATGAAGGCCATGGGCGAAAACGGCAACGGTGCCTCCGGCTTTATGGAGGACTACAATTACCATCTGGTGGAGGGCAGTGAGTATTCGCTGGGCGCCCACATGCTGGAGATCTGCCCCTCACTGGCTGCCGGACGGCCACGGATCGAGACCCATCCCCTGGGGATCGGCATGAACGAGAAGGATCCGGCCCGTCTGGTATTCGAGGGCAAGGAGGGCGACGCCGTGGTGGCCACGCTGATCGACATGGGCGGCCGCCTGCGGCTGATCGTGCAGGATATCCACTGCGTCAAGCCCATCATGCCCATGCCCAATCTGCCGGTGGCCCGCGTGATGTGGCAGGCAAAGCCCGACCTGACCACCGGCGTGGAGTGCTGGATCACGGCCGGCGGCGCCCATCATACGGTGCTCAGCTACGATGTCACGGCCCAGATGCTTCATGACTGGGCGCAGATCATGGAGGTCGAGTACGTCCACATCGGCGACGGCAGTACCCCGGATGCGCTGGAGCAGGAGCTGTTCCTGAAGGATCTGGCGTGGAAGCTGAAGGTGTAAGAAGAGGAAAGTGCCATGGATCTGAGAAACACAGTACTGGGGATCGAGCTTGGCTCCACCCGGATCAAGGCGGTTCTCATTGACCGGAACCATACGCCCGTTGCCAGCGGCAGCTATGACTGGGAAAACCGGTTTGTCAACGGCATATGGACATATTCCATGGAGGATATCCGCACCGGCCTGCAAGGGTGCTACGCCGACCTGAAGGCGGACGTGGCGCGGAGGCTGGGTGTGGAGCTGACCACCGTCGGGGCCATCGGCGTCAGCGCGATGATGCATGGCTATCTGCCCTTTGACGCGGACGGCGCGCCGCTGGCGGAGTTCCGTACCTGGCGCAATACCATCACCGGCGAGGCGGCGGTGGAGCTGACCGGGCGGTTTGGATTCAATATTCCCCAGCGGTGGAGCATCGCCCATCTCTATCAGGCCATGCTGAACGGCGAGGCGCATGTCGCCAGGCTGGACTATCTGACCACGCTGGCGGGCTATATCCACTGGCAGTTGACGGATCAGCGGGTCATGGGCGTGGGCGAAGCCTCCGGAATGTTCCCCATCGACAGCGATACCTGCGACTACCGGCAGGATATGGTGGAGCAGTTTGACGCATTGGCCGCCCGGCGGGGATACCGCTGGCAGCTGCGCCATGTACTGCCCCGCGTGCTGGTGGCGGGAGACTTCGCCGGAACGCTGACCGCGAAGGGCGCACGGCTTCTGGACCCCACGGGAACGCTGCGGCCCGGTATCCCTGTAGCGCCGTGCGAGGGCGACGCGGGGACCGGCATGGCGGCTACCAACTCCGTCCGCACGGCCACCGGCAACGTGTCGGCCGGTACCTCAGACTTTGCCATGGTGGTGGTGGATCGCCCGCTGGAGATCCACCGCGAGATCGACATGGTGACCACGCCTGACGGCGCGCCGGTGGCTATGGTGCACTGCAATAACTGTACCAGCGACATCAACGCCTGGGTGGAGCTGCTGGGCGAGGCGGCGGCGCTGGTCGGTGCGAATATCAGCAAGGACGAGCTGTTTACGCTGTTGTTCCGCAAGGCGCTGGAGGGCGATGCCGACTGCGGCGGCCTGCTGTCCTATAACTACTTCTCCGGAGAGGGCGTTACCGATCTGGACGAGGGCCGTCCGCTGTTTGTCCGGACGCCCGACGCCCGCCTTACGCTGGCCAATTTCATGCGAACCCATCTGCTGTCGGCGCTGGCAACGCTGAAGATCGGATTGGATATCCTGACGAAGGAGGAGCGCGTTGCCATCAACTGTCTCTACGGACACGGCGGCTTTTTCAAAACGCCCCAGGTGGGGCAGCGGATGCTGTCCGCCGCCGTGGCCGCACCGGTATCGGTGATGGAGACCGCCGGAGAGGGCGGCCCCTACGGCATGGCGCTGCTGGCGGCCTATATGCTGTGGAAGGCAGAGGGCGAAACACTGCCGGATTATCTGGATCATCAGGTGTCTGCCCATGCGAAAACTGAGACGCTGATGGCGGATGCGGCGGATATTCAGGGCTTTGCCGCCTTTTTGGAACGCTATCAGCGGGGGCTACCGCTGGAAAAGCTGGCAACGGAGGTGCTGTGATATGCTGGAAGAACTGAAGCAGCAGGTATGCGAGGCCAATCTGCTGCTGCCGAAATACGATCTTGTGACCTTCACTTGGGGCAACGTGTCTGCCATTGACCGTCCCAGCGGCCTTGTGGTGATCAAGCCGTCGGGCGTGCCGTATGACGGCATGTCGGCGGAGGACATGGTGGTCGTGGATCTGGACGGAAAGGTGGTGGAGGGCAAATGGAAGCCCTCCAGCGATACGGCGACGCATCTGGTGCTGTATCGGGCGTTTCCCCGGTGCGGCGGCATCGTCCATACCCATTCCCGGTGGGCTACCAGCTTTGCGCAGGCCGGTGTGGGCATCGCGCCGCTGGGAACGACACAGGGGGACTATTTCTATGGGGAGATCCCCTGCACCCGCCTTATGACCCCGGAGGAGATTGCCGGGGAGTACGAAAAAGAAACGGGAAACGTCATCGTAGAGACATTCCAGAAGCTGGATCCGGCCGCGATCCCCGCTGTGCTGGTGCACAGCCATGGCCCCTTTACATGGGGGAAGGACGCTGCCGAGGCAGTCCACAACGCCGTCGTGCTGGAGGAGATCGCCTTTATGAACTTCCACGCGCTTCAGCTGAATCCCGCGCAGACGCGGATGCAGCAGGAACTGCTGGATAAGCACTATCTGCGCAAGCACGGCGCAAAGGCCTATTACGGACAGGCATGAGTAATCGCAAAAAAGGACTGACACGCATTTCACGTGTCAGTCCTTTTGCATGTGCAGAAGAACAGTACCAGCATTGCCTCGTTATAGAGGGGACTGTCCCGTACGATCACGTTTAGATGGGGCAGCTTGATGCCCGGAAACTGCCCAATGCTGCTGGGGGGTGAAATCAGTCAGCGCGGAGATGACCTGCATGCCGTCCGGATCCCGGGGTGTGATGCGGCTTTGCCCACTGAGCGGCTGAATGGACAGGCGGGAATTAAATTTGACAGGACTATTGCAAAGAAGAAAAAAATTAGATATAGTATATTTAATTTAGCGTTGCGGCATGTGGAGGGATAACCATGATCGGTGAGAAGATAAAAGCCATCCGGATGGAGAAAAAGATCACGGCCAAGGAACTGGCGGAACGGGTGGAGGTGACTCCCGGCTATATTTCGCAGATCGAGCGCGACCTGATCAGCCCGTCCCTGTCTGTCCTGATGCGCATTGCGGACGCCATAGAGACCCCGCTGGCTTCGCTGCTGTCGCAGGAAGCACGGGAGCAGGTGACAGTGGTCAGAAAGGACAAGCGGACAAAGATACGATTTGCCGACATCAATATCGAATATGAATTCGTAACGCCGTACAGCCGCAAGGGAGATGTCTGCTCCCAGATGGAGATGATCCGCGCGAAGCTGGGCCCCAAAAGCTGGGGCAGCACCACCGTCCAGCACCACGATGAAGCTGGAGAGTGTACACTGGTTCTTAAAGGTACGCTGGAATATCACACAGGGGACACGGTGCATACCCTGACGGAAGGGGACAGCATCTATATTCCGCCCAAGACATACCATCAGCTCTACAATCCCGGCGAGGAGGACGTTGAGTTGGTCTCTGTGATCTCTCCGGCCTGCTACTAAGCGCATATTGGAAAAGGCGCCCGCCAGGGAATGGATACTCTATTTCCCGGCGGGCGTTTCTATAACTAAATAATTTAGCCATATTAAAATAATTTATCAAAACTGTTGACAATGAAGGGCATTTCTCCTATAATAACGCTAAAGATAGAAGTAAATAAATTTAGTAGAAATAAACTTTCGGGAGGAAAGCGTATGAAGCCATCTGTCGAGAATTGTATGCAGTGGGTCGAACGGGACAAAAAGGTCATCGCGCCGTGTTCCCACCTTTCCTATTTTCCCCTTGTTGTCGCGGAGGCGAAGCAGGACATGGTCTACGATGAGGACGGGAATGGCTATATCGATTTCCTCTCCAGCGCGGCCTCTCTGAATCTGGGCAGCGGTCAGCCCGCCGTTCACGCGGCCGTTACGGAGCAGATGGGGAAGGGAACCCAATACACCATCGCGTACTCCTACAACCGCGCCAGCATCGAATACGCGGAGCGCCTGACGTCCGTCTATCCCGGCGGCGTGGCGGCCAAGGTCTGCTTTGGCCTCTGCGGCAGCGACGGCAACGACGCGGCGGTGAAGTTTGCCCGCGCCTATACCGGACGGCCCAAGATCATCGCATTTCTCAATGGCTACCACGGCAGCACCTACGGCGCGGCGTCGCTGACCGCTGTGTCCACCAGAGCGCGGCGGGGGATGGGGCCGTTCCTGCCGGAGGTCTACAGCTTTCCCTTTTTTGATACATCGGTAGAGGACACCGTCTGTGAGAATGATTGTGTCCGGATGATCGAAGAGGCCTTTGCCGCCTATCTGCCGCCGGAGGAAGTGGCGGCGGTGATCATCGAGCCGATTCAGGGAGACGCCGGACTGCTGCCTGCCCATCCCATCTTCATGAAAAAGCTCTATGCCCTCTGCCAAAAGTACGGTATTCTTTTCATCGCCGAGGAGGTGCAGCAGGCGTTTTTCCGCACGGGAAAGTGGTTCTCCATCGAGCATTACGGCATTGTTCCGGACGGCATCGTTCTGGGAAAGGCGCTGGGAGGGGGCCTGCCGCTGGGCGCTTTTATGGCGAGGAGCGAGATCATCGACGCTTTGCCTGCACCGGCCCATCTGTTTACACTGGGCGGGAACGCCTTGGCCTGCCGTGCCGGTATCGCCGCCTTCGATTACATGTGTACCGGGGAATTCCAGCAGATTCTGGCGGAAAACACGCGGCAGATGCAGCGGGGTCTGGAGGAGCTCTGCCGCCGGTATCCGGAGAATCTGACAGGCATCCGCGGCGTGGGAATGTCCCGGGGTCTTGCGGTGACGCGGCGGGAGCCCGGTTCCGGCCATATTGTTCCGGACGCCGACGGGACGTTCAAAATATTGTACCGGGCCTATGAAAAGGGGCTGCTGGTGATCTCGCTGGGACAGAACATCCTGCGCATTCAGCCGCCGCTGAATATCCACGCGGAGAATCTCAAAAAGGGCTTTGAGATTCTTGCGGAGGCGGTGGAGGATTATCGTTATGGCAGGATCCCCGATGACGTGTTTCATTGCCGTCAGGGTTGGTGATGATCGAAAACGCAGCAGAAAAAGAAAGCCCCGGTAAAAGCAACGACCCGCACACTGGTTCGTTGCTGACAATAAAACCTGCGGGAAATCAAAAAAGCCGTCTCAAGCAATACGCTTGAGGCGGCTTTTACATGAAAAAGTTATGTGAAAAGGAAGCGGTTATTCGCCGCAAGCTTGAAGGACAGCACGTCCGCCGTCAGATGCAGCTTTCAAATTCCTTGCTCTTTGCAGGCGCAATGAACTGCGGCTTCCGGTGCAGCGGCGGTCATTACGCATTTGTATAGTATAGCGCAGAGCTTTCCAAAGTCAAAGAGGGATCTTCGCCGCCTGAGTCGCCGGATCTGCTATGAAAAATTCCGCGCCCTTGCTGTCCAGCAGGATCAGCGCCGTGGACAGCAGCAGCTCTGTATAGGCCGTCGGATCGTCCAGCGGAATGGCGAAGTCCTCCCGCATTTTGTGGATACGGTACAGCACCGTGTTCCGGTGGGTAAACAGCGCCGCGCAGGTGTCCTTCAGGGATCGCCCGCAGGTCAGGTAGGTATAGAGGGTCTCACAATACTGGCTGCCCTTCTCCCTGTCGCAGGCCGCGAGGGCCTTGACCTGGGGCAGGATCAGGCTCCTGTACCGCCGGACAGCGGTCAGCATCAGCAGTGTGCGCAGCTGCTCCACATGATAGACGCTGCCGCCGCAGAAGCCGGCATCTGCGACCAAGTCCAGCGCCTCACGGGCGGTGCGGTACAGGGCGGGCAGGCCGTAGAGATCCGTTATCGGCCCGGAAATGACCACCTTCAGGTGGAACTCTTCCACAAGCGCGTCAAATCCTGCAGGATCATACCCCTCGTGCAGAAAAAGAATCACATCGCCTTGATAAAGAAAAGGGTGGGAGGCGTAGAACCGGTAGGTCAGCTCGTCCTTCAACTGGCTCTTGCCCAGATACAGGGCGTGATATGCCGCCAGATCGATCAGGGCAAAGGCGGCGGGATGGAAATCCGCCAGATAGGTGCTGGACGCCTGCAGCCGGAAATAGGCCGCCGAGGGCAAGCCGCCGTCCAGCAGGTGCATCAATATCTCCTCCGCCGTGCCGAAGGGCTTGTCCTGTCGGCTGGCCTCCACAAACAGCTGCTTGGCCAACACCGTTTCCGCGGTGCGGAACGTCTCCGCCGGAATGTCCGCCAGATGTCCGTCGATGTCCACGCAGACCAGATAGCCCAGCCGCACACCGGCGCTGATCAGGGGTGCGAAGCGGCGGCGACGGGTGCTGTCCGCCACCTCCACATAGTCCGGCCTTCTGGCAGACAGCGCCGGACTTCTGCTGATGATGGCGCCCGCCTCATAGGTGATGGCGCCCTGCTGTACGGCGCGGTCAAATAAGGGGTCGGCAAAGCCCGGCGGCGCGTAATGGGCCGCCACGCGGAACGCGTCATCAATGACCATCAAGGGACAATCCAGCAGCTCTCCCGCGTCGGCAGTCAGCCGCGCAAGGTCATCCTGGGCAAAGAAATCCGCCAGCAATACCGTTGTATCCTGCATAAAAGCACCTCGTTCTTGATTGTGCGCTCCGCACAACTTATTTGCAAAAGATTATACTTCCGTTCTCTTGCAAAAGCAAGGAAAATGCGTAAAATGGCAGCATAAAGAAAAAACGCAAAGGAGCGTAAGAGTATGGAAACCAAAAAGAACATCAATATCTGGAAATCGTTGCAGAAGGTGCCTGCCGGCACCATGTTCGTGCCGCTGATCATTGGTGCGATTATCACAACGATTTGTCAGGGCATTTTCGATTTTGATCTGTGGGGCACGCTGGGTAATCCTATGAAGGATATGTTCTCATCCTCCGGTCAGATGCTGATCATCGGCCTGATGCTGTTCTGCACTGGCACGCAGCTGAAGCTGTCGGATATGGCGGATGCCCTGCACCGGGGCGTGCTGCTGATCTTGGTGCGGCTGGGCGTGGCCTACGGGCTGTGCGCCCTGTTCTATGCCCTGTTCGGCTATGAGGGCTTTCTGGGCATTTCCTTCCTGGCCTTTGTGTGCGCCGTCACCAGCGCCAACGCGGCGCTGTACATGGGCATCATCTCCCCCTTCGGCGACAAGGCCGATAAGGCCAGCTTCGGTATCATGCTGATCTGCTCCATGCCGCTGCTGCCGCTGCTGTTCCTGGGCTTCTATGGCCAGGCCGGCTTCGGTGAGGCACAGATTATGCAGATCATCTCCCTGATCATTCCCTTCATTCTGGGTATGGTACTGGGCAACATGGATATGGACATCCGCAAGGTGTTTGCCGGCGGCAATGCCATCATCCTCCCCTTCCTGGGCTTTGAGTTCGGCTCCACCATCAACCTGATCGATGCCGTGAAGATGCTGCCGCAGGGCCTGCTGATGAGCGTCATCTACTTCATCATCGTCATCACCCCGTCCTATATCTTCGAGCGCACGGTGCTGCACCGTCCCGGCTACGCCTCCGTGGCCAGCGGCTCGCTGGCAGGCGTGGCGCTGGTGATCCCCAGCATGGCGGTAGCCTCCAATACGGCCTTCGAGCCGTATGTGACCTCCGCCGTAGCCATTCTGGCCTTTGTGCTGGCGGTGACCAACATCCTGTGCCCCTTCATGGTGAAGTTCATCCTCACCAGGCATCCCGCCGACGAGCAGTCCCGGCAGGATACTCACAAGCTGGCAGACGCCAAGCAATAACCATCTGATCTTCTATACCGATTCGCAAAAAGGAGTGTGTACATATGAAAACACTGATCCAGGCGTCCACACTGAACGCATTGATGCTGGGCAATTTTGATGAGACCGTCAGCGTGAAGGACTTCCTTCACCACGCCGACACCGGTATCGGCACCTACACCGGACTGGACGGCGAGGCCATTTTCGAGGACGGCGTGGCCTACAAGGCCACCGCGGACGGCAAGGTTGTCGTCATGAAGCCGGAGGACGGCGTAGCCTTCGGCACAGTAGCCAGGTTCGACGAGAGCGTGCCCACCGCGGAACTGCGGGATATCGCGGATATTGAAGCCATGAAGAAAGCGCTGGCACCTTATGTGGCGGGCAACCAGAACATCTTTTACATGATCAAAGCCACCGGCGAGTTCAAGACCATGCACGTCCGCAGCTGCTTTGCCAGCCAGAAACCCTATCCCACCCTGCCTGAGGTAGCCAGCAATCAGCGGGAGTTCCACTTCGCCAACACCTACGGCACCGTTATCGCCGTCTGGTGCCCCCGGTATGTGAACGGCATCAACCTGCCGGGATGGCACTTCCACTACCTCAGCGGCGACAAGACCCAGGGCGGTCACATTCTGGGCCTGTCCGCCGATCACCTGACACTGAAGGTCAACCAGATCGAGCGCTTCGACCTGACGCTGCCCCGCAATCCGGAGTTCGCCCAGCGCGACCTGTGCGAGGATCTGAGCGCCAAGACCGCCGCCGTGGAGGGCGTGAAGAAGTAACTGCGTAGAAAAAATGCGGTTGCTCTTGTCAATCAATGGTACTCTGTCTCAAAATAGACCACGCAAAAGGGCGTCGGGCCGCATATGCGGCCCGATGCCCTTTTTAGGAGATAATAGAGGTGAAACAAAGGTAAATTAACGCCCACTCCGCCATGATACCGGCGCAGATCACCAGGCCGATGACTACGGCTTCAAGCGACGGACACGGGGATGTTTAACAGAGCCTATTATTTGTCCGGCGCCTATGGTTTGTGGCGGCCTGTGCTGATCGTCGGGATGGGGGCAATCGGCGCTTTTTGCCCTGGCGGGCGTCAGCCCGCCTGCGTCTCGAAAACCAAAAATCACTCGAAAATCCATCGCTGGCAGGTGCCTTGCAGTTTTGTCGGAGCAGAAATGTGTCCAGACAAGAAAAGGCCCACAGAGAATACTTGCCGTATTGTCAAGGGGCTTGACGCAGTATGGGCGCATTTCTGCCCGTCAAAACCGTGTCTGCCCTTGCTAATCGATGGTACTGTTCTTCGGGCTGCATTTCATGATGCTGCTTACCGGAAAGACCCGTTATCCCAGATGGATGCTCGCGTTTCATCCGGTCACATGAAATATTCTGCTGGTTGTTATTCCGGACATCACGCAGGCCATGCAGGTGCCTGCCGCCACATGGATGTCCGTGATGAGCCAGAGCAGTACCAACAGTGCTATCGTGATCTGGTGTATCGCGGCCGCGGTTTATGAGAGAAAGCGCGTGCAAAGAGAATGGACACCGGCGGAGTGACGCTGCTTTTCATGCTTCCTGCACGCCTTCCGTATGCAGCTCCCGATAGGTTTTCACAATAATAACTGCTGAGATGACAAAGGTCAGAAGATCCGACATCGGCATGGAATACAGCACACCGTCCAAGCCGAAGAACACAGGCAGCAGCAGGGCAAAGCCCACGCCGAACACCACCTCGCGGAACATGGACAGCAGCGTGGATGCCAGCGCTTTGCCCACCGCCTGCAGGAAGATAAAGCACGCCTTGTTGACGCAGGCCAGCACCATCATGCAGAGATAGGTGCGGAACGCCTTGATAGCAAAATCGGTGTAGTAGCTGCTCTCATTGGCCGCGCCGAAAATGGAGATCAACTGCCGGGGGAAGCCCTCTGCCAGCATAAGAGCCACCGCGCCCACCAGTGTCTCAGCCATCAGCAGCCTGGTGAACAACTCCCGGACCCGCAGCTTCTTCTCCGCACCCATGTTATAGCCCACAATGGGGATGCAGCCTGCCGCCATGCAGACCACGATGGAAATGACGATCTGGAAGAACTTCATCACAATGCCCACCACGGCCATGGGGATCTGCGCATATTGCTCCTGTCCAAACACAGCGTCCAGCGCGCCATATTTGCGCAGCATATTGTTGATGGCCGCCATCGCTGCCACCAGACTGATCTGCGAAAGAAAGCTGGTGATACCCAGCGTCAGCATCCGTCCGCAGACACTTCCCCGCAGGGCATAATCGCCGGATGCAGGCTTGATGATCTTCATGTGCAGCAGATACCACACTGCGAGAAACGCCGTTGCCACCTGACCGATGACCGTGGCAACAGCCGCGCCCATCATGCCCCATTGGAAGATAAAGATGAAGATGGGGTCCAGAATAATGTTGATCACAGCGCCCGCCAGCGTGGAGATCATGGCAAACCTGGGGTTGCCGTCCGCGCGAATGATAGGGTTCATGGCCTGGCCGAACATATAGAACGGGATGCCCAGCGTGATATAGAAGAAATACTCCTGAGAGTGGTGGAAGGTTTCTTCGTTGACGGTACCGCCGAACATGGCGATGATGCCGTCCGCAAAAATGAGATAAACTGCCGTTAAAACAAGACTGCTGGCAACCGATAACACAACAGCGTTGCCCACGCTGCGCTTTGCTTTCTCCATTTCACCTCTGCCCAGCGCCATACTGACAAAGGCGCAGCAGCCGTCGCCTACCATGACGGCGATGGCCAGTGCTACGACGGTCAGCGGGAAAACAACGGTGTTGGCCGCGTTGCCGTAAGAACCCAGATAGCTGGCGTTGGCAATAAAGATCTGGTCAACGATGTTATAAAGCGCACCTACCAGCAGCGAGATGATACAGGGGACGGCGTATTGCCCCATGAGCTTTCCGATACGCTCCGTCCCCAAAAACTGATTTCCGTTGTTCATAAAGATCACCTTTCTTTTCAAAAATAAGAAATGCGCAAGTCCAGCATGATCCGGACTTACGCATTTCTGCTACACGATCTGTTTATGAACATTTACCCATTTCCACAAAAAATGCGCGTGGTGTTCTGCAACCGGATTTACGCAGAAACGCCACACGTTGTAGATGTATTATAGCGGACGCGGAGGAAAATTTCAAATACTTATTCTGCAAAGAGGGCTTTGCGGAATAAGTGCCCGCGCATCGCCGCAAGGGAGGTTGCCAAGAGGTGCTGCAATGTGATACAATCTACAAAACAGGTGTGGAACCATTTGAGATCTGGAGGTGCAGCAGCGTGAAAAGGAAAGTATTCGTGGTCGTTGCGGTTGTCTGTATCTTTGCAGCGGCTTTCTTCATCGGAACAGGCTTTCAGAAAAAGACGGACGTTATCTTGACGGACTACTCTGCCGCGGAAGACGGAACGAGTATCCGCCTTGTTGTGCAGGGGGCTTCATCAATGGGGTATGTCAGGGGATTTAAGGATGCCGGCGGCGGGGTAAGACCGCATTACCTGACATTTTATCAGACGTTTGGCGGATTGAACAGTTCGCTGGGCGCGAAAAACACGTTTATACTTGCAATTGGACCGGATGATACCGAGATCTTTTTTAATCGCCCGCAAGGCGGCTATGAATGTGTTTTGCAAAAAGATGGTGATACCGGCGAATGGATCAGACCGACCGAGTAGGCTTTTGATTGATAATGGACAGCAGGCAGCCCTCCTGTGGCTGTCGTAATAGACGAAAGGTGCAAGTGGCTGGCGGCGAGATACCGGAAATGCGGGATGATAAGCCAAAGAAACAGAGGAGGATACACCATGACGTATGTTCAGCATTACGATTCGCCGCTGGGCGTCATTCTGCTGGCGGCGGATGAGATCGGCCTGACCGGCCTGTGGTTCGATGGGCAGAAGTACTTTGCCCGCGATCTGTCTGCGGAGCGTGTGGAGCAGAATACGCCCATTCTTTCAGAAGCCAAGCGCTGGCTGGACATTTACTTTGCCGGTCGGGAGCCGGACTTTATGCCGCCGCTGCACCCCATCGGCTCCGCGTTCCGCCGAAGCGTGTGGAATATTCTTTTGGAGATCCCCTATGGGCAGACTACCACCTACGGCGAGATCGCGCGGCAGCTTGCCGCGAAGCGGGGCTTTCCCCGGATGTCCGCCCAGGCGGTGGGCGGCGCGGTAGGACACAATGAGATATCCATCATCATTCCCTGTCACCGCGTGGTGGGTACCAACGGCAGCCTGACCGGATACGCCGGAGGAATTGACAAAAAGGTGAAGCTGCTGGAATGGGAGCATACTGATATGACCGGCTTTTTCATACCGAAGAAGGGCACCGCACTCTAATACGCAGGACGGACTGGCCCCCATATTTCTATGATCGAAGGAGAAGTACATATGAAGATCGCAGAGATCATGAAGAAAATGATCGACTTTTCCGGCGGCAATATCCACGACATCGACCACCTCATCCGTGTGTGGACGTATGCCAGGACCATTGGCGAGCTGGAGGGCCTGGACGCGGAAACGCAGTATATCCTTGAGGTGGCCGCCATCACCCACGACATCGCCTGCCCGCTGTGCCGGGAGAAATACGGCAATACCAACGGGAAGCATCAGGAGACAGAGGGCGCGCGCATGGTGCGGGACTTTCTGCGGGATACCGGCCTGACAGACGTGCAGATCGACCGTGTGGCGTTTCTCGTAGGGCATCATCACACATTTGCCGACGTTCACGGCAGCGACTATCAGATCCTGCTGGAGGCGGACTATATTGCCAACGCCTCAGAAAATGGCTATGAGCGGCGGAACGTGGAGAACTTTATCCATAAGATCATGCGGACGGAGAGCGGCAAGGCCCTTGCCAAAGCGGTTTTCTGCGTCTGAAAGCCAGGCGATAAAGCGGCAGGAGTCTGCCATGTGGTTTGAGTAGTAAAAGGAGAGTACTGACATGAAATTCCAGATCGTAGACGCATTTACTGACCAGATCTTCGGCGGTAACCCCGCAGGGGTCGTCCTGCTGCCGGAGGGCGCGGATTTCCCCGCCGATGAGACCATGCGGCAGACCGCGGCGGAGTTGCGCTATTCCGAGACCGCCTTCATCAAGCCCCTGGGCGGCAGCCGCTTCCAGATCCGCTACTTCACCCCCGCCGCGGAGGTGGAGCTGTGCGGCCACGCCACCATCGGCAGCTTTCACGCTTTGCGGGACATGGGGCTTGTGGCCGACGGAAACCGCTGCATCAACGAGACCCTGTCCGGTACGCTGGAGATCGTGGTAGGCAAGGACGCCATCCTGATGGACATGGCCAGGCCTCAGGCGTTTGAGAGCCTGGATACGCCGGAGCAGCTGGCGGAGCTGTACCGTGTCATGGGCCTTTCTCACAAGGGTCAGGGCACTGTGAGCGAAAAGGCAGAGCTGTCCCTGCTGCCCCGGAAGGTCTCCACCGGCCTGACGGACATCATGATGCCTGTGGCCAACGAGGCGGAGCTGGAGAAGATCGCCCCCGACTTCCCGGCCCTGACGGAGTTGTCCCGCAAGTATAACGTGGTGGGCGTCCACGCCTTCACCGTCAACACCGCCGACGGTCTGATCCATGCCCGGAACTTCGCGCCGCTGTACGACATCGACGAGGAGGCCGCCACCGGCACCTCCAACGGCGCGCTGGTGTACTACCTGTACCTGAACGGTCTTATTGCGCTGGACAAGGTGTACACCGTGGTGCAGGGTGAAAAGATGGGCCGTCCCTCCCGTATTTCCGCCCAGATCATCCTGAAGGACGGCCAGCCCTTTGTGAAGGTGGGCGGCCCCGCCGTGACCCTGGCCCAGGGCGAGATCGCGCTGTAACGCTTTTAGAGACGGCAACCCCCGGCGCAAACATGTCGTTTGCGCCGGGGGTTCGCTATGCGGGTGATGCGGGGCTGAGGGCGGCTGATCCTGCGCCGGTGCTATCTCTTAAAGATAGTTTCTCCGTTATATGTCAGCTTGCAGACGGTCTCCGGCTCGATAGGTTCATCAAACTCTGTCAGGAACATGCAGCTGTCCTCGCTTTGCGCTGCGATATACCCCCAATTGCTGGGAATAAGATCGCCGTTTGCGTCAAATATCTCGAATTTCCAGGTATCGGCGGTGGAATCCACAAAGCCGTCGAAATACACCGCCATGGACAGTTTGGAGCACTCGATCTTTTTCGCCAGAAGCGTCTCGCCGGCATAGGACAAGGGAACATTCTCTGTCAGCACCTCGCTCTGCACAGTGACGGGTGTTTCGTCCAGCGTGACCTTCCAGTGCCCCGGCAGCACAGTGGTAAAGATATTCTTTCCGCCCCAGTGCAGCTCAAGATAGGGAAGTGCCTCCTTATCAACGGGTACGGTTCTCCAGAAATACCGCCAGTCGGTATCCGTCGCATCGGGATCAAATTCAGAGGGCTGGCTGAAATGAACGCCAGAGTCCGGATAGATGACCGTATTTGTCCGTGTGTCGAGGAAGTACCAGTAATTTCCCCAATCTGCTGACCATTCGTCCGAGTTTACCAGCCCTTTCATGACCAGCTGGAGTTTACCATCCTCCCAACCGGCGTTGCAGATGGATGCGTTGCAGGGCAGCTGTATATCCGCGTTGCCTGGCTGCCACCGATACCGCGATGTTCCATTGCGGAAGCGCTCCAGACACTGGGGCAGCTTGGCGTTCTCTCCGGCGTTTTCCACCATTTCCGCCACATCGAAGTCTATCGTCACATCGTCAAACCATCTTTTTTCCTGCCAGTTGGAGATATCTATCACAAGGCCGTTGGCGCTGTCGCCCGGCTGCCAGTCGGCGTGTACGACACCCTCCAATTCGTTTTCTGGTACGCCCTCCTTCCGCTCCAGAAAATACGACACATAAGCGCCGGACATCATCTTACCGGGAAAATAGAGCTCAAAGCCGGAAAAGTTACCCTTCTGATCCAGAACCGCCCCCTCGTTGGCCTTCACGGAATAGAGAAGATACACTCTCCGCTCGTCAGAGATCACTTTCTCAATCTTAATTTGCAGTTCCTCCATAGGTGCGGCCTGCTGCTGCTCCGGCTGCTGCTGTTGGGAGACCACCGGAACCTCGTCTTCGTCTCCGATGACGGTCTGGCTGGGGGAAAAGATATCGCGCCACGACAGCGGGAGCCTGCTGATGGCAAAGGCGGTCACGGACAGGCCCAGTATGACCAGCACCGCCACACACGCGGCAGATAATTTGGGAAAACGGTGAATCCTCTTCCGGCCAGCTTTTGCGCCGTCATAGTCAAGGGCTTCTTCCAGATATGCCGTATCCATGTCTCCGATGGCGGAAACCAGCTTGTTGGTCTTATGATCCATCATAGAGATACCTCCTTCAGATGTTTATGTAGTTTCCTGCGTATTCTGCTGAGCCGGACAGACACGTTGTTCTCAGTGATATGAAATGCGTCTGCGATCTCGGATAATGATTCCGAAAACCAGTAGCGCTTTACAAACATGACCCTGTCGTCCCTGGGCAAAGCAGAAAGAAATGCGTCGATCTGCGCAGACAGCTCGCTTGCGGCAAGCTGCTCGTCCAGCGCATTGTCCGGGATGCAGTTCGCCAGCTCGTCCAGGGAGACCTCGAATTGGCTGCCCCGCTTCAGTGTCGTGTTGGCCCGGAGCTTCTTCAAGGCGTGGTTGCGAACGATGCGGCAGATATAGGCGCGCAGCGGGTCGGGGGACTGGGGCGGAATACTGTTCCATGCGCCGAGATAGGCATCGTTCACGCATTCCTCCGCGTCCTGATGGTCGTTCAGAATATCGCGGGCGATTCGGAAGCACAGCGCGCCGTACTTCCGGGACAGCTCGGTGATGGCCTGCTCCGAGCGCTCAAAAAACAGGCGTATGATCTGATAGTCATCCATGTGGCGGCGTCCCTCCTTTCTCCCTATATCTATGAACTACCGTTTTGGGCGTGAATCTTACATCATTCTCAAAAGTTTTTCCTTATTTTATCAAAAAGCAGGTGCGGGGTAAAGGCTTGCGGCTTCGGCGGAGATCCCCGTCTCTTGCGCATAGCGGCTTGAAAGTGTCGGTAAAAACCCCGGAGGGCTTATGGAATAGGCCCTCCGGGGTTAGCTTATAGGATCTGTGCGGGACAGAAGCCCTGTGCCGCGGCTGCCGGAATGCTCAGACAAACAGCAGCACCGCGCAGGCAGCTGCGATGATCCCGCCCACAACGCTGACAACGGTGTAGATCTTCCTGGATTCCGGGTCGTGCTTTTCCTTCGCAAGGTAGTAGACGCCTGCGCCGAGAACAAGGATGCCGATGATGAGCCCGATGATCTTGATAACCATTATTTTTTCCTCCAGTTTAATAAGAATGCAGAGTTGGTGATGACAAGCACGGAGCCTGCGTTATGTACCAGCGCGCCGACAATGGGATTCAGCGTTCCGATGATGGCCAGCGCAATGGCGATGAAGTTCAGCGTCATGGAGAAGGTCATGTTCCGCTTGATGGTGGTCATCATCCGCTTCGAGAGGGCCACAAGATGCGGCAGCTCCTTGACCTCGTCGTCCACCAGCGCGATGTCCGCCGCGTCCACGGCAATATCGCTGCCCACACCGCCCATGGCGATGCCCACATCGGCCTTTTTCAGCGCCGGGGCCTCAGGGCGATGACCACGATCCAGGTGGCCCACCGGTCGGCAATGCCCACGATCTTGGCCTTGCCCGCGTCCGCCGACTGTACCAGCCGGATCATGCGCTGGATAGAGCTGTCCTCGCCCACCTTCGTGGCTTCCATTTCAAATGCGCCGAACTGGTTCACCGTGCCGCTGGACACCGTGTCGCCCGCCGTTTTATCCACCGGCAGGGACTCGCCGGTCATGACCGCCTGATCAATAGAGGTCTGTCCCGAGAGAATGACGCCGTCCACCGGGACGCTTTCGCCGGGGAGCACACGGATGCGGTCACCGATCTGTACCTGCTCGGCGGGGGTGATCTCCTCTTTGCCGCTTCGCAGCACGCGGGCCGTCTGCGGCGTCAGGTGGACCAGCTTTTCGATGCCCGCCCGGGCCTTTGCCACCGTCAGTTCCTCCAGCAGGCCGCCCAGCTGCATGATGAAGGCCGCTTCACCGGCGGCGAAGATCTCTCCGATGCAGATGGACGCGATCAGCGCCAGCGAAACCAGCACGTCCGCCTTGATATCGAAGGCAGTGACCAGTCCGATGACCGCTTCCAGAATGATGGGGATGCCGCACAGGATGATGGCGATCCAGGCCATATCAAAGGGGAACGGTTCCCACTTCAACAGACTGCAAATGACGGCGATACCGGAGATCACGAGGAACGTGACATCCTTCCTGATGCCGCCCAGCTCCAGCAGATGCTCCAGCTTTTCCATGAGATGGTTCATACTCAGCCTCTTTTCTATACATTAGGGGGTATATGTATATTATACCCATATGGGTATATGCTGTCAAGAAAAAAGCAGCCCTTCGGGGCTGCTTTTTCAAAGCTCTTATCCCATGTTGGAGAACCGCTCGACCGCTTTTGTGAAATTTTCGATGGTCTTGTCGGCATCACCGTGTTCAATACCATCTCTGACACAGTGCTTGATATGTCCCTCTAGCACGACCTTTCCGCAGCCGTGCAGCGCGGATTTGGCGGCGTTGATCTGTGACAGCACATCCTCGCAGGGAACATCCTCATCGATCATCCGGTCAATGGCTTGCACCTGCCCGATGATCTTTTTCAAACGGCGATGCAGGTTATCCGCATCCATGCATTGCTTCATATGATCCACCTCCATACCGTTAGGGGTATGTGTAAATTATACCGTACCCCCCGCTGTTTGTCAATGCAGCCCTTTTCCGCAGGCCCGAAAAATACCTGTGGCGCGTCCCGCGATGATCTCTGCAAGATTTTACTTTTTTATGGTAGACTGCCGCCGCGCCCCATGGTATAGTAACATTATCAGATCAAAATGAAGGGTAGGATCGATGTATGGAACCAATTACTTCCCTAGATTTCAACGCGAAAAAGGGCTTTATCTGCGATATGGACGGTGTCATCTATCACGGCAACCGCATTCTGCCCGGTGTGGCGGAGTTTATCCAGTGGCTGCATGACGAGGATAAGGAGTACCTTTTTCTGACCAACAACAGTGGCTACACGCCCCGCGAGCTGAACCAGAAGCTGGCGCGCATGGGTCTGGATGTGCCGGAGGAGCACTTCTATACCAGCGCCCTGGCTACGGCGGCCTTCCTGAAGGAACAGGCTCCCGGCTGCTCCGTGTTTGCCATTGGTGAGGCGGGACTGCTGAACGCCCTGTATGACGCAGGCATCACCATGAACGATGTGAATCCCGATTATGTGGTGGTGGGTGAGGGGCGCTCCTATTCGCTGGCTACTCTGACCAAGGCCACCAATCTGGTGATGGCGGGCGCGAAGCTGATCGGCGCCAACTCCGACGTCTCCGGCCCCATCGAAAACGGCATCGCACCGGCCTGCCGTGCCCTGATCGCGCCCATCGAGATGGCCACCGGCAAGCAGGCGTATTTCTGCGGCAAGCCCAATCCGTTGATGATGCGCACTGGTCTGCGGATGCTGCACTGTCACTCTGCCGAGGCGGTGATGGTGGGCGACCGTATGGACACCGATGTGATCTCCGGCATGGAGAGCGGCATGTCCACGGTGCTGGTGCTGTCCGGCGTTTCCACCCGCGAGACGCTGAAAACCTATGCCTACCGGCCCAGCATCGTGCTGGATGGCGTGGGCGATATCCCGGCGCTGGCACGGGCGGCAAAGCAGTAAAGCAGCGTGCTTTGAGAACGGAGTGCTGTGGGCCGCGCAGCGGCCGTACCATGATGCGGGAAGTATCTGCGTAAACCGGAATATCCTTTGAAAGACAAGAAAAGAGGGAGCTTTGCCAGGACGGCAGAGCTCCCTCTTTTCTGTATTCAGCTTACGCTGTTATCTTTTTCCGACTCTTGCAGACGCTTTTCCATTGCCGACTGTTTGGACAGAATGGCGTTGACCTTGTCATAAAGATCTTCGATCATGATCTCTGTTTTGAGATTGACTTTATAGTCGTTTTCCGCACGGCGACGGTCTTTTTCCTCCTGACGATTCTGACTCATCATGATGAGGGGCGCTTGGATCGCCGCTACGCAGGACAGCACCAGGTTCAACAGAATAAACGGGTATGGGTCAAATGCTTTTGCGGCCAGCAGGGTATTGACCACCATCCACAGGATCAGTACACCGGAAAAGGAGAAAATGAACGCCCAACTGCCGGCGAACTTGGCAATGGCATCCGCCGCCCGCTGACCAAGTGTATATTTTCCCTTTTCACCTGCCGGATTTACAGAGATTTTGCTGTCTGCCAACAGATTCAACACTTCCTCATCCGTCATGTCGTGACGGATATCTTTGAGGACTTCTTTTAATAGTCTTCTGTTTTCCTTCATAAAATTGCCCTTTCCATGTTCTGTCGCTTTTGCACTCTATCCGCAAATTGCCGCTTCACTATTGTAGCGCCAGTTCGTTGCTTTTTCAAGGGGGTGGAATAAAAGCCCGGAGAAAAGTGAGAATAGGGTGTTTGGGCTGTATTGAAGTGAAAGAAGAGAAACCTCATACTTTTTTAAGGAAAATTATGCGCTTCTGCGGTACATGACAGCCAGACCACGCAGCAGCAGGGCGTCGTCCAAAATGACCGGGCGGCGGCAGTGGGGGATCACGCATCCCGCCAGTCCGCCGGTGGCAACGGCGGTCACCGGCCTGCCCAGCGACGCCTCCAGCCGGTCCAGCATGCCGTCCGCCATGGCAGCGGCTCCCAGCACGATGCCGCTGCGGAGACAGTCCTCTGTGCTGCGGCTCAGGGCGCTTTCGGGAGCGGTCAGCTCCGGCATGGGCAGTCCTGTCCGCTGCGCCAGCGCTTCCGCGCTCAGCTGCACGCCGGGCGCGATAGCCCCGCCTAAGAAAGCGCCGCCTTCATCCAGTACCGAAAGGGTGGTGGCGGTGCCCATGTCGATCAGCACCAGCGGCGGCGTGTATTGCGCCAGCGCTCCCTCGGCGGCGGCGATCAGGTCGGCGCCCAAGGTCTCCGGCTGGTCGATGCGGATGGGAATGGCGGTTCTGGCCGTATCGCCCACCACCAGCACAGGGCCGGTGATGAGGGCGGAGAGCGCCTGCCGCAGCGGCTCCGTGACGGCGGCTACGACGCTGGAAAGGATGGCGCCCTCGAAGCTTTGAGCGAGATAGCCGTTCTGTGTCAGTGTGGTTTCGATGGCGGCCGTATATCTGGTGGCGTCCAGGCGGCGGTCGGTGATCAGCCGCATGGTGTGCCGCACCTCAAGTCCATCCATGCAGCCCAGCACAATGTTGCTGTTGCCTGCGTCCACTGCCAGGATCATGCCGCCCGCCTCCGCATGGTAACGATCCGCAGCACGGCAGGGGCCAGCACGATGTTGACGGCCAGCTCCAGCAGGAAGTTGACGCTCATGAACGCGGAGAGCACCGCGGCCCAGGAGGTATCGAAAAACAGCACCAGCACCAGATACAGCACGCCGGTGTTCACCAGCGGGCAGACCGCCGCTGCCGCGACGACGGCCGCTCTTTCGCTGCGGCGCGATACCAGCCGGTATACGGCAGCCGCCGCAGCGCCGCACAGCGTGCCCTTCACCACGCAGGCGGCGGAGGTGATCAGCGGGTGCAGCGCCAGCATCATCTGACCGGAGCTGTCTGCCCCGGTCAGTACCATGACCAGAACGACCAGGCCGAACACGGTGCCGATCAGCGCACCGCTGCCGACGCCGTACAGTGCGCCGGCTACCACGATGGGGATCAGCGTCAGTGTGATGGGGAAGCTGCCGAAGCGGATGGAGGTGGCTGCCGTTTGCAGGACTACTACAAGCGCGGTCAGCATGCCCAGTGCCGTCAGGCGGGAAAAGTGGTTTTTCATTTGTCAGACCTCCTGCTGTCGCTCCGCGCAGGGCGGATGCAACGCAAATTTTACAGCAGTATATCCGACGGCGTGTCGGCTGTCTATCCATAGCGGGTAAAATTTAAGTAAAATTTGAGGACCGCGGCAAAAGCATGGCACACCGGCCCGACGCGGACAGATGCCGAAAGAGCAGGACTTTGCAAACGCAAAGCCCTGCTCTTTCGGTAAAAAGAAGCAGAGGTGTCAGACTTCCTTGGATACAGCTCTTTTCCGTATCTCCAGCAGGATGCTCTCAAGAGCGCTGATGTCAAGGGGCTTGGAGACATGGGCGGTCATGCCAGCGTCAAGGCAATCCTGCACATCCTCCACAAAGGCGTTTGCCGTCATGGCGATGATGGGGATCGTTCGTCCCAGTGGATTTCTGCCGCGCCGTATGGCCCGGGTGGCATCCAACCCGTTCATAACAGGCATCTCTACGTCCATCAGAATAGCATGGTAATCACCGTTTCGCACATTGGCAAAGGCCTCCACCAGCTGAGCGCCGTTGGGATAGATATCGCACGCGGCGCCGTAGCTCTCCATCAGAGCGGTCAGGATCTCTGCGTTCAGGCTGTTGTCCTCGGCGCACAGGAATCTCATGCCGCTGAGGACGGAGATGCTTCCGTTTTCCCGGATGGCGCTGGTATCGCGCAGCTGATGGACGGCGTCGGCCAGCTGGGACAGGAAAAACGGCCTTGCCAGCATGCCGTCCACGCCGCCGGATGACAGGAGACCATGGGACGGCTCTGTGTGGGCATAGTCCGTGCAGAAAATGAGAAGCTCCCGCCCGGCCGCGTTCCGCAGAGACTCCGAAAGGGCAGACAACTCCTCCACGCTGCGGCAGGCGGACAGAAGAACGACGTCCGCGTCCTGCTGCATCAATATCTGCGCCGCTTCCTGTGCGCTGCCGGATACCCATACGTCAGGCCCGGACTCACGGGTCATGGCCCTGACGTTGTCCGCCAGCTGGGCATCGTCTGTGATCAGGAGAATACCGGAGGCGTCGACGCGGCATGCGGCGCCCCGGTCGATGGGCAGGGAGAGCGTCACCTGGAACCGGCTGCCCTTATCTGGCTCGCTTTCCACAGTGATCCGGCCGCCCATCAGGTCAACGATGTTTTTCGTGATGGCCATGCCGAGGCCGGTGCCCTGCACCTTGTTGGTGGTGGAGCTTTCCGCCCGGGTGAAGGGGTCGAAAATATGGGTCAGGAATTCCGGTGTCATGCCATAGCCGCTGTCGGTGACGACGATGCTGAGGGCGGTATGATCGGGGATGGCGCAGGGAAGCTCGGTGATGTCGAGGCGGATCGTGCCGCCGTAGGGCGTGTATTTTACCGCGTTGGACAGCAGATTGACCAGGATCTGTCCCAGACGCATGCTGTCTCCGATCAGGAATTCGTGCGTTACACCGTGGGTGCGGATCATGAAGTCCTGCGCCTTTTCCGCCACCCGCGGGCGGATGATGCTGTCGATCTGCCCGACCTGCTCGGCAAGGCTTACCGTCTCCTTGACGATACGGATCTTTCCGGCTTCGATCTTGCTCATATCCAGCACGTCGTTGATGAGCGCCAGCATATGCTGGCCGGAGGTATGCGCCTTCCGGATATAATCACGCATTTTGTCCGACAGGTGCTGCTCGTTCTCCATCAGGCGGGTGATGCCCAGAATGGCGTTCATAGGCGTGCGGATGTCGTGTGACATGTTGGTGAGGAATTCGCTTTTGGCGCTGTTGGCGGCCTTGGCCTCCTGCGTGGCGGATTCCGCCAGCTTTACCGCAGCGGACAGCTCCGTGTTTTTCTGGTCCAGTTCGCGGTTGACGGCGGACAGCTTGTCGTTGGTCTCCCGCTCGATGGCAAGAGTCCGTTTCTGGTTTGCTGTCAGGATAATGGTGATCACGATGGCGCAGGTGATGACCAGTATGATCGAGAATGAAAAGACCATCCGGGTCGTGGTGTCCACCAGCAGGACGATATCCTGGGCCACATAGTCCGATGGTACCAGAAACAGCAGCGTCCAGTTCGCGTTGTTCATCTTTTTCAGCGCGTAGTAGTATTCGTCCCCGCGCAGCACCGCGTTGGAATAGGCAAGGCCGCTGCTGTCAAGCTCCTGCTTGGCGGCTTCAAAAGAGGTGCCGTGGAGATAGGTCATCTCCTTCAGCGTGGCATAGGCGTTATAGCCCAGCAGTGTGTCATCGCCGCTGCTGAAGAGGCGTCCGCCGTATTGATCCAGCACATAGACGCTGTTGCTATTGTCGTAAGCCTCACAGGAGAAGAAGGGATTCAGCTCCGCCAGACGGCAGGACAGGCCGAAGTAAGTCAGGCGGAGAGGCTTGCCGCCGTCCTGAACGGTCATCGGCTCCGGCAGCTTTTGCAGGAAGAAGATCCCTACGTCTGTCTGGCCCACCCGGGAGGTGACAAAGGATACCCGCTCCGGGCTGTCCATGAGGAAACCCATTTCTGACAACGTGCCGTTCCAGCCGTCGTGGGTCAGATAATTGCCGGAATCGTCCACCGCCACCAGATGGCGCTGCTCGTTGTCCATCATATACAGCTCGGACAGCGACTGCATATAGGCATACAACTCGTCCGGAGAGGAAAAACTGTGATCTTCGATAGCACCGCAGAAAACGTCTGTATCCTTCCACCAGCTGCGGGTCACATCGTCCAGCCGCTTGAAGAGCTGAACGGTGACCTCCTTCATCTGCTGCTGCCGCTCCTTGTATAGAATGTCATCGATATACCCATCGTAGAGCCGCATGAATATGAAGAAAGCAATATTGACCAGCAGCAGAAACGCGGCCAGAGCAAAGGACAGGGAGCGAAGCCGGTTTCCCTCCGTGTTTGCACGTTTTCCATTCATCTCATGTTACTCCCAACAGATGTCGGCCCGTGAGAAAAAGCTGAACTGGCTAAGATACTCCAGCGTCGCGGCGAGCCCCAGGATGCCGGTATCCGTCAGGCCGCCTTCCGCGGCCACCTGTTCAGACACACCGGCGATGGCCACCGTATAGATCTTATCGTCCCGGATGGTCAGACTGTCCGGCTTCACCAGCTCATAGGGGAAGAACACGCCGCAATCTCCGCAGTCATAGCCTGTCTCGGCCAGCTCCTTGATGCGGGCGCCAGTCAGGGTAACGGTCTGGATATTGCCGCGCCAACCGGTGGGCAGGATCGAGGTGATCTCCTGATCGGATACGGGAAGGGGAAACAGCTCGCCGGACACGCCATTCGGGTTCATATGGCCGACGCCGTCCACCACGAGATAGGCGTTTTTGGAGATAAGAGCGAGATCAGCCCCGGCCGCCTTGCCGAAGCAGACGCCTGTCAGCCGTGCGCAGTCATCGGTGGACAGCTTCTCGGTCACCGAGGTGCAGGCGGTGGACGTATCATCCCGCAGGAGCCGCCGGTTGTCGTCAAAGGCACGGATCAGCTGGTCGAGCGTCGCGTTTCCCCGGATGTATTCAAGTCCGACGTTGCCGACGGACACGATAATATTTTTCCAGCCGCTGTAAATGAAGGGCGCGGTCTGCCCGTTGTACAGCTCGTCCTCCACGGGCTTATAGTAGCTGCTCTCCGGAATCACATAGTCCTTCAGCGGCAGCATCTGCGAGTTGGCGCAGCTCTCATTCAGCGAGGACATCCCCTCCACGGTGGACAGGACCTCCATCACATGCAGGGCGTCGGTCAGTTTCTGCGGGTCCTTTTCCAGGGCCTTATTCAGGCCGATATACCGGGATACCTGCATGATGATGGTGTTTTTCGTGCCGTCCTCCGACAGATACGGCATGAGCCGGAATTCGTCGTCGGAGTCCTCGGAAGTGATATTGTTGGTGCTGCCCAGCATGAAAAGCGTGTTGCCTTCCGCCATCATGCGCTTCGTCTCGTTATTGTCATACCAGCTGCCCTCGCCGTTCAGCATACCCAGCTCCCGCCATTCCTCCACCAGCGCAAACGCGTGCTGCATACCCTCAGAGTCCTCCACCGTGGCCTTCCCGTCAAGAAAATCGTTCTGCCATTTTCTGCCGTCCAGCGTGTTGAGAAAGCCGGTGTCCATAATATTGCACAGGTACTGGAAGCCGTAACCGGGCAGCGCGACCTGATTCAGTGCCAGACGGCAGCCTGCGGCCTTTACCTTGGGCGCCAGCTCCCGCAGCTCCGCGAAGGTGGAGGGCAGCGTCCACCCGTGCTCGTCAAGAAGCGTCTGGTTGTAGGTGATGCCCAGACAGGTGAAGAAGGTGGGCAGCAGATAGATCGCTCCGTGGTCCGAGACCTCGTGGAGACTTGAGGCGGTGTAGTTGTTGGTAAAGCTGTATCCGGACAGGTCGATCAGCCTGCCGCTGAGATCCTGCCGTTCGGGCGCATAGAAGGTGGTCATATAGATGTCCGGCATATCGCCGGATCGGAGCTGAGCGCTGAGATAGGCTGTGGTGTTGTTGCCGGCGTATGGGATCACCTCAATATTGATCTCCGGGTACGTTTCGTGGACCTTATCAATAAAATGCTCCATTTCCGGGAAAAGGGAGACGATGGTAAGGGGCTCGTGGGTTTCGTCAGCGGTGCCGGACTGGCTGCCGCAGGCGGTAAATATGGTGAGCACGCATGTCAGCGCCAGAAAACATGTGATGATCCTTTGGGGTCTCATGAGATATCCTTCCTCTGCGTATAAGCGGTGTGGTATGCTGCGGCTTTATCGAAGAAGCGCGGCAAGCTGCGCAATCACCCGGTCATAGGCGTCGGTGACCGCATCAAAAAGCGCGTTGTCGGGAAACCCGGACGAATGGCGCAACGCGTCGGCCAACCGGGCGGCGGACTCCGCCAGTTTTTTCAGACCCAGCGTGGCCGCAACGCCCTTAAGCGTATGGGCGGCCAGAAATGCCCCGTCCCTGTCGTGCTTTTCTCTGGCTGCTGCCAGTGCCGCGTAGGAGGGGTCTGTGGAAAATTTCAGCAGAAACCTGGTTATCATGCTATCCGACGGGATCCTGCGGAAGATGTCGTCATAATCGCCGCCGGTCGTTTTGTAAAATTCCCTGATCGTCATGCTGTGATGCGGTCTCCTTTCGTCAGATACGGGTACCGCGTCAATAAGCGGCGGACAGTGCGGCGGCATATGCCATATATGCCTGCCGTACCGGCTTCACGCCCCGCTGCCGGATGGGGATCGTCTCTCCGTTTGACAACAGGAATTCCTTTCCGATCTGCCGGACATGATCCATATTCACCAGAAAGCTCTGGTGGCAGCGCAGGAAACAGGAGTCGTTCAGTTCTTTTTCGATGGTGTTCAGCGTTTTGTAGGCGGTATGTACGCGGCCGGACACTGTATGGATCATACACTTGGAATTGGAGCTTTCGATATAAAGAATGTCACGGTACGCGATCCTTGTCACCGTGGCTCTGTGCCGGATCTGATAGGTGTTGGGGTCGAAGTTTTCCGTGATCCGGTCTATGACCGCTTTCAGCCGGTCATAGCTGATGGGCTTGAGCAGATATCCGCTGGCGGCCACATCATAGCTTTCGATGGCGAAGTCCGGCGAAGCGGTCAGGAACACGATCTTGCCCTGATAACCCATGGCCCGCAGCCGGTGGGCCAGTTCATTGCCCATCGCATCCTGTAGGTAAATATCCAGAAATACGATGTCGTAATGTGCCCCCTCTTCCACATCGTAGAGAAGGTTCATTCCGTATTCATAAGGGACCAGTTCCACGGGAAGTGATCGTTCCGCGGAGCAGCGGTTCAACAGGAGCACGATTATATCACGTTGGAGTGGGTTGTCCTCACAGACAGCAATGCGCATGGGTATCAAGATCCTTTCTTCCTAAAATCAAATTTCGCTGCCAAAGCGGCAGAAGGTGATACACAACGCCGGTAACAAAAAATGGCGGCTTCCGCCGCCATTTCTTTGCAAACTCCGAAGATGTCTCTCGCAACAAGCTCATTCAAACGATACAGACGTTGGGCCTCTGCCATGGCTGCGTTTTCGTTTATACATTTTACACTCGTAAATCAAAAAATCAATATGCAATTTTGTTAAAAATTCTGCATGATTCGACAAAATTACCGAAGATACGAGGAGATCAGACAGTAAATGCGCCGATACGACACTTTCTCCGGAAGAAAAAATGATGAATTCATCGGTTTTTTGCGAATATTCACAGTGAACATGCACGCGCCCTCTGTCCTGCTATAATAACGGCAGATCACAGCAATGGCCGGAAGCGCAATGGGGAGATGCGGCCGGAGGTGATCAATAACAAAAAGGAGAAGGAAGAGAATGAAGGATAACATGAAGGTCGTACTGGTGGACGCTGACGAGAGCTTTCGCATGATGCTGCGGCAGATGATCGAAGCCGCGGGAGATTTTGAGGTGGCGGGAAGCGTCGGCAACGGCGCGGAAGCGTGGCGCATCATTGCGAGGGAATGTCCGCAGCTGGTCGTAATGGATGTGATCCTGCCGGAGCTTGACGGCTTCGGCCTGCTGGACCGGCTGGCGTCCATGGCCGCAAGGCCGAGGGCGATACTGGTGTCCGCCTTCTGTCAGGGACAGATGGTGAAGCGGGCGATGAAGCAGGGGGCGGAGGCATTTATCCCCAAGCCCTGCGAGATGGAGGAGCTTCTCGGCCAGATGCGCCGCGCCGCACAGCGGGCGGAGGAGGAGAACGCGCGTGACGCCGCGCTGGAGCGCCTTGTCACCCCCGTCATCCATGAAGTGGGCATGCCGGCCCACATCAAGGGGTATCAATATGTCCGCGAGGCCATCATCCTGACCATCAAGGATGTGAACATGATCAACGCGGTCACAAAGGCCCTGTATCCGGCGGTCGCAAGACGCTATAACACCACCCCTTCCTGTGTCGAGCGGGCCATCCGCCACGCCATCGAGGTGGCCTGGAACCGGGGTGATCTGGATACCTTGCAGCGCTTCTTCGGCTATACGGTGAGCCATTCCAGAGGAAAGCCCACCAATTCCGAGTTCATCGCCATGATCGCGGATCATCTCAGCCTTCAGGGCGGGGCAAAGACCGCCTGAGACGGCGGAAAGCATACAGGAAAGAGCGGCACGCCATTGGCGTGCCACTCTTTCTTTGTATGCAGGATATGGGAGAAAACAGAAATGATCGGATCAGAATAAGGGGTCAGATCTTCAGTGCGGCTTCCAGCGCGTCGCCAGTGGCCAGCACCGCATTGCCGGGGGCCTTGGCGGCCTCGCCGATCACCAGCACCTGACCGGCCACTTTCTCGGCGGTCTCCTTCAGGGCGGTGTTGGAGCGAGAGCCCATGGCCAGCACGATGTTGTCATAGCCCCGCAGGGAACCGGCAGTGCCGTCCGCCAGCGCGTAGTCCACGCCGTCGGTGTAGAACTGGGTCACCTTGGCGCCGGGACGCAGCAGAACGTGGTTCTCCTCGAAATTCTCGAACATATAGCGGCGGTTCTCCGGGGTCACGTCGGCGGCGATGACATCCTTCATCTCGATGACTGCCACCTGATGACCCCGCTCGGCCAGATACTCGGCAGCCTCGCAGCCCACCATGCCGCCGCCGACCACCAGGATGCGCTTGCCCATCTGGGCCTTGCCGTCCAGCATGTCCTGAGCGGTCACATAGCCGCAGTCGGAAAGACCGGGGATGGGCAGGATCAGGGGCGTGGAGCCGGTGGCCAGAATGATGGCGTCGGGAGCCAGAGACCGCAGCAGCATCTCGTCGGCCTCCACGCCGCAGCGCAGATCCACGCCTGCCAGCTGGCACTTGACGATCATGGAGCGGATGGCCTCGGTCAGCTGGCCCTTGCCGGTGGGATAGGCGGCGATGCGGAAGTTGCCGCCCAGCTCATTGGACTTCTCCACCAGCGTTACCTGATGGCCGCGGACGGCGCAGGCCCACGCGGCGTACAATCCGCCGGGGCCGCCGCCCACTACGGTGACGCGCTTCTTCTCCGGAGCGGGGGACAGCTCGTACTCCCGGCCCACGCAGGGATTCACCGCGCAGGTGATGGGCTTACCGGCAAACATGTTGGGCACGCAGCCCAGCAGACAGCCGATGCAGGGCGAGAGCGTCTCCAGCTGGCCGTTCCGGGCCTTGGCGGGCAGCTCGGGGTCGGCGATGCTCTGGCGGCCGAAGGCGATCAGGTCGGCACGACCCTGCTTCACCAGCAGCTCGGCGTACTGGGGCTCGGTGAACCGGCCCACGGCGATGACGGGAACGGATACCGCCCGCTTGATCTCCGTCACCAGATCGGCGTTGAAGCCGCCGTGGGTGACGCCGGGGGCCCACATGAACTCGTCATGCAGATGGACGGCGCGGGTCACATGCAGGGCGTCCACGCCGCATTCCTGCTCCAGATAGGCCGCCACCGCCGCCGCGTCCTGCACGCTCTGGCCGCCCTCCACCTCGTCGCAGGCGTTGATGCGGCACAGGATGGGCAGGTTGCCGCCGGTCTTGCGGCGGATGTTCTCAATGATGAGCCGGGGCAGGCGCATGCGGTTTTCAAAGCAGCCGCCGAACTCGTCGGTGCGGTTGTTGGTGCGCTGGGAGATGAAGGTGCTGACCAGATACCCGTGGGCACAGTGCACCTCCACCATGTCGATACCGGCCTGCTGGGCGCGGCGCGCCGCGTCGCCGTAGCACTCGATGATGCGGTAGACCTCCTCGTTGGACACCGCCTCCGGGATCTCCCGGCCCGCCGAGGCGGGCATGGCGCTGGCGGCCTTCAGGGGATAGCCCGTCAGAGCGGAGTTGCCCTCGGGGCCCGCGTGCTGCAACTGGATGGACACCTTGGCGCCGTAGGCATGGCAGGCGTCCGCCACGCGGCGGAAGCTCTCCACCGTGTCGTCGGAGAACAGGCAGGGCTTCCGGGGCCCGCCCTTGGCCTCCCGGTACACCACCGTGGACTCGATGGTGATCAGGCCGAAGCCGCCCTTGGCCCGGGCCTGATAGTAGGAGAGGGACCGGTCGCTGAGGGTACCGTCGGTGTTGGCAAGGTTGTTGCCCATGGGAGGCACCACAAAGCGGTTGGGAACCGTCACCGTGCCGATCTGCACGGGAGAAAACATGGTCGGGAATTTCATCGTCGCACCTCACTTTCTCATTGTCAGGAGAAGAACTTTTCCAGCACTTCCTGGGCGGGCATATCCTTGCCGGTGAACAGCTTGAAGGCCGCCACACCCTGCCACAGCAGCATGCCGATGCCGCCCACGGCGGCCTTGCAGCCTGCCGCCTTGGCTTCCTGGATCATGCGGGTCTCGCGGGGGTTGTATACCGTGTCCGCCACCACCAGATCGGCGCGGAACAGGGAGGGGTCAATAAGGGTCTCGCCGTCCAGGGGCTTCATGCCCACCTTGGTGGCGTTTACCAGAATGTCGCAGCCCTTCACCGCCTCGGCCAGCGCGGCGCTGTCCTCCAGCGGTGTAATGGACGCCTTGCAGCCGGGGACGGCCTGCGCCAGCTTCTCCACGGTGTGCTGGCCGTTGGCGTAAAACTCGTCGTTACGGTTGAAAATGGCAATCTCCGCCGCGCCGTCCAGCGCCGCCTGTACGCAGATAGCGGTGGCTGCGCCGCCCGCGCCCAGTACCACCAGACGCTGGCCCTTCACCTCGATGCCGTGCTCGTGAAGGTTGCGAACGAAGCCCACGCCGTCGGTGTTGTGGCCGGTCAGCTTGCCGTCCTCACTGACGGTAACGGTGTTGCACGCGCCGATGAGCCGTGCGGCGGGGGACAGCTCATCCAGATAGGCCGCCACGGCGGTCTTGCAGGGCATGGTGATGTTGAAGCCGCCCACGCCCAGGGTCTTGAGGGCCTGCACGCCCGCTTCGGTCTGCTCCAGAGGGATGTTGAAGGCCAGATACGCGGCGTCGAGGCCAGTGCGCTGGAAGCTGTAATTATACATGGCGGGGGAGCCGGAGTGTCCCACCGGGGAGCCGATCAGGCAAAAGAGCTTGGTATGTCCGGAAATTCTGCTTTCCATAGTGTTATCCTCCTATCTGTCGTCGATATTGTTTACTGTTCCAGCACTTCGGGCCATGCCTGGGCCAGCACGGCGCGGGTGGCGTCAAAGTTGGCCTTGGCCGCGGCGGCCACGCCTGCGGCGAGGATCTCGTCGCTGATGACCTCCACGCCCATGACGGCGGGCTGGATGCCCTTATCCCGCAGCATCTTCACGAAGCCCGCGGTGTCACCGTAGCCGGTGCCGGGCAGCATGCGGTCATGCATGGACTCGTCCCGGAGGATGCTCTTGGCATAGGGATGGGCTTGCACGTCGTTGATCTGCACGGCCACCACCTTCTCGGCGGGGATGTCCGCCAGCAGCACGGGATCGTAGCTCTGACCGGCACGCACCCAGTGCCAGGAGTCCAGGATCAGCTTGGCGTTGTCGCAGCCGGAGGCCTTTACCACGGCCCATGCCTTCTTGATGTCGGGCAGTCCGCTGTAAGGCATCGGCTCCACACCGATGGTGTACTTTCCGGCCCGGCGGCACAGCTCACGCAGCTTCTGGGCGGTGTGCTCCACGGAGTAGTTCTCCATCAGGCCGCAGTTGATGTGGTTCACGCCGAACAGCTCACACATATGGAAGCACATCTGCTCCTTGTACTTCTGTTCATAGGAGCGGTGATCCTCCGCCCACTGGACGATGTACTCCACCTCGGTGACCTTCATACCGTACTTGTCCAGAATGGCCAGAATGTCGGCGTCGAACAGGCCCTCATTCAGGGCGTCCACATAGGTCTCCGCCCGCAGGCCGATGCCCTCAAAGCCTGCTTCCTTGGCGGCGGATACGCGCTCCTCAAAGGTGCACTGGTCGCCCAGGGTCCAGGAGCTGATGGTGATGGGATACTTCTGAGACATGGTAGGTTCCTCCTCAAATTACATTTTTATTATCGTGTGTCACTTCGTATCGACCTGCCGCAGTACGGCGCGGCAGACTTCTTCAATGGTCAGGTCTGAGGTATCGACGGTCACGTCGGCGGCCACCTCGTAGGCGCTGCGGCGCTGGGCCATCAGGGCGGCGATATCCGCCACGTTTTTCCTGCCTTGCAGCAGGGGACGCTGGTCGCTGTCCTTGACCCGCTCCAGAATGACCTCCGGGCGGGCGGTCAGCAGCACCACCGTGCCGCAGCGGCGCATGGCGGCCACGTTTTCCTGCCGCATGGCCACGCCGCCGCCGCAGGAGACCAGACAGGTGCTTCCGGCGGCCAGACCCTCCAGCAGCGCCGTTTCGCACCGGCGGAAGTGGCCCTCGCCCTTTTGGGCGAAGATCTCCGGGATGGTCATGCCCTCCTGTCGGGCGATCTGCTGATCCATCTCGATGACCGGAAGCTTCAGCATCCGGCCCAGGGCGGCGGAGACGGAGGTCTTGCCCACGCCCATGAAGCCGATAAAGAACAGTGTCTTCATGTTACTGCACCTGCGCGGCGCGCTCCCGCTTCTGGCAGATGTTCAGGTACACCGCCAGCAGGATGCCCACCAGCGTCACCGCCATGTTGAACAGCACCACCAGCCGGGGACCGTTGGCGCCGCCTACACGGGTCAGCACACCGGCCACGCTGATGACGATGTAGTTGGCCACACTGGAGGAGATCATGACGATGGAGGTGATGACGCCCCGGTTCTTGGGGAACATCTCGTTGGCCACCGCCGTTACCAGCTGCAGCACACCGCCTGCCGCGAAGAAGCCCAGCAGGAAACCGCCTGCCAGACACATGACCGGCTTCTGGACGAAGTAGATGGCGGCCAGCGTCGCCAGCGCCACGCAGGGATAGATCACAAGGATCTTGGCGGGCTCCACGTTCCGCTTCAGCAGCGCCGCGCTGACGAACAGCGCCACCACAATGCCCACGGAATAGAAGGACTGGATCTTGCTGGGGTCGGCCAGGCCGTACAGCGTGCCCAGCTCCTGATTGCAGTTCATCCACAGCACGAAGGTGGTGGAGGTGGTAAAGCCCAGACACACCAGCACGATGGCCGCGGGGGTGAAGTGCATCTTCTCCTTTTTCTGGCCCTTGACCTTCACCACCTTTTCAAAGGGCGGGAAGGGCAGGAACGCCAGCAGAATGCCGTCAGCGATGATGATAACGGCCGTTGCGATAAAGATGGTGCGGAAGGGCAGGGCGTGAGCCGCCACAAAGCCGATGGCGAAGGGCAGCAGGAACTGGGCGATGGAGATGGACAGCTTGGTGAAGATGTTGGCGATGGTGCCCTTCTCCTTAAAGATCTCCATGCAGGAGGGGGTGATGCTGGTGTCCAGGAAGGAGTTGGCCATACCGCTGACCACCGCCAGCGCGTAGCCCACATACAGGTTGGGGGCAAAGGTGATGCCCAGCAGGAAGATGGCGTACAGAGCGCAGCCGATCAGGGCGGAGAGCCGACGACCCAGCCGGTCGCTGAGGGGCCCGGCCACCGGGAAGGCAACCAACCGGCCCAGTCCGATGGCGGCGATGACCGCCACCACGCCGGAGACGTCATAGCTGCCGTCAGCCAGTGTCGATGCGCCCCACAGGGCGGCGAAGTTCTGCTTGTACTGTCCCATAATGGTGGCTGCCACGCCCAGAACGAAATAGGTGATGTACAGGGCCAGCGCCGTGGGATAGTATTTGCGGGATTCCACAGTCTGGTTCATGATGATGTTCCTTTCTCTTCTCTTTATTGTTGTTATGTGTACAGAAGCTCTTTGATCTCCTCAATGGGCATTTCCAGTCCGCTGTACAGCCGGAAGGCCTCCGCGCCCTGGCACAGCAGCATGCCCAGTCCGTCGCAGGTTTTGCATCCGGCGGCTCTGGCGTCCCGCAGGAGCTTCGTCTCCGGCGGAGCGTACACTACGTCCGTCACCACCAGCTCAGGGCGGAAGCAGCTCTGGTCGGTGATGACGCTGCGCTCTACGTCCGGGGCCATACCTACCCGCGTGGCGTTGGAGAGGATGTCGCAGCGGCGAATGGTCTTGTAAAGATCCCGCCCGTCGTCCAGATCGTGGAGGGAAAGGGAGCACTCCGGCGCGGCCTTGGCGATGTTTTGCAGCGTCTGCTCCACACGGGGCCAGAACTCATCCTTACGGTTGAATACCGCGATCTCCGCTGCTCCCTCCAGCGCCGCCTGACCGGCGATGGCCGAGGCGGCTCCGCCGCCGCCCAGCAGCACGATGCGCCTGCCCTTTACCTCCACGCCGTTTCGGCGGAGGTTCTGGGTGTAGCCCATGCCGTCGGTGTTGTATCCGGTCAGCACGCCGCCATCGTTGACGATGACGTTCACCGCGCCGATGGCCTGCGCCTCAGGGGACAGTTTGTCCAGATACGGGATCACCGCGCTCTTGCAGGGCATGGTCACGTTGGCGCCCCGCATGTTCAGTGTGCGGATGGCCTGTACCGCCGCACCCGCCTGCTCCTGCGTTACGCTGAAGGCCAGATACGCCCAGTCGAGACCGTATTTGGCGAAGCAGTGGTTATACATGGCCGGGGATTTGGAGTGCTCCACCGGAGTACCCATCAGCCCCAGCATGACAGTGGTTCCTGAGAGATGCATGCTTGATGCCTCCTTCTTGCCGCCGTTTGCGCCGCGGCTTTTGTTGTCTGGCTCCACTGTACCGCAATGACAAGATATTAACAAATCAATTTTTTCCATAAAAACCATAGATTTCTTTTATCATTTGTTGTATACTTGGTGCAGGGAAAGGAAGGTGTGGCAGTATGAATTTGTTGCATTTGCGGTACTTTGTGGAATTGGCCCATATCCAGCACTACACGCGGGCGGCGGAGCAGCTGTGCATCACACAGCCCAGTCTGAGCCACGCCATCGCCCAGATGGAGGGCGAGCTGGGTGTTCCGCTGTTTGAAAAGCGGGGCCGCAACGTGGCGCTGACCCATTTCGGAGAGCAGTTCCTGACCTGCGCCCAGCAGACGCTGGCCACCTTGGATGAGGGTGTGGACGCCCTGCGCCGGGTGGGCCGGGGCGAGGGTGTGATCCGGCTTGGTCTGCTGCGGACGCTGGGCGTGGATTTTGTGCCGGGGCTGGCCTCCCGCTTTCTGGCGGCCAATCCGGAGAAGAACATCCGCTTTACTTTCCACACCGGCGTCACCAGCCAGCTGCTGGAGGGCCTGCTGGCCCACCAGTACGATCTGGTGTTCTCCTCCCGGCCCGCGCCGGAGATGGGGCTGACCTCCATCCCCGTGGAGCAGCAGGATCTGGTGCTGATCGTGCCCCGGAACCACCCGCTGGCCCGGTTCCACACGGTGGATCTGGCGGACACGCTGCCCTATCCGCAGGTCTATTTCAGTAAGGGCAGCGGCCTGCGGGACGTGATCGACGGACTCTTTGACCAGATCGGCGGGTGGCCCCACATTGCCTATGAGACGGAGGAGGATCAGGTGATCGCCGGTCTGGTGGCCCACGGCTTCGGCATCGCCGTGGTGCCCTATATGGAGATGCTGCTGCGGCTGGAGGTAAAGATCATTCAGATCGTCCGTCCGGTGTGGGAGCGGAATTTCTATATGGTCAGCGACGACCGGGCGTTTCAATCCCCGGCGGTACGCCAGTTCCGGCAGTTTATTCTGGACGGTACGTCGTTGTAAATCTGCCCAATTATGCGGCGGAGTATTTGAATACATAGAGACTTTCTATGAGTTTTATAAAAAAGATGCATGAAAAAACCGGCTGTTTTGTCATCAAAACAGCCGGTTTTTCACCGTTTTTACTTATTTTTCCAGCGCATTTCCGCGCTGCGGCTCAGGAACTGAAGCTGTTCAGGTTCCCGTTGCGCTTATCCGCTATGGCGGCCTCCACCATGGCAATAAAGGGATCGCCGCTATCCGGCTCCTTGCCAGAGGTATCACTGCCGTGGTTGATGATGTCATAGGCGATGCCGCGGGCAATGTAGTCCAGTTGGCTGTCGTCCAGCCCCTCCACGGCTGCGGCCAGCGTTTCCGGATCCTGCCGGTATACATCGGCCAGCAGCGTGAAAAAGCTCTCGTCCGGGCCGCTGGTATAGTCGTGGCGGGTCACAAAGTCCCGGATGGTCTCCTCGTTGAACAGGGACGGATCGTCAACAGCGCTGCCGCTTTGTCCGCTTCCGCCGCTGTTGGCGGCGTTATAGCGGTCGATGGCCTGCTGTACAGCCGTCAGCACAGGGTCGTCCTGCGCCAGCCGCTGTCGGATATCCTGCTGAAAGGCGTCCAGATCGCCATAGGACTTTCCATAGACCAGCAGCTGTGCTGCCGCGTCCAGTTCCTCGGCGGTACACTGTCCCATGGCGGAGAGCAGGCCCTCCGCGTCGCTGTCATAGGCGGCGGCCAGCTCATTGGCTGCATCCTCCGCTGCCGCGCCGTCGCTGCTGACGGCCCGCTGAAAAAGGGCCGGATAGTCCGCCGGCGGGGTAATTGCGCTGTCCGCCGCCGGCTGACTGCCGCAGCCGCTCAGCAGTGCCAGCGCCAGCAGCACGTTCAGTATGCCGAACATCTTCCTCATGTGGTACCTCCTTCTACTCTGCGTTATCGTTTTTTTCGGACAGGTCGTAGATATAGAACCACGAGCCGGTGACGGCGTAGTGGTCGTTCTCCACTTGACATAGGATCACGAACCGGTCATCGTCCAGCCAGGTGATATCACGTTCCAGAACCTCCGGGTCAAGGCCGCTCCGTTCCAGCAGGAAGCCGCCGTCCAGGCCCAGCACGGCGATGTTGTCGTGGGAGAATATATGCCCCGGTTCACAGGCGGCCACCAGCAGCCGTGTGCCGCTGGGATTGGACACTGTCACGGTCGTTTGATGCAGCGCTTGGCGCTGCGGCAGCGTGTACCCCTCCACGGGGATGCGCTGGGCCGTTTTCAGGTCGATCAGTGTCACGCTTCTGTCCTCCGCCACCTCCATGGCCAGCCGTCCGCCGTTCATTTGCAGCCTGGGAAGGAACACCAGTCCCGGTATGGTGCGGTACCCGTCGTCCGCGTTCAACGGGATACCGTCAAACAGCGGCAGCTTTTCCAGAGTGTTCAGGTCGATGCGGCAGCCGTAGATCAGGCCGGAGGGCGTCTCGCCCTCCTCCAGCCACCAGCAGACCAGCTTATCCTCCAGCACCTTGGCGTTATAGGAACCGGAAAAGTCGGCGTCCCGCGGGAACAAGTGGCCGCACAGCTCAGATACATGATACGATTTGCCGCTCAGCGTGTCAAAATAGACGTAGTCCATCGCATCCTCTGAAAATGTGGGCAGCAGCCAGCGGCTGAAGTCCTCCGAGTGCCAGGCGTAGTTGGGGTGGTAATGGTAAGACAATTCGCTCAGGTCAAAGGCGGCCAGCGGCTCGACGAACTCTCCGGTACGCAGGTTCGCCAGCAGGGGATAACGCTCCTCCAGCACGATCAGATACTGCTCAGGTGAACCGCCCCACAGTCCCCACTCCGGTCCGCTGGGGGAGAGCTGTCTTGCCTCGTCCAGCGTAGGTACCCAGGTCTTGGCCACCTGGCCGTCGTGCGCCGCCCAGTCGAACACGATGCGGTATGTTTTGCCGCGATAGGTGCAGGTCTGGTCAAAGCGGTGGTTCTCCTGCCGCACCAGCTCGCCGTTTTCATAGGCATAAGCGGCATAATGGCTGCCTTGCTTGTATTCTGTCTCGTCGGTACAGACAACGAACATACCGCCCTGCAAATAAGCGTAATCGGGAATAAAAATATAATCCGCCTGAATGTTTCCCTGCAGCGTCACGGATTGGATGACCTCCTCGCGGGGCGGCGTCTCTTTCACCGTGAACAGCGACAGTACCCGCTGCCGGAAATCCACATCCGCCGCCATGGCGGTGGTGAAGCACAGCAGCACGATCAGCACGGCGGCCAGCAGGTATACGCCGATGGCGCACCGCTTTTTGCCGTACAGCCGCCGCTCCGTTTCTGTCAGAAAGCTGTCCTGCACATCGGTCAGGGCGTCGAACAATGCGTAGGCATCCATCAATACCCCTCCTTTTCCAGCGTCAGCCGCAGCTTTTCCCGCGTGCGGTGCAGCATGGACTTGACCTTGCTCTCGGAAAAGCCGAACTGCCGGGCGATGTCCTTTACCGCCGCGCCGTACCAGTACCGGGCCAGAAACACCTGGCGCTGGGTTGCGGGCAGGTCAGCAAGAAAACGGTTCAGAAGCCGTACCAATTCATGGCTCTCCATGGCCGCCTGCGCGTCGCTGCCGCCGGGGACGCACTCGCCCAGCTCCTCCAGAGCCAGCGCCGTCTCACCGCCGCCGCGCTTCAGCCGCCCCTGATAGCGCAGGCGCTGAAGGGACAGGCGGCGGGTCAGCTTGCCGAAGAACAGCCGCAGCACCGACGGCCGGTGGGGCGGCATGGCGTTCCACGCCGCCAGCCAGGTATCCGACAGGCACTCCTGCGTGTCTTCGTTATTTTGCAGCAGGCCATAGGCGATATGGCTGCAATAAGCGCCGTATTTCGTGTTGCTTTCGGCAATGGCCTGCTCCGACCGCTGCCAGTACAGCGCGACAATGGCGCTGTCCTCCATGGTCCTCACCTCCCGGGATCGCTCTTACCCTTCTACTTGCCGTTTCCTGCCGCAGGTCGCATGAGGGCTCTTGATTTATTTTAAAGAAATGGCGGCGCTTTCACAAGAGGGAACCGGAAATTTTACGGGCCGGCGTTCCGGACGGCAAAAAAGGAATGGCATGCCCATGCATGCCATTCCTTTTTTATTGCAGCAGCAGCAAACTGAACACCAGCGTGAACAGAGCCACCGTTTCGATGATGCCGATGACGATGAAGTAGTTGGCCGTGCCCTTTCCGGTCTCGCCCAGCGCGTCGGCGGAGGCGGCGGCCACCTTGCCCTGGAAGAAGGCGGACAGGCCGATGGCCAGACCCGCGAAGATGCCGGTGAACATAGCCAGCGCCGCGTCACAGCCGCCCTCCACGGCGCTGCGGATGAAGTTCATCAGCAGGAAGCCATAGATGGTCTGGGTCAGCGGTGCGCCGGAGAAGGCCACCATAATGAAGGGAGCGGGCTTGCCGTTGGCGTAGCACTTTTTCCACGCGCCCACAGAAGCCTGAGCGGCAAAGCCGGAACCGAACGCGGAGCCCATGGCGGACAGGCCCAGAGCGCACGCCATACCAATAAATTCGATACTCATAATTGATCTCCTATTCGTTTATTTCTTGATTTTATCGCGTTTTCTGAAGGGATCGTAGGCAATACCGGCCCACTCCATGCCCAACTGACCGGAGAACTCCAACAGGTTCAGCCGCACGCCGTGAACCACCACGGACAGCAGGCCCATGACGATGTTCAGCCCGTGGCCGATCAGCAGGATCAGAATGGCGGCGATCACCAGCGGGCCCTTGAAGCCGAAAGCCATGTTGTTGAAGCTCTGGGCGATGGCCAGAGACGCCATGCCCACGGCGAACAGCCGGATATAGCTCATGATGTTGCCGAAGGCGCTGATGGTGTTGAGGAACACCGTAAAGGCGTTGCCAAGGCCCGCTTTCAGGCCCTGGGCAAAGGTCTTGTCCGGAGCCATACCGCCGAAGCACACCACCAGCAGGAAGCCCGCAATGACCACGCAGGCCACGGGGATCAGATTCACCTGCTGGCCGATGACCAGATACAGTACCACGAAATACAGCGCGTCGATGGCGGCCAGCCAGCCCAGATCGGCCACCCAGCTGAGATCACGCTCCTTCAGCTTGCGGCGGATATTCATGACGCAGGCAAGGGACAGCTGCACCGTACCCAGAATGAAGCAGAACTTCATGATGGTGTTCTGCTGGGTGGTGGTGGAGACGTTGAAGTACGCCGGGTAATTGGCAAAGGTGGGGATCACCAGCCGTTTCAGGAAGGGTACGTTCATGGCCTGCTCCAGACCGAACCATGTGCCGGTCAGCGCGCCCCATAGGATGGTGGCGATGGACAGCACCCACAGAAGCTGCACGGCGGTGGAGGCTTTCTTGTTCTTCACCGTCAGCGCCAGCGCCGCCAGCAGGAACAGGCAGCCGTATCCGGCGTCGCCGATGATCATGGCGAAGAACAGGGTAAAGAACCCCAGGAACCAGAAGGAAATGTCGTACTCCCGATAGCCGGGGACGGTGCCCAGAATGTCGAACACCGGGATCATCAGACGGGTGACCTTGTTGTACTTCACCTTGGTGGGCACCTTGTCATCGTCGTTGGCGGGATCCTCCATGGCCCACGCCCAATGGGCCTCGGCAGCGGCCTTCTTGAAGCCGTCCGCGTCCGCCGCCGGAAGATAACCGGATAGCCACACCAGTCCGTCCTGACTCTGGGACGTGTTGCTGACCGCGGAGTATTCGGCGGCGTTCTGGGTTTTGAGCATCTGGTCATGGATGCTGGGCAGATGGGCCGCCGCCTGGGTCAGGAAGGTCTCGCAGTCCGCAAGTCCCTGTGCGCAGTCCCGCTGCTCCTGCTCCAGCTCATCCAGTCCCTTTTCGGGAATGGGGAACTCCGTGGCAGCGTATCCGGCGGGCAATGGCGCGAAGGCCGCCAGCGTGGGCATCTTGCCTACCGGAGCCAGCCGCACGAAGCGGACGTCCGGGTCGGCGTCCAGCACGGCCAGGGTCTTTTTATCGGTGCGGTAAATGTGGATATCCCAGCCCTGTTCTTTCAATTCCCGCAGCTCCGCCGGAGCGAAACGGCCCCATTCAGCCAGCTTTTCCGCGGCGGCATGGGCGGCGGTCTGCTGCTCCAGCAGCGCCTTTTTGCGGCTCATGCAGTCGGACAGCTGCTGATAGAAGGCTTCAAATTCGTTGTCGGACAGCACCGCCGTCTCCTGCGGGGTCTTGGGATACTCCTGCAGCGTCATCGCCATCCGGGACAGCTGGGCAAAGCGCTCCAGATGCCGCTGGTCGGCGCCGGCCTTCTCCGCGAAGTGGACGATGCCCAGCTCACGGAGCTTATCCAGCAACGCGGCCTTTTCCGAGGCGGCCGCCACGATGTGGACGACCTTCATTTTTTCGATCATCGGCCCACCTCCTGCAGCTTCTTCTTGGCGATCTTGCCCCGCACCACGGCGGAGGTCTGCTGGTCGCCCAGGTAGATGCCGATGACCCGGATATTCTCCTTGGCCTCGGGGATCTTCACCTTCTCAAACAGGTTCACCCGCTGGGCTGTGGCACGCAGCTCCCGCTCCAGCAGCGTCACCCGCTGGCGCAGCGTTTTGGCCATAGCGTCCAGCCCGGCGATCTCCCGCAGCCGTACCGCCGCGGTGTCCACCCACAGGGGGTAGTCCGCCACATCATATCGGATGTCCTCAAAGGTCAGCTCCTGAAACACCGGCACGGTGACGCCGGCGATGTTCTCCTGTCCGCACACCACGCTGCGGGGGCGGACAAGGGTCTCCAGTCGCTTGTCCGGCGGGAAGCTGTCGTTCTCCGCGAAGACGGCCACCCAGTCGTCCAGTCCGGCCACCGCCGCCTGACGCTGGCGCTCCACCTGCTCCAGCTGTGCCGCGGCCTGCATGACCACGGCCTGCAGCTGCTGCTTTTTCAGCTGCAAGGTGGGCAGATACCGCTGGAACTGCTTCAGCCGGTCCTTCTGCACCTTCAGCTCATTTTTCGTTAGTTTGACAGCCATAGGCGCACCTTCATTCCACGGCGTCGCGCTTGGGCCACCGCTCCTGGATGAGGCTGGTCTTCAGGCCCGTCTCGTTGGGCTCGAAGCACTCGGCCAGGATCTCCCAGCCCAGATCCAGCGCCTCCTCCAGCGGGATGTTCACGCTCAGATCCATCAGCTTCGTTTCAAACAGATGGCCGTATTTCAGCAGCTTCTCGTCCCACTCGGACATCATGAAGCCCATGGACTTCTTCTCCAAACTCTCCTTATAGGCGCTGTAAAGCCGGATCATGCCGTCCATCAGCGCCCGGTGGTCGCTGCGTGTCTTGCCGTTCACGTTCTGCTTCAGGCGGGACAGCGAGCCGAACGGCTCGATGTGGCCGTTTTTCAGGTAGTACTGCCCCTCGGTGATATAACCTGTGTTGTCGGGGACGGGGTGTGTCACGTCGTCGCCGGGCATGGTGGTCACGCCCAAAATGGTGATCGACCCCGCGCCCTCAAAGTCCACAGCCTTTTCATACCGGGATGCCAGGCAGCTGTACAGGTCGCCGGGATAGCCGCGGTTGGAGGGCACCTGCTCCATGGTGATGGCCATTTCCTTCTGGGCGTCGGCGTAGTTGGTCATGTCCGTCAGCAGCACCAGCACCCGCTTTCCGGCCAGTGCGAACTGCTCCGCCACGGCCAGCGCCATATCCGGCACCAGCGTACATTCCACGGTGGGGTCGGAGGCGGTGTGGATGAACATCACCGTGCGGCCCATGGCGCCGCTCTTTTCCAGCGTGTCCCGGAAATAGAGATAGTCGTCGTATTTCAGTCCCATGCCGCCCAGCACGATCACGTCCACCTGCGCCTGCATGGCGATGCGGGACAGCAGCTGGTTGTACGGCTCGCCGGACACGGAGAAGATGGGCAGCTTCTGGCTTTCCACCAGCGTGTTGAACACGTCGATCATGGGGATGCCGGTGCGGATCATCTTGTTGGGGACGATACGTTTGGAGGGGTTCACGGAGGGACCGCCGATGGGGATCATGTTCTCCGTCAGGGCCGGGCCGTTGTCACGGGGGACGCCCGCGCCGTCAAAGACGCGGCCCAGCAGATGGTCGGAGAAGGACACCATCATGGGGCGGCCCAGAAAACGGACGGGATCCGTGGTGCTGACGCCCTGGGTGCCGCTGAACACCTGCAAGGTCACCAGATTCTTGTCCAGCTTGATGACGTTGGCGTAGCTGTCGCCCACCAGCGCCAGATCGCCGTTACGGACGCCGGAGGCCCGGACAGTCACCACGTTGCCAACGATGGATTCGATTTTCGTGTAAACTTTCTGCATATTGACTCACCTCTCAAAGCGCCGCCTTGCTCAGGTAAAAGTCCTTGAGCCGTTTTTCCTGCGCCTCGAACTCCGGCGTCCGGAACTCGGTGTTGTGCCAGTCCAGAAACTCCTGACGGAGCTGGTTGAAGAAGGCGCGGATCTCTTTCTTGTCGCTGAGCTTGAAATCGCGTTTCAGCACATCGTACAGCACGTCGAACTCGTGGCGCTGGCGGTCGGGGCCGCAGGCCGCGTCGATGGGATCGAAGGAGTTCTGCTGGAGATACACCGCGTCCAGCAGCTCGCCCTTCTGGTAAACGATATAATCCTCGGCGGAGGTGCCCTCCTCACCGATGACCTTCATCATCTGGTTGATCTCGCTGCTGCGCTTGAGGATGGCGCGGGCCTGCTCCACCCGCTCCATATCCACCACGCCCTGATACTTGGACCAGGAGTCGATGGGGTGGATGGCGGGGTATTTGCGGGCGTCGGAGCGCTCGCGGGACAGGCCGTGGAACGCGCCCACCACCTTCAGCGTGGCCTGTGTCACAGGCTCCTCAAAGTTGCCGCCTGCGGGGGACACGGTGCCGCCGATGGTGACAGAGGCGATCTTGCCGTCCTTCAGCCGCACCTTACCGGCGCGCTCATAGAAGGCGGCGATGACGGATTCCAGATAGGCAGGGAAGGCTTCCTCGCCGGGGATCTCCTCCAGACGGCCGCTCATCTCACGCATGGCCTGTGCCCAGCGGCTGGTGGAGTCCGCCAGCAGCAGCACGTCCAGCCCTATCTGGCGATAGTACTCCGCCATGGTGACGGCGGTGTACACCGATGCCTCACGGGCGGCCACAGGCATGGAGGAGGTATTGCAGATGATAATGGTGCGCTCCATCAGAGAGCGTCCGGTGCGGGGGTCGGTCAGCTCGGGGAACTCCGTCAGCACCTCCACCACCTCGCCGGCGCGCTCGCCGCAGGCGGCCACGATGACGATGTCCACGTCGGCGTTCTTGGCTTCCATGTGCTGCAGCACCGTTTTGCCTGCGCCGAAGGGGCCGGGCACGCAGAAGGTGCCGCCCTTGGCCACCGGCAGGAAGGTATCCACGCAGCGCAGCTGGGTCACCAGCGTCTCGTCGGGGCGCAGACGCTCCTCATAGCAGCGGATGGGCTGCTTCACGGGCCAGGGGAACACCATGGTCAGCGCCTGCTCCTCGCCCTGCTCATTCTCCACCACAGCCACGGTGTCCCGGACGTTATACACGCCCTTCTCCCGGATGGACTTCACCTTCCACTCGCCCTTCAGGTCGAAGGGTACCATGATGAGGTGGGTGAACAATCCCTCCGGCACGCTGCCAACCGCGTCGCCCGCGGTGACGGTGTCGCCGGGCTTTACCCGGGGTGTGAACTCCCAGTCCTTATTGGGGATGGGGTCCAGATATACGCCCCGCTCCAGGAAGTAGCCGCACTTTTCGGCCAGCTCCGGCAGGGGGTTCTGCAGACCGTCGAATACCTGGGTCAGCAGACCGGGGCCCAGCTCCACGCTCATCAGCTCGCCGGAGAGCTCCACCTTGTCGCCTACCTGGATGCCGTTGGTCATTTCATAGATCTGCATACTGGCCGTGTCGCCGTTGACGCGGATGACCTCGCCCTTCAGGCGGTCGTCCCCCACCAGCACATAGCCCACTTCATTTTTACGCACGGAGCCGGAAAAGCTGGCGGACACCAGATTCCCGTTCACTCCGGTCACATATCCTGTCACTTTGTCCATTTTGATTCTCCTGTTTTATGATAGGCTGGCGACCTGCTGGCGGATGTTGGCCATCAGGCCGTCAAAGGCCCGCTTGCCGGTCTCGTACCGGAAGCCCTGCTGCCGCTCCAGCAGCCGCAGCTTCATGGCGTAGCCGTACAGGGCGTGGTCGTCGAAATTATGCAGCCCGACCATATCGTCCAGGCGGCGGAATTCCAGCTCCAGCAGCAGACGCTCGCCCTCCAGCGGGTTCTCGGCGTTCACCGCCGCCGTCACCGTCTGCACGACGGCGGCGTCCCGGTCGGCGGGGATGGGGCAAGGGCGGCCCAGCTTCACGCTGCGCTGATAGGTCAGCTCACGGGACAGGGCCTTGTAAAAGACAGCCCATTCCGAAAGCAGCGGCCCCTTGTCCGATTCCACCGTCAGCGTCTCCAGCGTCTGATACACCCCACCGCTTACCGCCGTCCTGCACATGGCGAGAAACGCGGCGTAATCCATGGGCGGCGTGCCCTGGGTCTTCAGCATGGGCAGGCTGGAGATCAGATAGTAATAGGAAGCCACAGCGGCACCCCCTTACAGGCGCGTGTCCCGGAAGAAGGGCATCAGCATGTCCGCGATCTCCTGCTCCGAGCAGTCGAAATAGCCGGAGCCGTCCTTGGCGGCCAGACGGAAGCCTGCGCCCACCTTTCGGGAGGGACGGATCTCAAGACCGGCTTTCAGCTCCTGGGCCAGCTCCTGACGGATGCCGTCCGTCACCTGAGCCACCTCCACGGCATAGGCGGAGACGTCCTCGCCCTGCACCGCGGCCTGAATGAGCTTTGCCAGCGCCTGCTGATCCAGCGCCTTGCCCACATCGGCGGCCAGCAGCTTTTCAAACTCCTTCTGCACCTCCTGCCGGAAGGCCAGCACCGCGTCCCGCTTGGCCTGCTCGGCGTTCAGCCGGGCACTGCTTTTGAATACCTCAATCTCCGCTTTGGCATCCTCCCGCAGCTTGTCCACCTCCGCCTTCGCGTTGGCCACAATGGTATCCGCCTGCTTCCGGGCGTCGGCCACAATGGCGGCGGCTTCCTTGTTGGCGCTGTCGATGCCGTCCTTTTTGATGGAAGAAACGAGATCCTGAATATGAAGTTCCATACAAATTCACCTTCTTCACAAAAATTCATAGATAATCCTGTAGGTATATTATATTTACTATAGTACAAATTTTATGGATTTGCAATAACTTTTGCGGGGCGTTTCAATTTAAATTGCTAATGTCACCTTTTACGGCGCGGGGTATACAAAATACCGGGGAACTGTTTCTGTGTCATGTCTGCATTTTAGCAGACTCCGCGGGCGAGTGCCATAGGCAAAACGGGCTGAGTGTACAAATTTGAGCAAAAAAGGAACCGGCACGCCTCGCAGGCGTGCCGGTTCCTTTTACGAAAGGAGAGCGGTATTGAGGAAGGTATGAGATAGGGTCACGCCTGATAGAGAAGGTTGGCGATGGGATTGTACAGCAGGATGGAGACCACCACGATCACCAGCAGGCCCACACCGGCCATGACGAACAGCTGCAGGAAGGTCTTGCGCTCCTCGGGGCCGTTGAAGTCCTTCTTGGCAGTACCCAGAGCGGCCAGGATCAGCGCACCGCCGGTGGACAGGGGAGACACACCGGACAGGGAGCCGCCTGCGCCCACAGCGGCCATCAGAGCCACCGGGTTCACGTTGCCGCCCACCTCGGCGGCGATGTCCACGCTCATGGGCATCATGGTGGGGTACACCACGCCCAGCGCGGAGCTGACCATGCTCAGCAGACCGGCGGAGATACCCATGAAGGGGGTAGCGGTGAAGGGGGTCATGATGGAGGACAGGGCGTTGCTCATCAGGTCGATGCCGCCGGCAGCGTCCACGATGTTCATCAGCGCGCCCACGCTCAGCACCATCACGATGGTGCTCCAGGGCAGGGATTTCAGGCAGGCGCCGTCCTCGGCCACATGGAACAGCAGCAGCACGGCGGCCACGAAGAAGGCGGACAGGCCGATGTTTACGTTGCAGAAGATGATCAGCACCAGCATGGCAAGGATGCCGCACAGAGAGGCGATCTGCTTGCCGTTGAACTTCTCCAGATCACGCAGGTTCATGGCCTTTTCGGGGGCCTTGACGCGGTAACCCTTGAAGATGAAGAACAGCACCACGGAGAACACGATGGTCACCAGGGTCTGGCAGGCCAGAATGGCGGGCATTACGTTGCCCAGACCGCTTTCGGCAGCGGCGGCTGTGATGATGGCGGCTTCCGGGCTAATGGGGGTCATACGGCCCGCCATCAGGCCGCACTCACCGATCAGCGCCAGCATGACCGGGTTATAGCCCACCTCAAGAGCGATGGTCACGCCCAGCGCGGGGATGATGGCCAGCGCGGGAACGGCGCCGGGGCCCACACCGGCGATGACGAAGCCGGCGATGTAAATGACGATGGGGATGACCCAGACCTTGTTGCCGGCCAGAGCGATGATCTTGCGGGCCAGCAGATCCAGCGCGCCGGTAGCATTGATGGTGGCGAACAGCAGCGTGATGCCCACCAATGTCACGAACATGGAGGAGCTGAAGCCGCCGATCAGATCCTTATCGGTCATGCCGAACAGCCGGACGGCGATGACACCGGCGGCAACGGCCAGAATACCTACGTTGATCTTGCGGACAAAGGCCAGAATGATGACGCCCAGAAAGATCACGAGGGCGACCACGTCCATAGCAGCGATAGTCATAGTGTTACCTCCTTATCCGGATCAGCCGCAGCAGGCGCTGCGCTTGGTGATGTTGATCTGGTGGCCGCTGTAGTTGCCCACCAGCAGGGAGTGCTCATACTGAGCGGCGGCCAGCGCCTTTTCAAAGTCCACGCCGGTCTCGTAGCCCATGCGGTCCAGCAGCCACACCAGATCCTCGGTGGCGGTGTTGCCGGAGGCACCGGGAGCAAAGGGGCAGCCGCCCAGACCGCCCAGGGTGGTCTCCACCTCGGTGATGCCGCACTCGATGGCGGTGATGGTGTTGACAATGCCGTTGTTGCGGGTGTCGTGGAAGTGGGGACGGAAGGTGCAGTCGGGATAGGCGGCGGTCAGGGCCTTGACGGTCTCACGCACCTGCTTGGGGTTGGCCACGCCGATGGTGTCGCCCAGCGTGAAGTTCCGGATGCCGTAGTCACGCACCTTACCGATCAGATCCACCAGACTGCTGACGGTGGGGATCCCCTCAAAGGGGCAGCCGAAAGCGGTGGCGATATCCACGGTAAGCTTCAGCTCCGGGCAGTTATCCAGCACATTGCGCAGCTCGGCAAAGGACTGCTCGTGGGTGCGGTTGATGTTGGCCTTGTTGTGGGACTCGCTGAGGGAGATGACCATGTCCACGCTCTTGATACCGGCAGCCAGGGCGGCTTTCGCGCCGTACAGGTTGGGGATCAGCGCAAACAGATCCAGATCGGGGTACTTCTCCACGCAGGCGGCAGCCAGCTCCTTGGCGTCGGCCATCTGGGGGATGGCCTTGGGGCTGACAAAGGAAGTGCACTGGAGGTGGCGGATGCCGGTGCCCACCATACGGTCGATGAGATCCAGCTTGGTTTCCGTGGGAACGATATCCTTCAGATTCTGAAAGCCGTCACGAGGGCCGACTTCATACAATTCAACTTTTGCCATGTCACTCTACTCCTTACTGTTCAGTATGTGATCTGCTGTGTCGGAAGTGAGGCTATTATAGCAGTAAGGGGCCGGAATAACGAATCAAAGGGCTTACCACAGGAAATGACCACGAGATATGTTTCAAAATATGGGTTATTAGAATGAGTGAAACGTTTTGCAGGAAAAATAGCCGCGGAGAAGGACAATGTTCAGACCGAGCATTGGAAAAAATTGGCACAGGATGAAGAAACAGCCGCACGAGGGGGGTCGCGCGGCTGTTTTTGCCGGGGGCGTATCAGGCTTCTTCGTCGTTTGGCGCGGCATCCTGTAAAATGCGCCAGATGGTGGTGCGGCTGACGGACAGCTTCTCCGCCAGTGTGTCGTTGGAGTATTTCATCAGCGTCTTTATTTGCAGGATGCCCTGTAAGAATGCCTCCTTATCCACCACGGGCCGCTGGGTCAGGGCGGGGTGCTGCTCCAGGATCTCCCGGAAAATGGTCTCCTCGCCGATGGCCTGCAGCAGCAGGAGATACTGGGCCTTGGGCGTGGCCTTTTCCAGCCGGGACATGGCGATGACATAGCGGGTGCAGACGGCCTGCAGCTCCTGCAATTGCCCTGGCCAGCGGTGGAAGGTCAGAAGCGTTTCCATCTGCTCCGACAGGGCTACCCGGTGGTGATATCCGGTGTTGCGGGACAGGCTCCGCAGGAACAGCGGGCCGATGTCCTCTTTTCGCCGGGTCAGGGGCGGCAGCTCCAGCTGGCAGATGGCCAGACAGCTTTGCAGATCGGGCGGGATGGCGCGGGCCTCCTCCGGCGTCATGATAGTGTATACCATCAGATCCAGCAGCAGGGGCGCGGTCATGCCGGGGCGGAAGATATGCCGGGAGGTCAGGGCCTGCATCAGGCAGGCGTGTACCACCGGCTTGGCCAGCGCCACGTTTTTCAGGATCACGCTGCCGCCGTTGGCGGCGGTCAGCAGACCGGACACGGTGCCGTCCTGCCCTTCATAGCCCAGCAGGATGTGGGGCGCGTCCTCCGGGGCGATGGTGGCCAGATCGATGGTGATGCAGGGCTTCTGGGCCTGAGGGGAGGTGCTGTGCATGCAGCGGGCGAAGATCTCCCGGCCGGAGCCGGGCTGACCCAGTATCATGGTGGGGTAGTGGAGCTTCGCCAGATTCTGTCCCTGCTCCACCGTCTTTTTCATAATAGGTGAGACGGCGATCACGTCCTCCCAGCGGCACACGATCTGGGCAAGGCTTGGGGTGTCCTGCTCCGCCTTCTTCCGGTTGTGGGATTCCGGGTACAGGGTGATGAGGATGCCGATGGTGCGGCGATCCTGGGTGATGCGCTCCTGCACGCAGCGCATCATGGCGCCCACCACCAGCCGGTAGGAGTCGGAGCGGTTCTGGCCGCTTTTCAGCAGCGCCGCAATGGACAGATTGGGGAAGTAGTCCGTCAGCAGCTTGCCCCGGATCTGGGAGGCGGCGATGCCGGTGAACCGCTGGGCCGTCTGGTTGAACAGCTTCACCCGGCCCTCGGCGTCGGTGACGATCATGCCGAACTGGCTGTTGTTCAGGATAGCCTTGGTGATCTCCCGGGACTGCCGGGTCTCATGGAGCTTTCTGGCCCGCTCACCGGCCCGCAGGCAGGCGTCGCGGATGGACTCCTTGCCGTAATAGACCAGAATGCCCGTCCGTCCCAGATCGTTGGCGGTCTCACTGGCCGCCGTAGCACCGATGAAGGCGTCACAGTCGGAGCGCCGGATCTGCTCCCGCAGCTCCGCGATACTCTCGAAGGTCACCTCCTGCAGGGGAACCTCCATCAGCTTTTCCAGCATGGGAAGATCCGGCGGCGCGGAAAACCGGTGCCGGGCGATGCATATTTTTTGACAGCCCTTCCGCAGTGCCTTGCGGATGGCGATGGCGTAATCGATGTACCGGATGGTGATCTCCACCAGCGGATCGTCGTAGTGGGTGGAAAACCGGGCGGCGTTGCCGGGGCCTGCTACGAACACGCTGCATCCCAGTTGCCGGGCCTCCGCCACGCAGGCGTCCTGATTCTCCAGATTGCTTTCCATCAGAACGTATTCCACGTCATTGTCGGGCAGGCTGTCGATGACCTCCCGCGCCACCTCGCTGAGCTTGGAGTAGCCCAGAAAGCAGACCTTATAGGGCTTTTCCGCCTTTTTTTGCAATTCATCCATGGTGTGCGCCTCCTTTGATGAGGTTTTCTGCCTATCAGCACGGCAGCTTTGTTTCATGAGAAAGAAAATACCACGATTTGAAACAAAAAGCAAGCTATTTCGCGGCGGGGAGGTTTCGTTTGGCCCTGCGGAGAAAAGCCTGCTATCATAAAGGCCATCAAAGGCTGTGTCGGAAAGCAGTTTTTGAATGAAGGAGTATACGCATATGAAAAAAGCACTGAGTGATATCACGGTTCTGGATCTGACCCGTGTTCTGGCAGGCCCCTACTGCACCATGATGCTGGCGGACTTCGGCGCCAACGTCATCAAGATCGAGGTTCCCGGCAAGGGCGACGACACCCGCGCCTTCGGCCCCCTGAAGAATGGCGCCAGCATGTACTACGCCAACGTCAACCGCAACAAGAAGGGCGTTACCCTGAACCTGAAGTCCCCGGAGGGCAAGAAGCTGTTCCTGGAGATGGTCAAGAAGGCCGACGTGGTGGTGGAAAACTACCGTCCCGGCGTTATGGACAAGCTGGGCGTGGGCTATGATGTACTGAAGGAGGTCAACGACCAGATCATCTACGGCGCCGTCTCCGGCTTTGGCTGCTACGGGCCCTATTCCCAGCGCCCCGGCTACGACATCATCGCCCAGTCCAGCGGCGGTCTGATGAGCATCACCGGTGAGGCCGGTGGCCATCCCCTCCGCGTCGGTAACGCCATGGGCGACGTGCTGGGCGGTATGAACCTGACCATCGGTATTCTGACGGCCCTCCACGCCCGCGAGCTGACCGGCAAGGGCCAGCGTGTGGACGTGTCTCTGGTGGACTCCGTGGTGTCCAGCCTGGAGACCGGCACCCAGCGCTACTTCGCCTCCGGCAAGCAGCCTGAGCTGATGGGCAACCGCTATGCCTCCGCCTATCCCTACGACTCCTTCCAGGCCAGCGACGGCCTGTTCGTCATCGGCTGCGGCAACGACAAGCTGTATAACCTGCTGTGCACCAAGGTGCTGATGCGGGAGGATCTGCTGACCGATCCCCGGTTCGATACCAACGTGAAGCGCTGCGAGAATCACGAGGCCCTGAAGCCTGAGATCGAGAAGTGGACCACCCAGCACACCATCGACGAGTGCGTGGATCTGATCCTTGCCGCAGGCGTTCCTGCCTCTCCCATCAACGACCTGAAGCGCGTCACCACCGATCCTCATATCGCCGGTGCCCGCGAGATGTTCGTCCCCATGCACCATCCTGTTATCGGTGACATGAAGGTCAACGGCAACCCTGTGAAGCTGCTGGACACCAAGGCCGACATCTCCCGTCCCGCTCCGGCTCTGGGTCAGGACAACGCCGCTGTCTATGGCGAGCTGCTGGGCCTGACCGAAGCAGACCTGACCGCCCTGAAGGAGCAGCAGGTCATCTGACAACAAAAAGGATCGCTTTTGGCAAAATGCCAAAAGCGGTCTTTTTTTCAGCGGGGCGGTATGGAAGGGAGTGCCGGGGATATCCGCTTGCGTTTTCACGGTGGATCTGATACAATATGGGAAAATCTGACGAAGAAGAGGCGGCGGCATGGAGGCAGTAAACCTAAGACATGTGGATAAGGCCTATACAACGTACAGTACCGAGGTGGTCCTGACCGGACAGACCCGCGAGAGCCGTACCCGTCAGGTGCTGAAGGATCTGACCGTTACCTTCCCGGCGGGACAGCTGACGGTGATCGTGGGCCGCAGCGGCTGCGGAAAGAGCACGCTGCTGAAGCTGCTGGCGGGTCAGGAAAAGCCGGACGCCGGAGAGATCGAAATTCCGGAGGGCTGGCACAGCGCCATGCTGCGTCCGGACCCCTATGTGATCACATGGACCAATGTGCAGCGGAATGTGGCCATGGCCTGCGGCGTGGGAAAGACGCCGGAGGAGCGCTATGAAAAGGCGACGGAGTATGTCCGGCTGGTGGGACTGGAGGACTATGCCGACCTGACGCCGGTGGAGCTGTCCACCGGAATGAAGCAGCGCCTTGGCCTTGCACGGGTACTGGCGGGACAGGCGGAGCTTCTTCTGATGGACGAGCCGTTTGCCTCGCTGGATTTTCTGACGCGGGGCGAGTTACAGACGCAGCTGCTGCGGATACAGGAACAGCTGCCCCGCACCATCATTCTGGTAACACACCAGCTGGAGGAGGCGCTTGTGCTGGGACAGAAGATCGTCGTGATGCATCCGGACAGCTCCATCCGGGAATTCGACCTTTCGCGGGCGTCTTATCCACGGGATATGGACAGCCTGGAAATGCAGCTGCTGAAAAAGGAGATCACGGCGGAATGCAGAAAGCCCTCCGCCCGGTAAGCGCGTGACCGGGAAACTGCACATGTACGGATCAAAAGCTGCCATGCGGTTTTCACCGCATGGCAGCTTTTTGTGATAAAACAGCGGCGCACCCGGTGCGCACCATCCCTGCGGCGTTACGCCGCAGGCTGGTTCTGGATCGCCTCCAGAAAAACGAACGTCAGCCCGATATATACGGCGCAGGCCGCCGCGATCAGCGCACAGCCCACGATGCACAGGATCCGGGCCGCACGGCTTTTCCGCAGCAGCTTACAGGCCAGCACGATACCGGTCACAGCGGCCAGAAGCAGCAATACAGCAAGCCCCAAAGTCATGGCAATTCCTCCTTTACAGCGGGCGGAAGGTGTCGATCACCTCGGTGAACCACTTCAGCTCGCGGGTATAGCGCTGGCGCAGGGCATCCGGCTTTTCCCGGCCCTTTCCGGGGTCGAAGAAGCCCCGGTCACAGTGGGCGGCGATATACAGTCTGCCGTCGGTGTTGAGGTTGACGGCAAATTTGCCGGAGGTCTCCGCCAGCTTCATGAGCCGCTCCATCCGGCTGTGATTCAGGATACGCAGGGCCGCCTGCTCATCGTCGCTGCTGAGATTGAACTTCTTGTTGAATTCCTTGTTCTCCGTCTTGATGGTGCGGGAATTGAACAGCTTATCCAGCCTGCCCCGGGGCCAGATGGTCAGCCACATCGGGAATTCCCGGCCCAGCTCGCACAGCATCCACTGGCCGGTATAGACCACCTGCTCATTCTTCTCCCACAGGCCGGTCTCCTCCCGTTGAAACTCTTTGGCGTCCGTCAGCGTGACGGTACACAGCTCCGCGGTCAGGCCCTGGTACGTTCCCCGGACATAGCCGCTGCCGCTGCAATAGGTGTGGTCGGGCAGGGGAATGTTGGTGTCCTTGACGTCCAGCAGGTGAGGGGTGGGATCCATCTGCACGTTATCAAAGACGGCGTTTACCACGTCCGGCACGATATTATCGTACACCTGCTGGTCGGCGGCGCCTTTGCTTTTGCTTTTCAGCCATTCGCCAAGACCGGCGATCAGCACGCCCACGATGACCACGGGGATAGAGCCGTTCATGATGATACCGATCAGCACCACGATGGCGCCCAGCCCGATCAGGAGCTTGCCGCCCGCGCCGCCCCGCCTGCCCTTCCGCATCTCACCGGCAAGCTGCCGGTCCGTCAGTTTATTTTTCTGTTCTTCCATCGCTTACTCCTTTGCGTCCGCACGGTTCAAAACGGGACTTTCCATCAGCAGATCCAGCAGATTGCCCATGCCGGTCAGCGAGGCGGTGAACCACTTGCGGATACTGTCGATGTCCCGCAGATCCAGCCACTCCGGAACGCCCGCGAACACATACTGGGTGTTCAGGGCCAGCGCCAGATCACCGTCACGGAGGATAAGGCTGCACAGCTTGGAGGTGCGGGAGGTGGTCTCCAGCTTCTTTACCAGGTCACGCAGCTGCGGCGTGACCTGATCGTCCACCTCCCGGCCATCCGCCGTGTGAGCGGCAAAGTGCTTCCGGAAGGCGGCGGGGTCGGTGATGTCGTCTTTCTTCCGCTCCTGGAACATATCGTTCAGTGTGATGTCCAGCGCCGGATCGCAGATGTCCTTGCAGCGGACCACAATGCCGCGGAACAGCGTCTCGGTTCGGGTCATCCAGTTGTCGTTGTCGGGGCCGGACTTTTCCTCCACAGTGCGGCGCAGCTCCACATTGGCCGCGGAGAACTGCAGGCCCTTGTGCTCGCCCTCATGGAAGTCTGTCAAGGTACATTCCGTAAAGTCTACCGTCGACAGCTTTGCCGCCGCCAGGTACCCCCAGTCGATGGGCAGCATGGCCGGCTCCGGCTCTGGGCCGAAGGCTTTTGTCAGCTCCGTGCGGAAGAAGCTGCCCAATTGCTGCTGCATCAGAGCCTTTTTCTTCTTCTGGGCGGGCTTTGCCACCAGCAGGAACAGCGCCACACCGGGGAATACCAACGCGCAGATCAGAAGGGGGTCACGCCGTATAAACATTATGATACACGCGGCGATCACCAGAATAACGCCCAGCAATATGCCGATGCTCTCCGTTCTCTGATAGCTTCCCAGCTTCTTCGACAGCTCCGCGTCGGTCATTTTCTCCATGCCGATGGCGGGTTCTTTCTCTTTCTTCATATCGGTATTCTCCTTACCAGTTTTCCTCCAGCCAGTTCTCGCCCCAGATCGCGGCGGGATCATACGGCTCCTCGGGCCACTCGGGGGCGAAGGGACGGTCGTATGCATCGTAGGCCATACCGTCCTCGCTCAGCGTATAGCCCTCCGGCAGGGCGAAATAGTTCACGCCGTCATAGTACCAGATACGGCCGTCCGATTCCTCGAAGCAGGCGTTTTCCGGGTCGGCATACGCCGCCATATCGCCATTGCGGTAGAATATGCCGGTGCTTTCGGCGTCCTCCTCACGGGGCGCGTTGCCGTCAGAGAACAGCACAAAGGCGTTGCCGTCGGCGCTGAGGCAGGGATAGAGGATCTCGGGGCCGGTCACATAGGGGCCGCGGCCGCCGGTGCTCTCATACAGCGGGCCGCTGCTCATGGTGCGGTCGGTAAAGCACTCGATGACCCGCATCCGACCGGTATCAAAGGCGAAGGTCTCGCCCAGAGCGTTCTGCCACACGCCGTCCAGCAGGCTGATGTCATAGGGGGCGATCTCCCCCTGGGACGGCTCGAAGTGCAGGTCGTTGATCTCGCCGTAGCTGCTGCCCTCACCGGCGCCCTCATGGCGCACGGTAAAGCCGCCGCCCTCCTTTACCAGATAATAGTACCGGTCAGAGTCGATCTCGCTGTACTTGAGGCCCAGGCCGTGTTCATCCCGGAACAGGCTGCCCGTTCCGACCCGGCCATACCAGGTGCGGAAGGTATAGCCGCTGGTGGAGATGTCCAGCAGCAGTTGGCTGCCGTCGTCACCCTGCCACGCGGTAATGTCGTCGCTGAGATCCTCGTCGGCCAGCACCTCCCATACGTTGACCGGGTCATTGGAATCGTCATAGCTGTCATTGCCGCCGCAGGCGGTCAGGCTCAAGGCCAGCAGCAGGATCAGCAAAAGGGTCAGGCAATTCTTCTTCATGACTCGCACCTTTCCGCGCCGTTCAGTCCAGCCGCTCGTAGTAATCGTAGTCGCCGGTAATGCCCCAGTACATACCGTTTTCACCGGCTGTCGCAATGAGGTAGGAGACATCGTCAAACTGCTCGGAGTCGGCGGCGAAGTGTCCCTGCGCCTCATCCACCACCCGGAGCAGACCGCTGTCGACAGCGGTACGGGTGTCGCCCTGCTGGTCATACAGCACCCAGTCACCGACAACGCCGATGATGATCACGCTTTCCTCCGTCTCGTCACCGTCCAGATACCAGGTGCCCTCGAAGCCCAGGTGAGACACACTCTCCCCGTCAGCAAAGTCCGACACCTGGGATTCCTCCGGCTGGAACACATACGTTTCGGTGTCCGCCTCCCAGAACCATACCATCAGCACCTGCTGGCCGTCCAACTCGAACAGCATGGCCACGTCGCCGTTATCGTCGCCGTTCCGGTCGGCAAAGTCGATGCTCTGGAACTCCTCCCACGGATCGCCCTGCAGGGTGATGGGATAATCCACATAGTCGTACAGGGTCTGGGTCTCATCGTCCAGATAGAAGTCGGCGCTATCGTTGTTGATGCACACCAGCACGTCGGTGTCCTCGCCGTTGCGGGTAATACTGCCATAGTCACGGACGATGCCGCTCACGCGCCAGTCATCGCCCACCACGTCGTTAGGATCCTCGTTCTGATCGCCGCCACAGGCTGCCAGACTCAGGCACAGCACCAGCGCCAGCATAAGGGCAAAAAGCTTTTTCATCATATCTTCCTCTCCTTATCCGTTACGCCATCTTCTGATAGTAGTCGTTCTCGCCGCCCCAGTACATCACGTCATCGCCGATGACGGTCATGTCATAGACCACATCGTCAAACATGGTGGAAACGGCAAAATACTGACCCTCGTCGGCGGGGTTGACTTCCAGTGTGCCGCAGTCCACCTCGGTGGGGTCGCCGTCGCCGCCGGGACGCTCGGACAGAGACCAGTTGCCGTACTCGTCGATCTCAATGATGCTTTCGGCAGCGGCATCGGCATCCATAAACCATGCACCCGCCAGAGAGGCGTAGTCGCCGGTGGCATTGTCGCTGCCGTCGCCCTCGCCGTCATCCACGGCACTGACGTAGACGAAGCTGCCGAAGGAATCCACATTAAGGGTGCCGTCATCGTCCATCCAGCTGTGGTGGGCCACGCCGTCGTGCTCATTATAGAAGTAGTCGGCGCTGTATTCCTGCGCCATCTGGATGTAGCCGCTGGCGGCCAGCTCCTCGTTGACGTCATACAGGGCAAAGCGCATCTCGTCGCCGTCGTCATTCAGGGCCACCACCAGCTGGCTGCCGTCGTCGCCGGACCAGATGCCCTTATACATACTGTAGTCCACCAATTGCTGGTCATCCTTCACCATACCCTCGAAGAAATCCGGAGGGGTGACGATCTCGTCGCCGTTATCGTCGGTGCCGCCGCAGGCGGCCAGGGTCAGGCACATCACCAGTGCCAGCACAAGGGCCAGATACTTTTTCCAATTTTTCATCGTTTTGCGCTCTCCTTCAAATTTTTTTTGATCAGTGTTCCCGCTCCGCCATGGAGAAAAGCTCGTCATGGCTCAGCTCCACGTTGCCGAAGCGGACGAAAATGCCGTTGGTCACAGCGCTGTTCCACAGCTGTGGGTCGGTCAGGGGACGGAAGCGAAGCTTATCCAGATAGGGCTTCATATCCAAAAGCAATCGGCTGCCGGACACAAAATCAACCTGTAAGATATAGTTCTCCAAAGGCGACACGGCTGATATATATTTCCGGTTCAAATGCGGTTCCTCCTTTCCCAAGGTATATAAAGATCCACTGTACCAACATTGTACAGTGGATCTTTAGCCATTCCTATTAACCTTTGGTTAACTCTTTGTCAGCTCCGCCAGACGCTTCCGCTTGGTGCGGACGTCGCCCTCGATCCCCAGCTTGCCATAGATCTGGTTGACATACTGCTTCACGCTGCCCTCGGAGAGAAACAGTTCCTCCGCGATCTCCCGGTTGCTGAGGCGATCGGCGATCAGCGCGGCGATCTGCTGCTCCCGCCGGGTCAGTCCGGCGAACACCGCCGGGCAGGACAGCTTCCGGCAGCGGCGTTCTTCCTCCTCTCCCAGAGCCATGATCCGTGCCGTGAACCCCGTCCCCGGCAGCTCTGCCAGCAGCGGCTTCAGATAGCGGTAATTCTCCACGAAGGGCATCACGAAGCCGTCCGGCGCGGCGGCGCGCAGCGCCTGCTCCAGCAGGGCGTGGGCCTCCGGATGCCTGCCCAGCCGGGCATAGGCCGCCGCCGTCTGCAAGCGGATGTGCAGCGCCGCCAGTGCGTAATGCATCCCCTCGCACAGACCCAGCAGTCCCTCGCTGCGGCCGATGACCTGGGCGCAAGCGCCCTGGGCCAGATAGACCTGATTTTCGATCAGCTCCATCATGGGCTTGCCGGGCGCCAGAAAATTGATGGAGGACAGCCGGTGCTCCCGGAACACCTCCGGTGTCTTCTCCGGCTGGCCCAGCAGTGCGTAGTAATAGGCGCAGGTGCTGTCCAGAATGTTCAGCCAGTCGGTGTTGTGCTGCCGCAGCAGCGCCCCACGGCGCTGCTCAAAGCCGTACCGGGGCGCGGCATCCGTACACAGCGACAGCCGCCACGCCAGAAAGTCGCAGCACAGGGCCATGTTCATCTGGCCGTTGCCCTCGATCCGGGCGTAAGCGCCCTCCAGCGCGATCCGGGCGTCGTCAAACCGTCCCTGCTGGAAGGCGGCCTCCGCCGCCATGATCTTCTCCGCGCCCTGGCCGTGGCCGTTGGTGATCTTATAGTAATGGGGCATGCACTCGTCCATCTCCACCAGCTCCTTGTCCAGCTGCCCCGGCTCACGGTGGAACATCATCAGCACCGACGGCGAGCCGAAGGTCCAGCCGCCCTCGTTGCGGATGCTGATGGCGGGGCGGGACATCTGGGCGCTGGCGCTGCGGTGCAGGCGGCTCATGGCGCTGATATCGTTATAGAACAGAAAGCTCATGATCAGGTCGCACTCGCCCAGCAGGTCGCCCCGCTCCGTCTGCGGCATGTCGGGATGCTCCTCGATGGAGGCCAGCAGCAGGGCCTTCAGTTCCATCATCCTGGGGATCTGCCGCCAGGTGAACATGCGGCGCATCAGCACCAGCAGCGCCAGCGGGTGGGCTTTCAGCATCGGCACGGGACACTCATCCAGAAACGACAGCACGTCAGCCGGAGCCAGTGCCGCCAGCAGGATGCCCGCGTCCTGCTCCACTACCCGCAGCAGCGCGTCAGCGTTCCCACCTCGCCGGTAGGCGGACATGGCGTGCAGGTACTGGCGGTGCGTCTCGTACCACGCGCCGTAACGATCCCGGTAGTATCGCTGCTTTTCCGGCTTCAGGGCGGAAAAGGTCTGCTCGGCACATTCCTTCATCATATGGTGGAACCGGAAAGTCACGCCGTCCGGCAGCCGCTTGACAAAGGCATTCTGTTCCGTCAGCGCGGTCAGCAGCGCGGCGGTATTCCTGTTTCCCGTAACGAACTGGGCCATCTCGGCGGTAAACTCGTCCGCAAGCCCCATCACCGCCAGGAACTCCCGCTGCTTCGGCGGCAGCGGGTCGATCATGGCGGCGGAAAACATGGTGTAGATATCCGAAGTGCGGTCCGGCAGCGCGCCGCGCTCGGACAAGGTGCGCAGGTTCAGATATACCGCGGAGAACCAGCCCTCGCTGGAATAGAGCAGCGTCTCGATCTGCTCATCCGTCAGCTCCGTGCCGCAGCGGTGGGCATAGACGGACAGCTCCGTGTGATTCAGCCGTAGCTGCTCGGTGCCGATCTGACAGACCTTTCTGCCCAGCCGCAGGGCCTCCTCACTGGGCAGAAAGCGGTCGCGGCTGGCGATGATCATATGTACGTTTTCCGGCAGGCGGTTGGCCAGCGTGCAGATAAAGCCGGTAATGCGCCCATCGGTCAGCAGGTGGAAATCGTCAATAAAAAGATAGCAGCTTTCAGGCCCGGCCAGCGCGTGGCACAGGTCGTCCGTCAGCAGGCTGGCCCCGGCGGCGTCGGAGGGGCAGGCGTAGTCCCGCAGCAGCGGAAGCCCTGCGTAGGAAAAGGCGTCCTGTGCGCTTTTCCAGAAGATGGCCAGATTGTCCGAATAGACGCTGATGCGGATGATCCGCAGCGGCTCCGCCTTGGCCCGCTCGCCCAGGTACCAGTTGACGGCGGTGGTCTTTCCGTAGCCCATGGGGGCCACCACGGTGGCCAGCGCGCAGCGGGAGATGGAGCGCAGGCACTCCTGCAGCCGCTCCGATATATAGATGGTATTCAGATTCCACTTCCGTCTGGCCATGGTGCTTTTCCTCCGCCCGGTCCGATTGCGGCCTACCTTCCCGGAAAGCCGGATAAGCGCAGGCCAATACATATATTGTATGCGAACGGGCGAAAGATTGCAAGGTATATTTCCGCGGAGCCGTATTCGGAAGGGCCGGCGCCTTTTATGAGGCTTCCCGGAAAAGAAGCGGAGCCGAAGACCGGCTCTTTTTTTGACCGCCTTGACAATTAAAAGCCGCAGTATTACAATAGCACCATACCAGCGGTTAGAAGCAACTAACCGCCTTGCTTTTGACAATGGGTTAGCTGACGCTAATTCCTGAAGAGGTGGTGCGCATATGGGTGCGAAAAAGAATTTCTGGGACAGAAACGCCGGACGGTATGACCGGTTTATGAGCAACCCACGCACAAGCAAGACCTTGACCGCTGAAAAGACAGAACGGTGGGACGGTAAAGCCCGTCCCGCCGCTTGCGTTTTGAGGGAAATTAGACAAAACTGAAATCTTGTTCAATCGGCAGATTGTTTCTCAATTAGGATTTTCTAATCACTGAGAAGCGAGTCAAAAAACGAGGTGTCAATTTCGTAATCTACCTCCATACCTGAAAATAGGTCACCCTTATACTTTATGTGGTATTCGTTCAGTACCATTATTTCTTCCATGAGATTATCATCGGAATCATACCAACTTAGTGAATAACTCCGAGCGCCAAAATTATTTCTATTGGATTCACTTCTGCCGAATTTCAAGGCGTTGATATTTTCTGTAATGTATTGGATGCTATCTGTATCAGTTATTTCAACTGTTTTAATCGATGTCCCTTGATCTTCTAAACAAAGTTCTATTTTGCTTGCTGCCCCAATATCGAAAGACAAATGGGTTTGTGAACAACCCATAAGGATAAAGCAAAGCAGAAAAAGCAATATGACACTGATGGTAACTTTGTATATCGTCTTTTTCATTCTAAAAACCTCCTCATTTAAATATGTTAATAGGGTTGAGCAAAACGCAAGTTTTGTAAAGCTGAATCACAATATATAGGTTTCAGGCAAGTCGTATGGTACTATTTATTGTATAGTCTCATGAGCAAATCGGAGTTTTGCTCATCTCTATATGTTAATCAAAACAGCATGAATGCAAATACAAAGGCATCTCTTATTTTTTTAATTATAGCAGAATTTTGTGAATTTTTCAATTGTCCTCGCTGTTTTCAAAATAGCGTATTCCAACGTTTGAACTATCCAGACCGTCAAGGGACGAGTCGTATTTTTCCGCGCACAGCGCGAAAAATCTCTACTCTTAAACCCTTGACTGTCCGGATTTTTGCCGCTGCCTTTTCGCCGCCGAAAACGGGGAACAGGATTTTTACAACCCTACACCCCGCTTTCGTCCGCTTCATTTTAGCGGCAAAACCGTCTGCACTTGCACGGCGTTCACTGTCGGCTTTTGCGGGGCTTCGCGCCCCGCGCCCCCGGCCTCAAACAAGGAACAGAACATAGCCCTTACAACGCGGGAAAGTGTGTGAATATGGAGTATTTATCCCTGCCGCAGCCTCTTTACCGAGGTGGGCAGGGGTTTTGTATTCCCTGCCATCAAAACGCATTTAAGCCGTCCGCAGGGCGTGTTTTCAGCCTTTTTCTCTGCCTGCTTCCCCTTAATCGTATAGCTTTTCCCTGCCCCTAAAAAGGTCCTCTTGACAAAAACCCTGATGCATCGCTTCGGCTTTCTGGAGGTGGCCATGCGTCAGAACGATCTGGCCTGGGAAGTAAGGGACTATCTGTCCGGCCACCCCAATGCGGCGGTGGTCAATCTGGGCTGCGGGCTGGACGACACCGGAAGAGCCTGCGACAACGGCAGCTGCAAGATATATAACCTGGACTTCCCCGATGTCATCGCCGTGCGCAATGAGCTGCTGCCTGCCGGAGAGCGGGAGGAGAACATCTCCTGCGATCTGAACGACACGGCGTGGATCTCCAAAATCGACGCCTCCGGCGGCGCGGTATTCTTCGCGGCAGGTGTGTTCTATTACTTCCTGACGGAGCAGGTCAGGACATTGGTGCAGGCCATGGCGGACGCCTTTCCCGGTGGCCTGCTGGTGTTTGACGCTGCGAACCGGACGGCGGTGAAGATGATCGCAAAAACCTGGCTCAAGGGCGCAAAGATCAAAAATGTGGGGGCGTATTTCGCTGTTTCGGACGCCCAAAAGGAGCTTTCCGCGTGGGACAGCCGCCTGCGGGTGTCCAGCCGGGGCTATATGCTGGGCTATCATGATCTGAAGGATTCCTCCGTCAGCGGATTTTTCCGCTTTCTGGCCAGAGTAGGCGACAACAGGATGAATATGCAGATCGTCCGCATGGCCTTTGCGGACGGCGAAAGGCAGGGGTGAAAAATGAAGTATGCCGGAATGCCCATGGGAATGTGGGTGCTGTTTGCCGGTTCCTTCCGGAAGCAGCTTGCCGCCGTATTCGGCTATGACGCTGCCACAGCGGCAGCCATCACAAAAAAGGCAAAGCTCAGGTACCGGGAGATCATCGACCGTCTGCCGGAGTTCGAGAAGGCGGATCGTTTTCAGATGAACATCGTCAACTGCGCCATGCTGGGCGCGTTCGTTCTCTCCATGCCCCGGCGTCCGGACGTGGAGCGGCTGACCGATTACTACGCCAAAGCCATGATGACGCCGCCCATGAAGTGGTTCTGCCGCAAGAGCGGCAGGAACAAGTACACAGAAAAGGACATCGCGGGCATGAAGGCCACCGCCGCGCTGCGGGCCGCTGACCGCAACCCCTATTCCTGGAACATGGAGTACTACCCGTACCCTGACGGCAGCGGCTATGAGGCCCGTTTCAGCACCTGCGGCATCTGTACGCTGATGAAGGAGCTGGGGCTGTACGACCTGACCCCTGCCCTGTGTCATCTGGACTATACCATGAGCGATGCGGGCGGCGTGACGAACTTTGTGCGGCAGTACACACTGGCCTCCGGCGGTCCCTACTGCGACTGCGGCTATAAAAAGAAAACCGTGTAATAAAAAGTCCCTCGACAACGTCGAGGGACTTTTTCATATGCACTTACTTTTTGCTTTCGGGCAGCAGGTCGGTCATGCTCTTGAGACTGATGCCCAGCGTGGACATATTGTGCAGCAATGCAGAGGTGGTAGGCGGCAGAACGCCCGCCACGCCCAGCACGATCAGCGAGAAGTTGAAGCCCACGATGAACCGGTAGTTCCGGTGGATGCGGGCCATCAGCGCCTCACCCAGCTTCCGCAGCGTCACCAGCTCGAAGAGATCCTCCGAGGCGATGGTGATGTCGGCGATCTCCCGGGCGATGGCCGCGCCGGTGGAGATGGCGATACCTGCGTCGGCCTCCGACAGGGCGGGGGAGTCATTGACGCCGTCGCCCACCATGATAACGGTGCGTCCGGCGGCCTTTTCCCGGCGGATGAACTCCGCCTTATCCTCCGGCAGGATCTCCGCGTACACGGCGTCCACGCCCACCTGACGGGCCACGGCCTCGGCGGTCTTGCGGTTGTCGCCGGTCATCATGACCACCTTGGAGATGCCGCACTCATGCAGCGCCTGCACGGCGGCGCGGGCCTCCCTCCGCAGGGGATCGAAGATGCAGATGACGGCGGCCAGCTCTCCGGCGATGCACAGATACAGGTGGGAGTAGACCTCGGGCAGGCTGTCAAATTTCTCCTGCTCGCCCTCCGGCACACGGCAACCCTCGTCCTCGAATACGAAGTGGGCGCTGCCGATCAGCACCGAGCGGCCCTCTACCATGCTGGAGATGCCGTGGGCCACCACATACTGCACCTGAGAGTGATACTCCTCGTGGGACAGGCCCCGCACCCTGGCTTCCTCCACCACGGCATTGGCCATGGAGTGGGGGTAGTGCTCCTCCAGGCAGGCGGCCAGCCGCAGCATATCCGGCTCCTTGTAATTGCCGAAGGTGACGATCTGGGCTACCTTGGGGGTGGCATAGGTCAGCGTGCCGGTCTTGTCGAACACGATGGTGTCGGCCTTGGCCACGGCCTCCAGAAAGCATCCGCCCTTGACGGAGATGCGGTGTCCGCTGCTCTCCCGCATGGCGGACAGCACCGCGATGGGGATGGCCAGCTTCAGCGCACAGGAGAAGTCCACCATCAGCACCGCCAGCGTTTTGGTGATGTTGCGGGTCAGCACATACGTCAACGCCGTGCCGCCCAGGGTATAGGGCACCAGCCGGTCGGCCAGACGGGCGGCCTTGTCCTCGGCGGTGGATTTCAGCTTCTCCGACTCCTCGATCATGTGAACGATGCGGTCATAGCGGCCGCTGCCGGAGGCTTTCTCCACCTGAATGACGCACTCGCCCTCCTCGGCCACGGTGCCGGCATACACATAGCTGCCGGGCCGCTTGGGTACGGGCATGGATTCGCCGGTCATGGAGGACTGGTTCACCATAGCCTCACCGGAGACCACCTTGCCATCCAGAGGAATCATGCTGCCGGTGCGTACCACCACGCAGTCACCGGCCTTCACGTCGGAGACCGGGACCAGCACCTCGGTGTCGTTCACCTGAAGCCAGACCTTGTCCACGTTCAGGCTCATGGCCCCGGCCAGATCGGCCACGGATTTTTTGTGGGTCCACTCCTCCAGGATCTCGCCCAGCCGCAGCATGAACATGACGGAACCGGCAGTGGAGAAGTCGCCCCGGACGATGGACACCGTCACGGCGGTGGCGTCCAGCACCGCCACGGACAGCTTGCCGTGCCACAGCGCCTTCAGGCCCTCTTTGATATACTTCACCGAGCGGATCACCGCCAGCGCCGAGGTGACGGGGAAGGGGAGAAACAGTCTGGAGATGCACCGCCGCGCGACGGTCATGACCAGCTTGTCCTCAAACTCCCGGTTCAGGGCGCGGGAGGTGTGCTCCGGCACCAGCTCCATGGCCTCGGCCTTGGGGAAGGAGAAGACCGCCAGCGCGGCAATAACGTCGCCGCGCTTTCCGGCATAGAGCACCACGGCGTCCTGGGTGCGGTCATAGACTTTGACCTCAGTCACGCCGCTGATGCTGCGCAGATAGTATTCCAGTACGTCCGCCTGATGCAGTGTCATGTATCCGCAGTGCAGATGCACCCGCAGACGTCCGGCGGATTCGTGGAGAATGTTGCATTTCATGGTTATTCAGCTTCGGCTTCTTCCTTGGAAGTGTCCTCCACTACGGCGGCGGCAGCCTCCTGGGCGCGCTGCTCGTTGATGGCCTTGGCGTCGGCGTAAATATCCTCGGCGTTCTCACGAACGGTGGTGACGGTCTCCATCACGCTGTCCTTGGCGCGCAGCACGGCGGCGGCGGTGTGGGTATAGACCTTCTTGGCGTCCTTGCTGCTGAGCACCTTGATACCGGCGGTGCCGAACAGCAGACCAGCGGCGAACAGACCTAATTTCTTCATCATAGATTACCTCCTGATCTGATAAATTCAGTGATTAGCAGATGCTAATCACTGCCTGTACTATATCATGAGCCGGGTGAAAAATCAAGATTTTATCACGACAAAAATAACAAAAATTCGGGGAAGAATGATGGGAAAAGGAATAAATCTGCCCAAGTGCCTGACACCCCGCAGACGGCAGTGCCGTCTGTGACTTGCGTTTGAAGGAGCGTTTTGCTATACTGGAAAATAAAAACAGGACCTGAGGAGGTTTTGGACATGAAAGTGGAACAGTTTGTCATGGCGTATGGCGTGGAGCAGGACATGGTCCACTGCGTCCTGCGTCCGGATCAGCTTCATGATGTATCTCTCCTGACGGTGCATATTGGAATCTAACCTATTTTACCCTTTTACGCATCTTGATTTCAAATTGGTTGTACGATATTGCCAAACTTTATGACGGCGTTGTCGGATTGTTCTTGACAGAACAGGTCGAAGCCACTATGATACAGGGGAAAGGCAGGTGCTGTATCATGGTGGATGGCAATATCATACTGTCCGTTGCCAAGGCGATGGAGCTGCTGCAAACGCTGAGTCAGGCGGGAAAACCCCTGTCTCTGAAGGAGCTATCCGAGCAGTGCGGCTATCCCAAAAGCACGGTTTTCGGTCTGCTGACCACCATGCGGACATACGACGTGATCACGCAGGACGCGGAGGGCAAATACACGCTGGGGCTGCGGCTGTTTGAGTACGGGCGGCAGGTGGAGCGGTCGTGGGACATCTCGCTGGTGGCCCATCCCTACATGGAGCGGCTGTGCCAGCAGACCGGCGCGTCGGTGATGCTGTCCATCTGCGAGGGCGGCAGCGTCATCACGCTGGATCAGGTGGAGGCCCGGGACAAGCTGCGCATCGTCTCGGACGTAGGCGCACGGCTGCCTATCTACTGCACCTCCCAGGGCAAGGTGTTTCTGGCCCATCGTCCGCCGCAGGAGGTGGAAAAGCTCCTCCAGCGGCAGAATATGACGCCCTTCACGCCCCATACCATCATCGACCCCGCCGCACTGATGCAGGAGATCCGCCTGTGCCGCGCCAACGGCTACGCCATCGAAAACGGCGAGTACAAAATCGGTCTGCGCTCCATTTCCGCGCCGGTCTATACGGTGGAGGGCGAGGTCAGGTACACCATCGGCGTGATCGGCATGTTCCGCAGTACCCATTCCGACGAATTTCATGCCGTTGTGGAGCAGGTCTGCGCCACGGCCTCCATGCTCTCGGCGGCGCTGGGCTATCGGGAAAAGGAGGAGACCTTATGAGCTATACAGCGGCGGTGATTACTGTCAGCGATCTGGGCGGAAGGGGACAGCGGAAGGATACCAGCGGTCCCGCCGTCTGCGCCATGCTGTCCCGTGCTGTGGCAGGCACACGGGGCAATAGCCTGATCCTCAACCTGCCCGGCTCGGAAAAGGCGGCGCGGGAGAACCTGACCGCCGTGATCGGCGCACTGGAGCATGCCATGCACATGATCGCCGCCGAGGGACATGGCTGAAATACGAAAAGTATCACAAAAGAGGAAGGCGCGGGCCTTCCTCTTTCCCTGCAAAAGTCTTTTGCCGCCATGCCGGAAGGGGTTGCGGATCGAAAGATCCTCCGGTATAATATGGAAAAATACGCAAGAGAGGTATTTCCATGAAAACATTGTATCTGGACTGCGGTATGGGCGCGGCGGGCGATATGCTGACGGCGGCGCTGCTGGAGCTGATGCCGGACAGAGACGCCGCGCTGGCCGGGCTGAACGCCATCGGTATCCCCAACGTGGTCTATGGCTGCGAAACGGTGTCGCACTGCGGTATTCAGGGCACCCACATGTCGGTGAAGGTGAACGGCGTGGAGGAGCCCGAGACCATGCACGACCATCACCACGAGCATGAACACGAGGGCCGCCATCACCACCACACAGGCCTTCACGGCATCGAACATATCGTGCGGGATCATCTTCACCTGCCGGAGCAGGTGAAGGAGGACGTGCTGGCAGTGTACGGCATGCTGGCCCAAGCGGAGAGCCACGCTCACGGCGTACCGGTGAGCGAGATCCACTTCCACGAGGTGGGAACCATGGACGCCCTGGCGGATATCTCGGCGGTGTGCCTGCTGCTGCATGAGCTGGCACCGCAGCAGATCATCGCCTCGCCGGTCTGCACCGGCAGCGGACAGGTGCGGTGCGCCCACGGCATTTTGCCGGTGCCTGCGCCCGCCACGGCCTATCTGCTGCAAGGCATCCCCGCCTACGGCGGCGCCATCAAAACGGAATTGTGTACCCCCACCGGCGCGGCACTTCTGAAGCGCTTTGTCACTCGCTTCGGGGAAATGCCTCTCATGACCACCCGGGCCATCGGCTACGGTATGGGCACCAAGGAGTTCGAGAACGCCAACTGCCTACGGGCCTTCTGGGGCGAGACGGCGGCGGACGCGGGACAGGTGGCGGAGCTGACCTGTAATCTGGATGACATGACGGCGGAGGCTATCGCCTTTGCCATGGAGGTACTGCTGGACGCCGGTGCGCTGGACGTGTGGTGTACCCCCGTTACCATGAAAAAATCCCGGCCGGGAACGCTGCTGAGCGTCCTGTGCCGGGAAGCCGACCGTGAAAAAATGGCGGCGCTGCTGCTGCGCTATACCACCACCATCGGCGTGCGGGAGCATCTCTGCCGCCGCTATACCCTGACGCGCTGCGAGGAAACCGTGTCTACCCCCTATGGCCCGGTGCGCCGCAAGATATCCGAGGGCTGCGGCGTCACCAGGGAGAAGTACGAGTATGAAGACCTGGCGCGGATCGCCCGTGAAAATGGCCTGTCGCTGCCGGAAGTCAAGGCGGCCCTTGACCGGGAGCACGACACGCGGGATTGACCTGCCATATTGCGAACACAGGGAAAGCGCGGAGACCTCCGCGCTTTCCCTGTGTTTTTTATGTGTCCGCGGGTGTTATTCCTCCGTTTTCTGCGGGTTGGGAATATTTACACCGATGCCGTTGATCTCCACGCCGTTGTCGGCGGGGATCAGGATGTACTTCCGCCCGTCGATGACGCGGGCCTCGATCATATAGCTGTACTCCGGGGCCACGGCGATCTTCACCTCCGGGGTGGTGATCTGGAACTTGCCACTTTCGATGATGTTCTTGGGATTCAGTGCCGCGTCCTCGCCGTACTGTTTGCGGCACTCCTGTTGGAAGGCCTTCACCTTTTCGGCGGACACGCCGCTGCCGCTCAGCATGTTGCCCACCTCCCGGACGGACAGCTTCAGCGGCTCCGGGTCTTTGCTCTCCTTGTGCTCCTCGATGCGGCCCCGCAGCTGCTCATGGACGGACTGCACCACATCGTAGCTGCAATCCTTCTGCAGGGTGTCGCCCAGGGCGGTGCTGAACACGTTCCGCTGCTCCTCGGCGGACATGGGCGGCTCCGCCACGCGGAACACCGCGTCAATGACCTCCTGATGGATCTCGGCGGCGTTCTTGCTGTAAAAGAGGGCATTGTAGATGTTGGCCGAGCGGTCATCAAAGGCAGGGAACAGGAAGCCCAGCTCCGGCGCCAGCGCGATATGCCCGGTGGAAGCGCTGTGGAACCCGCTGTCCTCGTTGCTGTATTTCAGCTCCAGCGTAGGCGCCTTCACGGGACAGATACTGCACACGAAGTATTTGTACACCGTGTCGGAGCCGTCGGCAAAGGTCTCGTCGTCCCGGCCCTTATAGGGCACGTCGTAGGTGTCGGCGGCCAGCAGGATAAGATAGTTGGTCTCTCCCATGTCCATGGCGTCGATGATGCGGCGGCACAGTTCTTCGCGGGAGTTCCTGTCCTGCAAAGCCGTCTGGCGGACGGTTTGCAGCAGGCGATGCTCGTCGCTGCCGGTCACCTGTGCGGTGGAGAATTCGATGTCGATGAGATTCCGGCCCAGCGCGCCGGACAGGGACTTTTTCAACAGTCCCAGATACATCTCCTGTTCCTCCTGGGACATGAGCCCCATAGAGGCGTCGATGTTGGAGATGATCTCCTTATTGCTGTTGACGTAGCAGCCGTAGATCCGGCTGATGGCGTTTTTGTCCAGCTTGAAGCGGCGGCGGATCTCGTTCAGCTCTTTCTGGTTCATATGGGGACCTCCTGTGAGATGGATGGATGCGAACGGTTCCGATTGTACCACATCGCGGCAGCGGCGGCAAGCCTGCTGCGATAAAAAGCAAGGACTGCGTTTTTTCGCAGTCCTTGCTTTTTATTCGTTATCGGAGGGGTCCACCGGCTTCTGCTGCGTCACCTGGATCTCCTCGATGCGGTGGTTTTCCACCTTTGTGACCTGTACGGCCAGATTTTCAAAGGTGAAGGAGTCGCCTGCCGCCGGTACGCGGCCGAACTGCTCCATGACCCAGCCGCTGACGGACACCATCTCGGAATCGGTCTTGAGCTGGAAGAACTCCGCGAAGTCGTCGAAGTCCATGCCCGCGTCCACGGTGTAGGTGTCCGGGGCGATCTTGCGGAGGAATACCTCCTCCTCGTCGTGCTCGTCCCAGATCTCGCCCACCAGCTCCTCCAGAATGTCCTCCATGGTGACGATGCCGCAGGTGCCGCCGTATTCGTCCACCACCACGGCCACATGGGTCTTGGCCTGCTGGAGCTTTTTCAGCAGCAGCCGGATGGGCTCATTCTCCAGTGCGAACACCGGCGGCGAGATGATGGCGGACAGGGGCTGCTCCGTTACGCCGCAGCCCACATAGAAGTCCTTCTGATGGACGGTGCCCAGAATGTGGTCAATGGAATCCTGATAGATCAGCAGGCGGGAGTATTTGGTCTGGGTGAACAGCGCCGCCACCTCCTCCTTGCTGGCGGTGACGGGCAGGGCAGCCAGATCCACCCGGTGGATCAGGATGTCCTGCGCCTCCTGTTCGGAAAAGCCGATGGCGTTTTTCAGCAGCTCGCCCTCGTCCCGGTCGATGCTGCCGTCCTGCTGCACCTCGTTCACCAGCATCAGCAGCTCCTCCTGCGACATTTTGCTGTCGCCGTTGAGACGGAACACCTTGGCCAGCAGCTTCTTCCACAGGGAGAACAGCAGGTTCAGGGGCATCAGCACCCAGATCAGTACCTGCAGAATGGGCGCGGACAGCATGGCGCATTTTTCCGCGCAGTCCTTGGCGATGCTTTTGGGGGAGATCTCACCGAAGATCAGCACCACCACCGTCACCACCACGGTGGAGATAGTGGCGCCCGCGTCGCCGTAGTGCTTCACAAACAGCACCGTGCCGATGGAGGCGGTGGCAATGTTGACGATGTTATTGCCGATAAGGATGGTGGACAGCAGCCGGTCATACTGCTCCAGCAGCTTCAGCGCCAGCGCGGCGTTGCCGCTGCCCTTTTCCGCCAGCGTCCGCAATCGGGTGGTGTTGGCGGAGGAGAAGGCCGTCTCCGTGGCCGAGAAATAGGCGGAAAGCATCAGACATACCGCCATAATAATGATACAAGTTGTGGTTGACAATATAAGTAACTCCTTTTCTGTCGTCTGTTTCTGCGTCCGGAAATACCGCTATAAGCGCAAAAAAGCACGTCTGCCCCACGAAACGCAGCGCAGATATGCTGACAAAAACAGATGGCAGTTCAGATGGTCACCGGGATAGTCACCGCCGTCAGTATCCATATAAGCGTGATTCCTCCTTTGTTGTAAATTGAAAACAGTATACCAGAAAAGTACCGGCCCGTCGAGTTAAGAGCGCGTAAAGAAAAAGCGTAGACGAAAGGGGATCCATTTATGGAAAAAGGACACCCGACGGGTGTCCTTTTTGACGATGCCTTGTACTGACCGGCGGGAATCGGCTCATTCCGCCGGGGTGATCAGCTTCGCCGTGCGCTGCTCCATGGGGACATAGTGATCCTTGATGGTCACGGCGCGGTAGGCGGGACGCATGATCCGGTGGCAGGTCACCACTTCCTCAATACGGTTGGCGCACCAGCCCGCGATACGGGCCGAGGCGAACAGCGGCGTAAACACATCCTCCGGGATGCCCAGCATGGTGTAGACAAGACCGGAGTACATGTCCACATTGGCGCACATAGGCATGTCGTTGCGGCGGCGCTCCTGCACCAGCGGGATGCCCAGTTCTTCGACTTTTTGCAGCAGGGCGAAGTCCTCAGCGTAGCCCTTGACCTCCGCCATGTGCTGGGCGTACTTCTTCAGCAGCACCGCGCGGGGATCGGAGATGGTGTACACCGCATGGCCCAGACCGTAGAGCTTGCCGGACTTGTCACCGGCCTCGCCGTCCAGCAGCTTGTTCAGATAGTCCTTGATGGAGCCGTCATCGTGGGGGTCTACGTTCTCCTTGATGTACTGGAACATCTCCATGACCTTGGCGTTGGCGCCGCCGTGCAGCGGGCCCTTCAGGGAGCCCACCGCGCCGGCGATGGCGCTGTAGGTATCCGTGCCGCTGGAGGACATGGCGCGGCAGACGAAGGTGGAGTTGTTGCCGCCGCCGTGCTCGGCATGCACCATCAGCATCATGTCCAGCAGATGGGCCTCCTCCTCGGTGTACTGCTTGTCGGGCCGGATCATCCGCAGGAAGTTCTCCGCCGTGGACAGGTCGTCCTCCGGGAAGTGGATGTGCAGGGAGTCGCCCTGGAAGTAGTGACGCTTCACCGCGTAGGCGTTGGCCACAATAGAGGGGAAGCAGCCCACCAGCTTGATGGATTGCAGCAGCATATTCTCCACCGACGTGTCGTCGGGATTGTCGTCATAGGAATACAGCGCCAGCACGCTGCGAGCCAGTTTGTTCATGATGTTCCGGCTGGGGTGGCGCATGATCATGTCCTCGGTAAAGCCGTCGGGCAGCTTTCTGGCCCGCTTCATGATCTCGTTGAAGTATTGCAGCTCCGTCTTGGAGGGCAGATAGCCCAGCAGCAGCAGATAGGCCACCTCCTCATAGCCGAAGGTGCCCGCCTTGCGGTGGGCCTCTACAATCTCGTTCAGCTCGATGCCGCGGTAGTACAGCTGGCCGGGCTTGGGGATGCGCTGGCCGTCCTGGATGAAGTAGCCCTGCACGCTGCCCACCTTGGACACGCCTGCCAGAACGCCGGTGCCGTCGCTGTTGCGCAGGCCGCGCTTCACGTCGCCCCGGTAATACTCCTCGCCGATGTGGTACTCCTGCTGGATCAGCTGGCCCAGAGAGCCTGCAAATTTCTCCAGTGTTCCGCCGTTGTTGTTCATGATCGTGTGCTCCTTTCCATAGCCGCGCCCCATGGGCGTCCCTCAAATACGAGCCCATTATAAACCTGCCATTGCTATTTTGCAAGTATTATTTTTATAAGATTCATTTTTTGGCGAAAAACAATGTGAAAATTTCATAAAACGCAAAAAAATGAATGTTGAGGACATGGAACTTGCATTGTGCGTGAGCTGATATGAAAAAAGGAACCGGACGGGGTAACCCCGCCCGGTTCCTTTTTATAATAGCGGTTACTTCAATCTCTTGTCGCATTTCTTGCTGAGCCACGTTCCCAGACTCTGGAACAGCTGCACCAGCAGAATCAGCAGCACCACCGCCACCAGCATCACCAGATACTTATAGCGATAGTAGCCGTAGTCAATGGCGATCTTGCCCAGTCCGCCGCCGCCGATGATACCGCTCATGGCGGAGTAGCCCAGAATGGTGGTCAGTGCGATGGTCACGTTCTGGATGAGAGAGGGGACGCTCTCCGGGATCATCACCTTGCAGATGATCTGCATGGGGGTGGCGCCCATGCTCTGGGCGGCCTCGATGATGTTGCCGTCCACCTCGCGGAGGCTGGTCTCCACCAGACGGGCCACGAAGGGGAAAGCCGCCGCCACCAGCGGCACGATGGTGGCCGTGGTGCCGATGGAAGTGCCGATCAGCAGGCGGGACAGGGGGAACACCATGATCATCAGGATCAGAAACGGCACGGAGCGCAGCAGGTTGATGATCACATTCAGCACCTGCATCAGCCAGCGGGGCAGGGGCAGCACGCCGCCCTTTTCGCCCACCACCAGCAGTACGCCCAGGGGCAGGCCGATCACCAGCGACAGCGCCGTGCTGAGCACCGTCATGTAGAAGGTCTCCCAGATGGCGAAGGGCAGGGAGGGCAGCACCGTTGTCAGATCCTGTACGGACTGTGCGCTGAACAGATTACTGTACATCGTGGTCTACCTCCTCTACCTGCACGTTGGCGATGTTTTTGATAAAAGCAACAGCCCGGTCAAAGTGGGCGCTGGGGATACCCAGCATCATGCTGCCGTAAACCTCCTCAGAGAGGCTCTGGGTGCTGGCGGAAATGACGTTGCAGAAGATGTTCTCCTCCGCCGCCAGCCGCGCCACCATGGGGATGCTGGTGGTCTTGCTGTCCTTGAATACCAGGCGCACCAGCCGCTCACCGGCGGGATCGTATACCTGGGCGTCGGCGCCGCCGGGGAACACCAGACGGCGTCCCGCGGCGGACTTGGGCGCGGCGAACACCGTGCCCACCAGGCCGGATTCCGCCACCACGCCGCCGTCCAGAATGGCCACATGGCTGCAGATCTCCTTCACCACGCTCATCTGGTGGGTAATGACCACCACGGTGATGCCCAGCTTCTTGTTGATGTCCCGGATCAGCTCCAGGATCTGCCGGGTGGTGTTGGGGTCCAGGGCGCTGGTGGCCTCGTCGCACAGCAGCACCTTGGGATCGGTGGCCAGCGCGCGGGCAATGGCAATGCGCTGCTGCTGGCCGCCGGACAGCTGGGCGGGGTAGGCGTTGGCCTTGTCAGGTAGGCCCACCAGCTCCAGCAGCTCATGGGCGCGCTTTTCGGCCTCGGCCTTCTTCACGCCAACCAGCTCCATGGGAAAGCATACGTTCTTCAGACAGGTCCGCTGCATCAGCAGATTGAAATGCTGGAAGATCATGGTGATGCCCCGGCGTGCCTCACGCAGCTGGGCGGGGGTCATGGTGTCCAGCCGCTGGCCGTTCACCACGATCTCGCCGCTGGTGGGCCGCTCCAACAGGTTGATGCACCGCACCAGCGTGCTCTTGCCGGCGCCGGACATGCCGATGATGCCGTAGATGTCCCCATCCTCGATGGTAAGGGAGACGTCCTTGAGCGCGTCTACCCCTCCGGCAGAGCCGGAATCAAACGTCTTGCTGACGTGTTTCAGTTCGATCATGGACGTCTCCCTCCTTCTTCCTTACTTGCTGGCAGTCACAGCGTCCAGAGTGGTCTGCTTGCCGCCGTACAGGCCCATGGGCTCCACGTGGATGGCGGAAACAGAGACGATGTGAGTGCCGTTCTGGGCATTGAAGTCCTCCAGATAGGGCAGGTGCTGGAAGTAGTTGGCGTCCACGGTGCCGTCGTCCACCACGGTGTTGGGCACAACGTAGTCATTGTAGACCTGGATGTCCAGGGTGATGCCCTTGTCGGCCAGGATGGTCTTGACGACCTCCAGGATCTCGGCGTGGGGAGCGGGGGAGGCGGCGATGGTGATGGTCTCACCGTTCAGGGCGTCGTAATCCACGGTGGCGTCATAGCCGTCGGTGGGGTTCTCTACCACGGAGACCACGGAGCCATTGTACTTCTCATTGATGAAATCCACCACCTGCTGGCTCTCCAGAGCAGCCTTCAGGGCCAGGGTCTTGGGGGAGGTCTCGTTGCCCTCCTTCACGGTCAGGATGTTGGCGTAAGCGGAGGCGCTGCCCTCGATCAGCAGGGAATCGCTGACGGGATTCAGACCGGCGCTGATGGCGTAGTTGCTGTTGATCACGGCGTAGTCCACATCCTGCAGCTGGTTGGGCAGCTGAGCGGCCTCGGCCTCGACGATCTCAACGTTGTACGGATTCTCCACGATGTCGTTCTTGGTGGCGGTGATGCCTGCGCCGTCAGCCAGCTTGATGATGCCGTTCTCCTGCAGCAGCAGCAGGGCGCGGGCCTCGTTGGTGGTGTCGTTGGGAACAGCGATCTGGATGACGGGCTTCTGCTCGTCGCCGCCGTCACCGTCGGTGGTGCTGCCGCCGCCGCAGGCGGTCAGGCTCAGGATCAGGACCAGCGCCAGTGCCAGCGCGGCCAGCTTTACGAAATAGTTGTGCTTTTTCATGATGTTTGTCTCCTTTTTTCATCAATGTAGGTTTGCGGGTGAAGAACAAAAATAAAACGGTGGCAGGTCAATCGACCTTCCACCGTTCATGACTGTTGTTCATCCTGTGTTCAGCAGGACGCCATACCGTCAGGGAAAATCAGTTGACCAATCTGGGCGCGACGAAACATGCACATGCGGCACATGCACATCTCCATAGACATCATCATCACGGCGCTCAGCTTCTTCATCACTGATTTTCTCCTTTCCTCAGTTCTCAATGGCGTGTCCGCCTTGGATGGTGGCATGGTAACGCTTTCGGCACCATTTGTCAACCCCCTTTTTTACATTCCGGCCATTTGCAAGAAAATTCAACAGGTTTCACCTACTGTTTTTGTATGTTTCGCCACAAGAGAAGCGATCGGAATAATGACGGCTTTTGACTGCCATTTGTTGGTGGTATTGCATAAAGAAGGATGCCGTGCAGTTGGCACGGCATCCTTCTTTATGCTTTCTTCAAAAACCTTCTCAAGAACCACACCGCCATCACGGCGCAGACGACCTCGGAGATCACCGGCGCGTACCAGATGGCATTGCCGCCCACGGTAAAGGCCAGCACTGCCAGCGCCGCGGCCTGAAACACCAGTCCTCGGCCTACGGAGATGCAGATGGCCCCGGTGGGACGCTCCACCGCCGTCAGGAAGCCGCCCATCAGGACGTTGCTGCCCAGCAGCAGGTAGCATAGGCCGTACCGGCGCAGCGCCCCGGCGGCGTCCGCCACCAGCGCGGGATTCTCTTTTCCCAGGAAAATACCGGCGATCTGGGGCGCGAAGGCCATCACGACGGCGCAGATGACCACCGTCATGATCCCCACCGCCGTAAAGCCGTACCGCAGCAGCTTGCGATAGCCCGCCGCGTCCTCCTTGCCGTAGTGGTAGCTCACCAGCGGCTGGCTGCCCTGGGAGATGCCCAGCATGGTGTTGATGATCAGGGTGTTCACATAGGCGATGATGGTGTAGCACACCAGACCGTCGTCCCCCAGACACCGCAGGATGATTCGGTTGAAAAGGAAGATCATCACGCCGTTGCACAGCTCTGTCACGCCGTCGGCCACGCCGATGGGGAGGAGCCGCTTATAGATATGCCAATCCATTCTGAACTTCACAAAATGGAAGGTATTGTGTCCCCGCAGGAAGTGGCGCAGATAGATCACGCAGGTCAGCAGCTGGGAAAGTCCCGTGGCAAAGGCTGCGCCCCACACGCCCCAGTCCAGAAGGAAAATGGCCACATAGTCCAGCACGCAGTTGGTCAGGCATCCGGCAATGACCGTCAGAATGGCGATGCGGGGATACCCGTCGGTCTTGATGAGCACCTCCATGTTGTAGGACACGATGAAGCACATCGCAAAGGGCGCGAGGCCCCGCAGATAGTCCATGGTGTACTGATAGGTGACGCCCTTTGCGCCCAGCAGCACGGCAAACGGCTCCAGAAAGACGAACACCAGCACCGTGATGGTCACGCCGATGCACGTCAGCAGCACCGTGTTCTGTGTGAACAGGCTGTTGGCCTTTTCGCCCTCGCCCTTTCCTAAGTAGATGGCGATAATGGTGCTGGTTCCCACGGCGAAGATGATGCCAATAGAGAACAGCACGTTGGTGAACGGCACCGCCAGATTCACCGCCGCCATGGCGTATTCTCCCACGCCCTTGGCCACCATCAGCCCATCCACAATGGAATACAGGCTGAACACCATCAGCGACGCCACCGTTGCGGCCACGAAATGTAGAAACTGCGATAAAAGACTGCGCTCATTGAGCATTTTAGATAGTACTCCTCACTTTCCTCCCTCAGTTTGCAAAGGGGTATTATTTCTATTCTAACGAAAATTTTCAACAATGTCAAATAGTCTTTCTGTTAAGGAGATACTATATAAATAAATTGTGCAGAATCTATGTGGAAAAAATAACAAAGCTTGTCAAACCACCGGCGGTCATGTATACTGACACTGTATATTAGAATTCATCATTTGTAATATGGGGGAGTTTGGGCATGGGAATTGCGGACGTCATATCGCTGCTGGGCGGCATCGCGCTGTTTCTGTACGGCATGGCCGTCATGGGCGACAATCTGAAAAAGGTGGCCGGCAGCAAGCTGGAGCTGGTGCTCTATAAGCTGTCGGGTACGCCGCTGAAGGGTGTGCTGCTGGGCACCGGCGTCACCGCCGTGATCCAGTCTTCCTCCGCCACCTCTGTGATGGTGGTGGGCTTTGTCAACTCCGGCATGATGAAGGTGCGGCAGGCCATCGGCGTTATCATGGGCGCGATCCTGGGCACCAGCGTCACCGGCTGGATCCTGTGTCTGAACAGTCTCTCCGGCGGCAGCGGCTGGGTGGATCTGCTGTCCACCGCCACGCTGACGGGCCTGTTCGCCATTGTGGGCATCCTGCTGCGGATGGTGAAGGGAAAGCCCAACCGCAAGCATCTGGGCAACATCCTGCTGGGCTTCGCCGTGCTGATGTACGGTATGACCGCCATGTCCGGCGCGGTGGCGCCCTTGAAGGAGAGCGAGGCGTTTATCCAGATTCTTACCAAGTTCTCCAATCCGCTGCTGGGTATTCTGGTGGGCCTTGCCTTTACCAGCATCCTGCAAAGCGCCAGCGCTGCTGTGGGTATCCTGCAGGTACTGGCCGGCACCGGCGCCATTACCTTCGAGATCGCCCTGCCCATCACCATGGGCATTGCTATCGGCGCGGCCGTGCCTGTGCTGCTGTCGGCCCTGGGCGCCAACATCAGCGGCAAGCGCACCGCCTTTGTCTATCTGCTGATCGACGTGCTGGGCGTGGTCATCTGGGCGATGCTGTTCTATGCCGCCAACGCCATCTTCCATTTTACCTTCCTGTCCGTCGTTATGACCACCGTTACCGTGGCGCTGATGAACACCCTGTTCCGTCTGGCCACTGTGGTGGTGCTGACCCCCGCCATCCCCCTGATGGAAAAGCTGGTGATCTGGCTGATCCCCGACAAGGGGGACGAGCTGCTGTCCCAGCATGATATGGACCGACTGGAGGAGCGCTTCCTCCAGCACCCGGCGCTGGCCATCGAGCAAAGCCGTCTGGTGACGGATTCCATGGCGGAAAAGGCGAAGGACAACCTGCTGCGTGCCATGGCCCTGCGGAGCGAATACAGCAACCGGGGCTATGAAATAGTGGACGAGTCCGAGCAGCTGATCGACCGCTATGAGGACAAGCTGGGCACCTATCTCATGAAGCTGACGGCCCGATCCCTGTCCCCGGCCCAGACGGAGGAGGTGGCCAAGTACCTCCACACCATCTCCGACTTCGAGCGTATCTCAGACCACGCCTGCAACGTGGCCGACGTCTGCCAGGAGATCGACGAGAAGAAGATCGAATTCTCTGACGAAGCTCTCCACGAGCTGGAGGTGCTGGAGGGTGCCGTCACCGAGATCCTGGGCATCTCCATCGAGGCCTTCACCGGCGGCAACCTGCAATTGGCCGCCCGTGTGGAGCCGTTGGAGGAGATCATCGACGGCCTGTGCGACGAGATGAAGTCCCACCATGTGGACCGCTTGCAGCAGGGCGTCTGCACCCTGAATCAGGGCTTCGTATTCAACGATCTGCTGACCAACTACGAGCGCGTGGCTGACCACTGCTCCAACATCGCCGTGGCCGTCATCGAGGTGGAGAGCGACAGCTTCGACACCCACGAGTATCTCAACAGCGTCAAGGCCATGAAGGACGCTTCCTTCGCCCGGTACTACGACGAATACAAGAAGAAATACACGTTTTGAGCATAAAAAAAGTACCGTATGGCTCATGCCATACGGTACTTTTTTATGCGTCCTTCCAATGCTTCAGCGTAGACAGATATCCGTCGAACTGCGCGCGGCGGACATCCTCCGCCGTACTCTCCGGGTTGGGCATGTGGGCCACCAGAAAATCCAGAAGCGACGCCTTGTCGGCATAGGCAAACCGCCCGCCGGCATAGCACCACTTGCAGTAATCCTCGTTGAACGCGCCGTCCGGCTCGCGGCTGGTGGTGCCATCCTCCAGCGGCATCCCGCAGCACTGGCATACCAGCGTCCGGGGCGCGCCCAGCAGCGTATTGATGGATGCGTCCAGCTCCTTCGACAGCAGCTTCAGCGTTTCCACATTGGGCATGGTCTCGCCGTTCTCCCAGCGGGACACCGCCTGACGGGTCACATGCACCCGCTCCGCCAGCTCGTTCTGGGACAGGCCCTGCTTCGTCCGCAGCGCCTGAATGATCTCTTTTGTCTCCATTTGACCGCCTCCTTGTGAAAACAGCTTACCACATCCGGCGGGATCTGACAAGCAACCGTCTGTTGCCCCCCTTATTCCGCCTTCGGCTTATCGGTCTTATAGGCGAAAATGACGCCCACGGTGATCAGCACCGCACCGATGATGCTCATGACGGAGATGGGCTCGTCCAGCAGCAGCCAGCCCACGAACACCGTCACAAAGGGAGAGGCGTACAGGTAGTTGTTGGTGACCACCACGCCCAGCGCCTTGAAGGCGATGTTCCAGATGGCAAAGCACACCGCGTTGCCCATCACGCCAAGAAACAGCCAGCTGATGAGCACCTTTACGTCGGTGAACAGCGGCGTCAGAACAGGCATGCCGTCGGTCAGCAGCATCAGCGGCACGGCGGTCAGGAAGGCCCACAGGAACACCCGCCGCGTGACGATGAAGTTATCGTACTGCTCGGTATACTTTTTAATAAGTATAGAATAGATGGCCCACATCAGCGCTGCCGCCAGGGCCAGCAGGTCGCCCACAGGGCTGAGATGGAAGGACATCTGGCCGTTCAGCACCACCAGCACCACACCGGCGATGGCGATAACCGCGCCGATATACACATACTTGCCCAGCCGCTCGTTGCCGCGGCTGAACAGCTGCGCCAGCAGCACCGTCAGAATGGGGCTCAGGGCCACCAGAATACTGACATTGGCGGCGTAGGTGTGATCCAGCGCCGTATTTTGCAGATAGAAGTAGAAGCTTCCGCCGGTGATGCCGATGAGAATGAACATCAGCTCATCCTTCCACGGCAGCTTCATGGTCCTGGGCAGCAGGATCCACAACGTGATGTACGCAAGGCCCATCCGCAGGGGGATGATCTGGATGGGTGTGAAGTACACCAGCAGATTCTTGGTCAGCACAAAGCAGCTGCCCCAGACCAATATGGTGATGATGGCGAAGATATGGCCCATCAACTTTGACTTTTCCATGGGAAACGCCTCCTGAGATATTTTTTCGCAATATATCTATTATAGGGGAGGGGAGAGGGAAAATCCAGAGAAAAATACAATTTTCTGTAAAATTTTCTCTTGTGAAAGGCGGTTGCCCTTTCCGGGGAAACGTGGTATCATAGCGTTGGAACAATTTCCGCGAGGAGGAATCAAAACATGCAGCATGCAACACTGGTGGTCATGGCGGCCGGTATGGGCTCCCGTTACGGCGGCAACAAGCAGGTGGACGGCGTCGGCCCCCACGGCGAAATTTTGATGAACTACGGCGTCTACGACGCGGTTCGGGCCGGTTTCGATAAGGTGGTGTTCGTCATCAAGCCGGAGATCCGGGAGCTGATCCACCGTCTGGCGGGCGACGCGCTGGAGACGCTGCGCACCCCGGACGGCCGCAAGGTGGAGTTCTGCTATGCCGAGCAGACCTTCGACTCCGTGCCGGACTTCTATCATATCCCCGAGGGCCGCACCAAGCCCTTCGGCACGGCCCATGCGGTGCTGTGTACCCGCCCCTATGTCCACGAGCCCTTCTGCGTCATCAACGCCGACGACTATTACGGCGTGGACGCCTACCGCACCATGTATGAGGCGCTCCGAACCCTGCCGGAGCGGGGCAAGGCCGTCATGGTGGGCTATCTTCTGAAAAACACCGTCAGCAAATACGGCACCGTCACCCGAGGCGTATGCCACACGGCGGACGGCTGCCTGACCGATATCCGCGAGACCATGAAGATCCAGCAGTTCCCCGACGGCAGTATTGCCGACATGGCCGACGGCGTCCGCCGGGAGCTGGACGGTGACAGCGTGGTATCCATGAACTTCTGGGGTTTTTCCCCTGCCATTTATGAGGATATGGAGCGGTATTTCCACGATTTCCTCCGCCGGGTGGGGAATGACGTCAAGGCCGAGTGCCTGCTGCCCGCCATGGTGGGCGACCTGATGGATAAGGGAAAGCTGACGGTCTCCGTGCTCCATTCCGCCGACCAGTGGTTCGGCATGACCTATCACGAGGATCGTCCCCGTGTGGCAGCGGCTTTGCAGAAGCTCCACGACGAGGGTGTGTATCCCGACAAGCTGGCGTAAGAGGAACACACCATGAAGCAGTATACTTATGTACCGGTGACCTATTCCGGCGTGTATACCAGCAAGCTTGACGAGCACCGGACGATCATCGACCGGTATGCCGCGCAGGGCTGGCGGTATGTGGGCCATATTGTGACGCAGCAAAGTGCCCATGGCCAATTTTGTAAGCTGGACCTGATCTTTGAAAAGGACGCGGAAGCGTAGAAGCGCAAAGAACGCCGAACAAGGGGCGGGGTAGAACCCCGCCCCTACGGAATTCTTCTGGTGTGCGGCCGTAGGGCGGGGTGCCCTCACCCCGCCGCCGTATACCGGAATGTGTTTTCACTTGTGCGGCGGCCTGAGGGCAGGCCGCCCTACGCAAAAACTCACACAACAAGGCCGCGGAGTCTGCACTCCGCGGCCTTGCCGGTGATACCCGATGTTTGTTACCCTCTGCCGTCAGCGGCAGTTGGTGTTGTCCTTCGCGTTCTTGTTGTTCTTGGTATTCTGAGTGTTCTGGGTGTTCTGGGTGTTCTGGGTATTGTTCTGGGTGTTCTGTGCATCCTTGGTATTCTTGCAATTCTTGTTTTCCATGAATTTGCACCTCCTTTATTTGTGCAAGCCTAGCATTTCCCGCGAAAACGCCTCCTATGCATGGAAAAAATAAAAATCGCCGTAAAATTTCTGTTGACAAACCGGAAAGGAACAGGTATAATACTTCTGCAAAACAAAGAAGGTCGGTGCATCCGCCTCACCTCCCGCCTAAGGCAAAGAGGTCAACAGCGAAGTTTCACAAAAGCCCGTAAAAGCGGCTTTCTGGTGTTGCGCGGATGCATAACTGCATTCGCGTTTTATTTTTGATTGGAGGTGCTTGTAGTATTAGCAAGGTAGTGCATCAACTGAACGAGGACATCAACGACCGCGAGATCCGGCTCATCGGCGAAAACGGCGAGCAGATGGGTATCGTGTCGTCGGTCGAGGCGCTGCATATCGCAGAGGAGCGCGGTCTTGATCTGGTCAAGATCTCTCCCCAGGCTGTCCCCCCCGTATGCAAACTCATGAACTATGGCAAGTATCGCTTTGAGCAGAGCAAACGCGAAAAAGAGGCCCGTAAGAACCAGCATGTGGTGGAGATCAAGGAGATCCGCATGTCCCCCGGCATCGACGTGGGCGATTTCAACACCAAGCTGAAGAATGCCCAGAAGTTCCTGGCCGACGGCAACCGCGTCAAGGTGGCCGTCCGGTTCCGCGGCCGCGAGATGGCCCATACGGAGATCGGCCGCGATCTGCTGACCAAGTTCGCTGAGCAGTGCGGCGAGGTGTCCACCATGGAGAAATCCGCCAAGATGGAAGGCCGCAACATGTCCATTTTCCTGGCTCCCAAGGCCGGTAAATAAATTTGTATTCTTTTTGCAATCGCGCAATATAGGAAGGAGAAACAACTATGCCTAAACTGAAGACCCACAGCGGCGCAAAGAAGCGCTTCAATCTGACGAAATCCGGTAAGGTCAAGAGAGCTCATGCGTTCAAGAGCCACATCCTGACCAAGAAGGACACCAAGCGCGGCCGTCGCCTGCGCACCGGCACCTACGCCGACTGCACCAACGAGGCGACCATCCGTAAGATGATCCCTTACAAATAAGAGACGGAATCGTTAGAAATAGGAGGCTAATTAGATATGGCACGTGTTAAAGGCGCAATGATGACGCGCAAGAGAAGAAATAAGATGCTGAAGCTGGCCAAGGGCTATTGGGGCGCCAAGTCCAAGCACTTCAAGATGGCCAACGAGCAGGTCATGAAGTCTCTGACCTACGCTTACGTAGGCCGCCGCCTGAAGAAGCGGGACTTCCGTCAGCTGTGGATCACCCGTATCTCCGCTGCCTGCAAGATCAACGGCATGAACTATTCCACCTTCATGCACGGTCTGAAGCTGGCCGGTGTGGAGATCAACCGCAAGATGCTGTCCGAGATGGCCATCAACGACGCCGTGGCGTTCACCGCCCTGTGCGACATGGCCAAGGCCAAGCTGGCGTAACTGAACATATAAAAAACCGTCTGCCTTTCCCCGCCTCCTAATAAGAAAACATGAAAAAGTCAGTAAAATCAATGTTTTCAAAGGCAGGGAACACGGTACGAAG
>CAKTRJ010000005.1 GCA_934597345.1 uncultured Oscillospiraceae bacterium
CCCAGAGAGGATTTGAACCTCCGACCCCACGCTTAGGAGGCGTGTGCTCTATCCAGCTGAGCTACTGAGACATTTTTCAGATTTATGCAATTTTCATTGCTCGAAGGAATCGAACAATCTGCCGCTTAGGAGGCGGGCCCTCTATCCCGGTGAGGTACGGAGGCATGTATGAAGATTGGTTTTTGCTAGTTGAAATCAGGTCGGTTCTCTTAGGAGGCGGTCGCTCTATACAACTGAGCTACGGAGGCATACGCAAGCTGTATTTTACCCCATACGCCGCGTATTTGTCAACGGAAAAGCACGAAAAAGTTGACGAAACCCCTTGCAATCGAACCACTCAGGGAATATAATAGCAAGGTTGATGAAATTATACCCAGAAGAAAGGGGTTTTACCTTTGCAGAACGAAAAACTGAGAAATGTTGCCATTATCGCCCACGTTGACCACGGCAAGACCACGCTGGTGGATCAGATGCTGAAGCAGGGCGGTGTATACCGCGAGAATCAGGAGACGGTGGAGCGCGTCATGGACTCCAACGATCTGGAGCGTGAGCGCGGCATCACCATTCTGGCCAAGAACACCGCCATCCAGTACGGCGACACCAAGATCAACATCGTGGATACCCCGGGCCATGCCGACTTCGGCGGCGAGGTGGAGCGTATCCTGAAGATGGTCAACGGCGTTATCCTGCTGGTGGACGCCGCCGAAGGCCCCATGCCCCAGACCCGCTTCGTGCTGAGCCGCGCGCTGGAGCTGGGCCACCGGGTCATCGTGGTCATCAACAAGATCGACCGCCCCGACCAGCGCATCCACGAGGTCATCGATGAGGTGCTGGAGCTGCTGTTGGATCTGGACGCGACTCCGGAGCAGCTGGACAGCCCCATGCTGTTCTGCTCCGCCCGCAACGGCACCGCCAGCTACTCCCCCGACGTGGTAGGCACCGACCTGAAGCCGCTGTTCGACACCATTCTGGACTATATTCCCGCGCCGGAGGCCGACCTTGACCAGCCCTTCCAGATGCTGGTCAGCGCCATCGACTACAACGAGTTCGTGGGCCGCATCGCCATCGGCCGCATCGAGCGGGGCGTGCTGAAGCAGAATCAGGAGATCGCGGTTTGCAACTATCACGATCCCAACGCGCCCGCCAAGAAGGCCAAGGCCGTCAGCATGTACGAGTTCGCCGGTCTGGGCAAGGTGCCCATCACCGAGGCCACCGCCGGCAACATCATCGCCCTCAGCGGTATCGGCGACATCACCATCGGCGACACCATCTGCGCGCCCGACTGTGTGGAGCCGTTGCCCTTCGTGAAGATCAGCGCTCCCACGGTGGAAATGACCTTCTCCGTCAACGACAGTCCCTTTGCCGGACGGGAGGGCAAGTTCGTCACCAGCCGTCAGTTGCGCGACCGTCTGTGGCGTGAAACGCTGAAGGACGTGTCCCTCCGCGTCAGCGAGATCGACGGCGTGATGGACGCCTTCAACGTGGCGGGCCGCGGCGAGATGAGCCTGTCCATCCTGATCGAGACCATGCGCCGCGAGGGCTATGAGTTCCAGGTGTCCCCTCCCCGCGTGCTGTATCAGACCATCGACGGCAAGAAGTGCGAGCCCATCGAGCGTCTGGTGGTGGACGTGCCCAGCGAGAGCGTGGGCGCGGTCATTGAAAAGCTGGGCGCCCGTAAGGCCGACCTGACGGAAATGACTCCCATCGGCAACCGCATGAAGGTGGAGTTCCTGGTTCCCAGCCGCGGTCTGTTCGGCTATCGCAACGAGTTCCTGACCGACACCCGCGGCGAGGGCATCATGGCCAGCGTGTTTGACAGCTACGCCCCCTATAAGGGCGAGCTGACCCGCCGCAACACCGGCTCTCTGGTGGCCAGCGAGACCGGCGAGTCCATCACCTACGGCCTGTTCAACGCCCAGGAGCGCGGCGTGCTGTTCATCGGCGCCAACGTGGGTGTGTACGAGGGCATGGTGGTGGGTATCAGCCCCAAGCAGGAGGACATCGTGGTGAACGTCTGCAAGAAGAAGCAGCTGACCAACACCCGTGCCGCCGGCAGCGATGACGCTCTGCGTCTGGTACCGCCCCGGAAGATGAGCCTGGAGCAGTGTCTGGAGTTCCTGGCGGATGACGAGCTGCTGGAGGTCACCCCCAAGAACCTCCGCATCCGCAAGACCATCCTGAACCATGAGCGCCGCATGAAGGCCCAGCACGGCAAGAAAAACTGAGCATAAAAGGCAGCCTGTCCGTCGGACAGGTTGCCTTTTTTCATCATGTCAACTCTGGTTGCGGCGATTGTAAGCCGCCGTAGGTAGACTTTACATCCCGTTTCTGGTAGAATAGCAGCAGAAACGGAAAGGAGAAACGCCCATGACCTTTGGTGAAAAGCTGCAGGCCCTGCGCAAGGCGCGGGGATGGAGTCAGGAGGAGCTGGCGCAGCAGATCAACGTCTCCCGGCAGGCCCTGTCCAAGTGGGAGAGCGGCGCATCGGTGCCGGACACGGAGAATGTGGTGGCCCTCAGCCGCCTGTTCGGCGTGCCGACCGATTATCTGCTGCTGGACGAGATGAAGGAGCCCGGCCCCGGTCAAGGCTCACCGGCCGTCGCGTGGCCGAAGCCCCGCAAGTACCTGCTGGCCGCCGCCATCGTCGGTGCGGTGGGTGCGGTAGCCCTCCGGTTCATCTGGGCCGCAATGACCGCCTCTATGTTCTTCAACTTCAGCTCCGACGCATGGAGCTTTATGGAAAACGACACCGGTCTGCCCATCGGCTCCTTTGCCCCGATGATACAGCATTACACCCTGCTGTCGGTGCTGAACACGGTATTTCTGGTGCTGCTGGCGGCAGGCGGTCTGGGTGCGGCCTTTTACCATCCCCTCCTGCGCCTGTGGAAAAAGCACTGCACCAAGGATGCCCCAGAAAATGACGCCTGATCTTTCCCTGTTTTCTTTGATAAAAAAGGACTCCGTACGCCGCGGCGCACGGAGTCCTTTTTCATTCACCCTTCGGGACAAACATCAGGTTCATATCCACCTGAATGTCGATGCCGTCCAGCTGGCCGCTGGCGGTATACTGCCACATGTCAAAGCGGTAGTAGAAGTCGGGATAGCTGTTGTAGTCCGCCACCCACAGGGAATAGTCCGCCAGGCGGCTCAGGTCATAGTGATAGTACCCCTGCTGGCGGTTAATGTACACACCGGCCCGGTAGCCCGCCTCCTGGATGGTCTGGCAGAAGGCCACGGCGCTGTCGGTCAGGTGGGCGTAGTCATAGCCGTTGGTGCGGGAATCCTCCACCGCAATGGGTTCCCAGTCGAAGTAGATGGGCATTTCCATCCTGCGGCCGTCCAGCTGCTCCAGTACATATCGGGCCTCCTCCCTGCCCTCCTCCGCCGTCAGGGCCTGCGAGAAGAAGTACACGCCGGTGTCGATACCGGCGGCATGCGCGCCGTCCAGATGGCTGGTGAACAGCTCGTCCGGTTGCAAAGCACCTTTGCCGTAGCCCCGGTAGCCCAGGCGGATGATGGCAAACTCCACGCCGTCCGCTGCGGCCTTATCCCAATCCACATCACCCTGAAACACCGACAGGTCGATGCCCCGCCGGGTGGTAAAGTCGCGGCCCTGATAGTAGGGCTGCTCCTCCAGCGTCACGAACTGCCAGCGCCGCAGCGGACTGACGGCAAAGCTCTCGTGGGGCGTCAGCCATACCATATTGGCCCCGTCGTTGACGTAGACCTGTCCCGCGTGGGGATCCGGCTCCTCCCGCTGGGCCGCGGGCCGCAGCGACCGGAACACCAGCACCAGCAGCACCGCCGCGACTGCCGCCAGCACAACCGCCAGCAGCACCGGCAGGATGCTTCTTCTCTGTTTTCTCTGTCTGGTCATGACCGCCATCTCATTTCTCCGCCTTCATCATCTGCCACATGACCCGCTGGGCAAACTCGCGGGCACGGGCCGCTTTTTCCTCGTCCATAAACGCGGTCTTGTAGCCCAGATGCCGCTCGCCGTACAGGCCCAGCCACTGAAGATGGGCATGCTTGCAGGTGCGGCGCAGGGTCTCCTCCCACAGGTCGGCGCCCTTCTCCACCCGATAGCCGCAGGTGGTGATGGCCGCCACGGCCTTGCCCTCCCACAGGGACGGGCCTTTTTCGTCACCGTAGTACTTGCACAGAGCGTAGATGCAGCGATCCAGCGCCGCCTTCATGGGTGCGGTGCAGCTCCACAGATAGATGGGGCTGGCCAACAGCAGCAGATCGCAGTCGAGGATATCCGCATAAATAGCGGTCATATCGTCGTCAATGACGCAGTTGGGGCCGTCCCAGTCCCACTGGCAGCCCCGGCAGGCCATGCAGGGGCTGATGGCCTCGTCATAGAGGGAGTACACCACAAAGGTGTTGCCCGCCGCCTGCCACTCGTCCAGAAACGGCGTCATCAAGGCGCGGGTATTGCTCTGCCCTCCTCGGGGCGAGCCAAACAGGACGCAGCACTTCATGGAATGTTCTCCTTTCACACGCGCTCAAAAATATGGATGTCAAAGGCCGCCGTGGTGGTCAGCTGCTCCAACGCCGCCAGACGGTCCTTCCCCGCCCGGGGCGTTTTCCAGCAGTAGGGCGTCATGCCGAACAGGGCCTGAATGTCCTCCTGACAGGGCAGTGTGATGGTATCCTTCACATGGATAATATCCGTATACCGGAAGCCCTCATAGGGCGTCTCGCCGGTCTCGTTGCGGTAGGGGCGGTCATACAGCACCTGCTTCATCTCCCACAGGTGCTCCGCCGCCGGAACGACGTACAGGAAATACCCGCCGGGCCGCAGCACCCGGTGAAACTCGTCGACGGCCAGCGGCGAAAAGCAGTCCAGCAGCAGATCGATAGTCCCCTCCGCCAGCGGCAGATGATAGGCGCTGGCCACGGCGATCTCCGCCTGCTTCACCTGCTTTGCCGCCCGCCGGGCCATATCCTTGGAGATGTCGATGCCCGCCATGTGGGGCTCCTTCCCCGCGCGGGACAGCGCCTCCCAGATGGCGGCGGTATAGTACCCCTCGCCGCAGCCCACGTCCAGCACGGCAGGCGCTTCCGGCGTATAGTGAACCGCCAGCTGACACAGCGCCTGCTGCAAAAAGCCGTAGTAGCCCTTCTTGAGAAAGGCGCTGCGGGCGGCGGTCATGGCCTTGTCATCGCCGGGAGACTTGGAGTGCCGCTGGTTCACCGGCAGCAGATAGGTATAGCCCTCTTTTGCGATGTCAAAGCAGTGGCCATTGGGACAGCGGCAGGTCTTTTCCTCCCGGTCAAGCGCCGCACCGCACACAGTGCAGCGAAACAGGCTCCTCATCACTTTTCTCCCTCCGGCAGCGTCACGTCATGGATCCACTTTCCCCTTCGGATGCGGAGAAAGCACAGGGGACACTTGATCAGAGACTCCGCCTGGATGGCGGCCGCCACCCACCAGTAGGAGCTGCCCAGCACCAGCGCGAACAGCGCCGTCAGCGGCAGGGCCGCCAGCCACTGGGGGGCGATATCCAGCACGGCGGAGCAGAACACATCGCCGCCCGAGCGCAGCACGCCGGTGACGGCGGTGATGGCATAGGCATGCAGCGGAATGGACGCGAAGCCCGTCACGGCCAGCGCCGTGGCGATACGGGCCGTTTCATCATACAGCTTGAACAGCGGGAAGATCACCGGCTGGAACAGCAGCGGCACCAGTGCCAGCGCGAACACCGCCAGCACCACGCCCACCAGAATGGTGACCCACAGCAGGGTGTGGCTCAGCTCCAGCACCTCCCTGTGGCTCTGCCCCTCGCCGATGGCCTTGCCCACCATAACGGCGGTGGCCGCGCCAAGTCCGAAGCACACCACCAGGAACAGCCGGTTCAGGTTGCCCATGACAGCGTTGGCCGCCAGATACTCCACGGAATTGACCGTATAGCCCAGGATCACCGTCAGCATACTGTTGCCCAGACCCCAGAGCAGCTCATTGCACAGCACCGGCGAGGAATACTTCACGAACCGGCGGAGCATCTCCCAGCCGGGGCGGAAAAATGCTTCCAGGTGCAGGGGCATGGTCCTGCTGCGCAGGGCGCAGAACAGGCACACCACAAACTCCGCCACCCGGCTCAGCAGCGTGGCGATGGCCGCACCCTCCACCCCCAGCATGGGGAAGCCGCACTTGCCGAAGATCAGCAGATAGTTCATGCCGGTGTTGATCACCGTGGACATGCCGAACAGCTTCATGCCGAAAGCGGAGTTCTCCACGCTGCGCTGGGCGCTGACATAGATGGAAGACAGCATATTGAACACATAGGAAAAGCCGATCAGCCGCAGATACGGTGCGCCCAGCACCGACAGGTCGTGGTTGTTGCTGAGCAGATCCATGATCGCCACCGGCCAGCGGTAAAGCACCACGCCGATCACCACGGCGATGCCAACACCCAGATAGGCGGCCACGCCCATGGCGCGGCTGATGTTCTCCATGTCTTTCTTGCCCCAGTACTGGCTGATGAGGATGCCCACGCCGGACTGGACGCCGAACACGATGGAGATCAGCAGGAACACCGGCACGTTGGCGGTAGTCACGGCGGCCATGGCCTCGTTGCTCAGGCGGCTGACCATGAAGGTGTCGATGAGGCCCAGGGAAAAGGTGATGAGATTTTGCAGGGCGATAGGCGCTGTCAGGCGGAAAAGCCGCTCATAAAAAGCGCGGGGACGTTTCAGTTCTCGGATCATTTCTTACCTCATAGCATGGGAAAACGTGTATTCTTGTGCTGCAAAAGCGCCGCGTACAGCGCGTCGATATCGTCAAAGGTGGTCTCCGGGCCGAAGCTGACGCGCAGTACGCCATTGGCGGTGCGCTTATCCAGCCCCAGGGCCGTCACCACATGGCTCAGCTTGCCCCGGTGGCAGGCGCTGCCCGCCGACAGGCAGATACCCTGACTTCCCAGATCGGTGACCACGTTGGCGCTGGGATACCCCACCAGCGACACCATCAGGATATGGGGCGCTTCGCCCTGTCCCACAGCCACCATGCCGTCGATGGACAGCAGCTTCTCACGGCAGTAGGCCTTCACCTCCGCCATATGGGCCAGCTTGTCCGCCAGGCCCTGGGCGCGCAGCTCCGCCGCCTTGGCAAAGCCCGCGATCTGGGCGGTGGCCTCGGTACCGGAGCGGGTGCCCTCCTCCTGTCCGCCGCCATGGAGCAGCGGGCGGATATTGCGGACATTGGGGCCCACATACAGCGCGCCGATGCCCTTGGGGCCGCCGATCTTATGGGCGGAAAGGCTCATCATGTCCACGCCCAGCGTCTTAGGATCACAGGGCACCTTCATAAAGCCCTGCACCGCGTCGGTATGCAGCAGGGCGCGGCTATGGCGCGCCTTCATAAGCTGTGCGATCTCCGCCACGGGGAACACGCAGCCGGTCTCGTTGTTCACCAGCATGATGCTGACCACCGCCGTGTCCTCCCGCAGCGCCTCACCCACCTGCTGGGCGGTGATGTGGCCGGTCATGTCTGGTTTGAGATACGTCACCTCACAGCCCTGCTGCTCCAGCGCGCGGCAGGTCTCCAGCACGGCGCTGTGCTCCACGGTGGTGGTGATGATATGGCGGCCCGCATGGCGGTTCTGCCACAGGGCGGCCTGAATGGCCCAATTGTCGCTCTCCGTGCCGCAGGAGGTGAAGTGCAGTTCTTTCGGCTGGCAGCCCACCGCGCCCGCGATAACGGCCCGATAGCCCTCCACCATCTTCTTGGCCTCCTGTCCCATGGGATACTGGGAGGAGGGATTGCCGAACTGCTGCGTCAGCACGCGGTACATTTCATCGGCAACAGCCTTGGGTACAGGGGTGGTGGCGGCGTGATCCAGATAAATCATAACGGTTTCCTCTCTATTTTTCGTCTGGCGGGTCTTGTCATACCCGGCAGAATCAAGTATAATGGGGTATTATTTTAGGGACTGTTTCCTTATGGTGAGTGTCCGTAATTTTTAATTATACTGTATCAAAAAGGAAAGTGCAAGATGCGCGTTGCGATTTACACCCTTGGCTGCAAGGTGAACCAATACGAGACCCAGGCCATGGAGCAGGAGCTTGTCCGCCGGGGTCATACGCTGGTGCCCTTTGAGGAAACGGCGGATGCCTACATCGTCAATACCTGCTCCGTCACCGCCGTCAGCGACAAAAAGTCCCGCCAGATGATCCGCCGCTGCCGCAAGCTCAACGAAAACGCCGTGGTGGCCGCCTGCGGCTGCTATGTCCAGACCCATCCCGACGAGGCGGCGGGCCTGGCGCTGGATCTGATCGCCGGCACCGGCGACCGGATGGCGTTTCTGGACCTTCTGGAGCAGGCCGCCCACGAGAAGGAGCCGGTGACCCTGCTGGACGACGCCCTGCGCCGCCGCCAGTTCGAGGTGCTGCCCGCCGGCGGCATGGCCGAGCGCACCCGCGCCATGCTGAAGGTGGAGGACGGCTGCGTCAACTTCTGCACCTACTGCATCATCCCCTACGCCCGCGGCCCGGTACGCTCCCTGCCGCTGGAGACGGCGACAGCCCAGACCGCCCAGCTCCGCTCCGAGGGCTACCGCGAGCTGGTGCTGACGGGCATCGAGATCTCCAGCTGGGGCCACGACCTGAAGAACGGCGCCGGTCTCATCGACCTTTTAGAAACCGTCAGCGCCGCGGCAGGCAACATGCGCCTGCGGCTGGGCAGTCTGGAGCCCCGCACCATCACCGAGGACTTCTGCCGTCGTGCGGTGAAGCTCCCCAACCTCTGTCCCCACTTCCACCTGTCGCTGCAATCCGGCTGCGACGCCACCTTACAGCGCATGAACCGCAAATACGACACCGCCCGGTTCTATGAATCGGTGCAGCTGCTGAAGCGGTATTTTGACCGTCCCGCCGTCACCACCGACCTCATCACCGGCTTCCCCGGCGAGACGGAGGAAGAATTTGCCCAGACGCTGGCGTTCATCGAAAAATGTGGCTTTGCCGCCATGCACATCTTCCCCTACTCCATCCGTCCCGGCACGAAAGCGGCGGCCATGCCCCAGCTGACGGCAGCGGTGAAGGAGGAGCGGGCCGCGCAGGCGGCGCAGGTGGCCCACCGGATGCATCAGACCTATCTGGAGGGCTGTGTCGGCAGGACGTATCCGGTCTTATTCGAGCAGGAAAAGGACGGTCTCTACACCGGCCACGCCCCCAACTATATGGCGGTGGCGGTGGAGGGCATTGATCTTCACAATCAGGTTCGGGAGGTGACCATTACCGCATGCAATGGAGAGACATTATTGGGGGAGCCGGTATGAAAGAGAATCATCACCACTTCTTCGCCTACATCAGCCGGATGCGGTTCATCAACCGCTGGGCGCTGATGCGCAACAGCTATACCGAGAACATTCAGGAGCACAGTCATATGACCGCCGTACTGGCACACGCGCTGGCGGTGATCCGCAACCAGTTCTTCGACGGCCACATCGACGAGGGGCAGGTGGCCGTGGCGGCATTGTACCACGACGCCGGGGAGATCCTCACCGGCGACATGCCCACCCCCATCAAATACTATAATCCCGCCATCCGGGACGCCTATCGCCAGGTGGAGCGGGTGGCGGAGGATAAGCTGCTGGGCATGCTGCCCGACGAGCTACGGCCCACCTACAGCGCCGCCCTGTCCCCCGCCGCGCCGGAGATCCAGCATCTGGTGAAGGCCGCTGACAAGCTCAGCGCCTATATCAAGTGTCTGGAGGAGCTGAAGGCGGGCAACAACGAGTTCCGTCAGGCGGAGGAGCAGACCCGCTACGCGCTGGATGACATGGAGCTGCCGGAGGTGGACTATTTTCTGGAGCACTTCCTGCCGTCCTTCAAGCTGACGCTGGATGAACTGGAATAAAAAGCTGGCATGAAATCTGACGATTTCATTGCCAAAGGGGCTTGCGGCCGGCTGCGCGCGTCCTTCGGACACACTGACCGGCCGAGAAGAATTTTTCCGACGTACACGCCGCCGGAAAAATGATTTGATTTTTTCGCCGCCTGCGGGCGGCGAACTCTGCGAGGCTTTTTACGCAATCTGCGCAAATGCCTTTACCATTCGTAGGGGTCGATGCCCACATCGCCCCTACGTTTACCGAGCGGCGGGGTGTGGGCACCCCGCCCTACGGAGTTCTATCGGAGGTATGCGTAGGGCGGCCTGCCCTCAGGCCGCCGCCGTATACCGGACATACCATCGCAAACACAACCCCGCAACTTACACCAAAGGAGTGATATCAATATGAAAGCAATCGTGACCGTGGTAGGCAAGGATCAGGTGGGCATCATCGCCGGTGTGTGCAACACGCTGGCGGACAGCCAGATCAACGTGCTGGACATCAGCCAGACCATCATGGAGGGCTATTTCACCATGATGATGGTGGTGGATCTGGCGCTGTGCGAGACGCCCTTTGACCAGCTGCGCACCATCCTCAAGGACTATGGCGAGGGCCGGGGCCTGTCCATCCGCATCCAGCGGGAGGACATCTTCGACGCCATGCACAAGCTGTAAGCGGAGGCGGAACCATGCTGAATCTGCAAAACATTTTTGACACCATCGACATGATCGACAAGCAGCATCTGGACATCCGCACCATCACCATGGGCATCTCCCTGCTGGACTGCGTCAGTGAAGATCCCAAGCGCTGCTGCGACAAAATTTACGACAAGATCTGCCGCCGGGCGGAAAAGCTGGTGCAGACGGGCCGGGACATCGAAAGTGAATTCGGCATCCCCATCGTCAACAAGCGCATCTCCGTCACCCCCATGGCGCTGGTGGCGGGCAGCTGCGACACAGAGGACTACGTTCCCTTCGCCCTGACCCTTGACCGGGCGGGCAAGACCTGCGGCGTGGACTTTCTGGGCGGCTATTCCGCCCTGGTGCAGAAGGGCTTCAGCAAGGGCGACGAGCTGCTGCTGCGCTCCATCCCCCAGGCTCTGGCCCAGACCGATCTGGTGTGCTCCAGCGTCAACGTAGGCAGCACCAGGGCGGGCATCAATATGGACGCGGTGGCCCGCATGGGCCGCATCATCAAGGAGACCGCCCACCTGACGAAGGACAAGGACGGCCTTGGCTGCGCCAAGCTGGTGGTGTTCTGCAACGCCGTGGAGGACAATCCCTTCATGGCGGGCGCGTTCCACGGCGTGGGCGAAGCCGACAGCGTCATCAACGTAGGCGTCTCCGGCCCCGGCGTGGTGTATCACGCCCTGCAGAATTGCAAGGGAGCGCCCTTTGACGTGGTGGCGGAGACCATCAAAAAGACCGCCTTCCAGATCACCCGCATGGGCCAGATGGTGGCCACCGAGGCGTCCCGCCGGCTGGACACCCCCTTCGGCATCGTGGACCTGTCTCTGGCTCCCACCCCTGCCATTGGCGACAGCGTGGCCCGTATTCTGGAGGAGATGGGCCTTGCCGTCTGCGGCACCCACGGCACCACCGCCGCGCTGGCGCTGCTGAACGACGCGGTGAAGAAGGGCGGCGTCATGGCCAGCAGCCATGTGGGAGGCCTGTCCGGCGCGTTCATCCCCGTGTCGGAGGATGAGGGCATGATCGCCGCCGCCCAGCAGGGCACCCTGACCATCGACAAGCTGGAAGCCATGACCTGCGTATGCTCCGTGGGTCTTGACATGATCGCCGTACCCGGCGACACCAGCGCCGAGACCATCTCCGCCATCATTGCCGACGAGGCGGCGGTGGGCATGGTCAACAGCAAGACCACCGCCGTCCGTATCATCCCCGTGGAGGGCAAGACCGTGGGCGACGTGGTGGAAATGGGCGGCTTGCTGGGCAGCGCGCCGCTGATGCCGGTACACACTGAGTCCAGCGCCGACTTCATCGCCCGGGGTGGCCGCATCCCCGCCCCGCTGCAAAGCCTGAAGAACTGAGATCATGATACGACACGCAACGGAAACCGATCTGCCCCGTATTCTGGATATCTATGACATCGCACGCCGCTTCATGCGGCAAAACGGCAACATGGTGCAGTGGGTCAACGGCTACCCCTCGGAGCCGCTGCTGCGGCAGGATATCGCCAACGGCGACCTGTATGTGATGGAGGATACCTCCGGCATCTACTGCGCCTTTGCGCTGGTGGTGGGCGACGATCCCACCTATGCCAGGATCGACGGCGCATGGCGTGACACCGCCACCCCCTACGGCACCATCCACCGCATCGGCAGCGACGGCACCCACCGGGGCGTACTGCACGAGTGCGTGGACTGGGCAGCCCGGCGGATATCCCACCTGCGGGTGGACACCCATGCCGACAATCAGGTGATGCGGCGCTGCATCCTGCGGGAGGGCTTCACCTACTGCGGCGTGATTCATGTGGCGGACGGCACGCCCCGTGTGGCCTTTGAACGAATCTGATCCCGAAATACCGAAACAAGGAGATAACTTATGGATCCGATCTTTGAAATCGAACTGGAGGATTGCCCCGTCTGCCGGGGCGCGGGCGCCATGCAGGATGAGCAGGGCTGGTGCGTTTCCGTCTGCTGCATGGACTGCGGCGCGGAGACCGCCCACGCCAGCTATCATACCCCGGAGGAACGGCTGACCGCCGCCCAGCGGGTGGCCCAGCTGTGGAACATGGGCAAGGTCATCCACACCGGCGTAGGCGACTGAATGCGAATGCATACAAAAAAGAGCACCCGCACAGGGTGCTCTTTTTGTGTACCGAAAAGGCCATCGATTAACAAGGGGGGTATCGTATCAAAAAGGGGTGTTATTCGTCGATTTTTCCTCTTGCGTGAAGCACATCGTCCGCCGTCAGCGCCATCAGGTCGTCACGGGTAACATGCTCCATTTTGGCAAGGCGGTTGTTCTGCGCCACCAGAATATGCTCGAAAATATTCCGCACGCCGCGGGCGTTGCCGAAGCTGTCTCCGGCGGCGCTCTCCTCGGCGATGTAGTCCCGCACCAGCGGCTCGGCCTCCTCCGTCAGCACATAGCCCTTGCCGCAGCGCATCTTGAAAATGGCCATCATCTCGTCCACTGTGTAGTCGGGGAACAGCAGGAAGCGGTTGAAGCGGCTCTCCAGGCCGGGGTTGGAGTGGATGAACTTCTCCATCAGATCGGTATAGCCCGCCACGATCACCACCAGATCGTCCCGGTGATCCTCCATGGCCTTCAACACCGTGTCGATGGCCTCCTGACCGAAGTCGTTCTCTGATTTGCCGTTGAGGGCGTAGGCCTCGTCGATGAACAGCACGCCGCCCATGGCCTTTTCAATGGCCTTCTGGGTCTTGATGGCCGTCTGGCCCACATAGCCCGCCACCAGACCGCTGCGGTCCACCTCTACCAGCTGACCCTTGCTGAGGATGCCCAGCGAGCGATAGATACGGGCCATCATACGGGCCATCATGGTCTTGCCGGTACCGGGGTTGCCGGTGAACACCATGTGGAGGGACATATCGGCGGTGGGCAGGTCGTGCTCCCGGCGGAGCTTATAGACCTGCACCATGTTGATGAGGCTGCGTACCTCATCCTTCACCACGTCAAGGCCGATGTAGCTGTCCAGCTCCGCCAGAAGATCCTCCATCTTCTCCGGCGGCGGCAGTTCTTCCTTGGGCTCCGCCTCCTTCTGGCCGGTGGATACGGCAGCCTTCTTGTCGCTCTCTCCGCCGCCGGAGGGCGCTTTCGGCGCGGCAGGGGCCTGCGGCGCGGCGGGCGCGCCCCAGAAGTCGCTGTTCATCCGCTTGATGCCGTTCTCCGTCATGGAGCGGATCACATCCAGCTGCTGCAAAATAATTTTATCCTTTTGATCCATTATGGCTTCCTCCTTAATGGGAGAGTTTTACATGGGCCATGGCCCGGAAGAGAAGCGCCGACACAAAGCCTGTCAGCGTTCCCGTCACCAGCGACACCGCCAGCAGGAACGGCAGATAGCCCAGCACCATGGTATTGCCCAGCGTAATGACCGCCGCCGCCATCTGGCCCACGTTGTGGGCCGCCGCGCCGCCGATGGACACGCCGTAAATGCTGAGACGGCGGCAGCGCTTCAGGCCGATCATCACCAACATGGCGGTAAGGCCGCCCAGCAGGGAGAACAGCAGCGCCGATACATTCCCGGCAAACAGACTGCCCAGACCGCACCGGGCCAGCAGGATCACCAGCGCCGGGGCCGCCCCCAGTTCATACAGGGCAAACACCGTGACGATGTTGGCAAGGCCCAGCTTTACGCCCGGCAGCGGCACCACCAGAGACACAGGAAACAGGTTCTCCAGCGTGCTGAGACCCAGGGCCAGCGCCGTCAGCACGGCGCACAGGGCGATATTCTTTGTCGTCCATTTCATGCCGTCACCCCACGATCACGTCCGGCGCGCCGGCGGAAGCCGCGCCCTCCAGATGGATCACCACCTGTGCGGGCAGGCAGACGATGGACTGTCCCGCCCGGCGGATATGGCCGGTGTGGACGCAGTCCTGGGTAGGGCAGTCGCTCTCCGCCACCCACACGCTGTCCCCGTCGGCAGCAATGGTCAGCGTATAGCCGTTATGGGCAACGGTGGTCCCGGTGAAGCCGCTCAGCTTCACCCGCTGCGTTTCCGCTCCGCCCACGGAGATCACCACCGTCGCCTCGCCCGTCTGGGACTTGGGCAGATAGAACCACAGCGCCACGGCCACCGCCAGCAGCGTCACGATGGCCACCACAATGGCGTCATAGCGATTGAATTCCAATTCAGGCCGCGAGGAGCTGGTAGTCATAGCCGCTTCCCTCCGTCTCACTGAAGCAGTCCGCCAGACCGGGCGTATACAGCACCCGCCCGTCCTCCGTCACCAGCACCATGTCAAAGGTGCCCTGCTGCCGCCAGAAATCCACCGCGCCGTCCTCGCCCATGACGTACAGGGCGGTGGAATAGGCGTCGGCCATGGTGCCGGTGCCGCCGTCAGCGCGGCGGGTCACGATGGAGACGCTCAGAAGTCCGTTCTGCACCGGCCAGCCGGTGGCGGGGTCGATGATATGCTGATATACCGTGCCGTCCGGCGCGGTGAAATAGCGCTGATAGCCGCCGGAGGTCACCACAAAGGCGTCCGACAGATGCAGCGTACAGGCAAAGCCCTCGGTATTGTTAGGATCCTGAATGGCCACGTTCCAGGGCTTTCCCTCGGCGGTGGTACCGTGAACGTACACATTGCCGCCCAGGCTCACAAAGCCGCCGGAAATACTGCTTCCGGCAAACAACTCCGCCGCCTTGTCGGAGGCGTAGCCCTTGCCGATGCCGCCCAGGTCGATGGTGCAGCCCTCGTCCAGTGCGGCGGTATCGCCGTCCAGCCGGACATGTTCGCTGCCCACCAGCGGCAGCAGCGCGTCGATCTCCTCCTGAGAGGGGACGCGGGGACTGTCGGTGGTGATGCCCCACAGCGCCACCAGCGGCGCGATGGTCACATCGAAGGCGCCGTTCGTTTCGGCACTGTATTCCAGCGCCGACCGCAGCAGCGCCGCTGTGTCATTACTGAGGACAGCGGTGCCGTTGGCGTTCAGTTGGGCCACATCGCTGGTGTCGATGGTGCGGCTGAGCCGCTGCTCCAGCGTATTGATCTCGTTGGCGGTCTGCTGCAGCACATCAAACGCGCCGTCGCCCACCGCCACAAGGGACATGTAGGTGTCCATGGAAAAGATATCCAGCGTCTCGGTCTTGGGCGCGCCGCATGCCGTCAGCAAAAGCGCCAGCAGGCAGGCCAGCAGCAGGCAGGTCAGTTTTCTCATAGCTCTCGCCGTCCTTCCAGTGCCCGCATCAGCGTGGCGTCGTCGGCAAATTCCAGATGGCCGCCCACGGGGATGCCGTAGGCAAGGCGGGTGACCTTCACGCCGAAGGGCTTCAGAAGCCGGGCGATGTACAGGGCCGTGGCCTCGCCCTCGGTGTCGGGGTTGGTGGCCATAATGACCTCCTGAATACCGCCCTTGGCCACGCGGTCCAGCAGCGGCTTGATCTGCAGATCGTCCGGCCCCACATGGTTCATGGGAGACAGCACGCCGTGGAGCACATGGTAATGACCGCTGAACTCCCGGCTCCGCTCGATGGCCAGCACGTCGCGGGGATCGGCCACCACGCAGATGACCGTCTCGTCCCGACGGGGATCGGCGCAGATGGGGCAAAGGCCGCCCGCCGTCAGGTTGCGGCACACAGGGCAAAGCGTCACGCTGCGCTTGGCGTCCACGATGGCGTGGGCAAAGGCCTCCGCCTCCTCCATGGGCAGGTTCAGCACATGGAAGGCCAGACGCTGGGCGGATTTGCCGCCGATGCCGGGCAGGCGGGCAAACTGCTCCACCAGCTTTTCAAGGGGCGCGGGAAAGTATTCCATGGGTCTTAACCTCTCAGTTCTTTGATGCGCTGGGGGATATCCGCCGCCTTATAGACGGCGCTGCCGGCCACCAGCACATCGGCCCCGGCATGGATGCACTGATGACAGGTGCTGGTATCCACGCCGCCGTCCACCTCCAGTTCGCAGGCAGGATTCATGGCGTCGATATAGCCACGGATGGTCTGCACCTTGGGCATCATGTGGGCCATGAACTTCTGGCCGCCGAAGCCCGGCTCCACCGTCATCACCAGAATGATGTCGCACTCGCTGATAAAGGGCAGCATGGCGCTGGCGGGGGTCTTGGGCTTCACCACCACACCGGCCTTCTTTCCCTTGGCATGGATGCGGCGCAGGGCCTCATGGATATTCTCCTCGGTGTCCGCCTCCACATGGCAGGTGATGATGTCGCCGCCGGCGTCGCAGAACTGCTCCACATAGCGCACAGGCCGCTCGATCATCAGATGAACGTCCAGCGGCAGGCTGGTGGTGGGGCGGATGGACTTCACCACAGGGATGCCGATGGAGATATTGGGCACAAACAGGCCGTCCATCACGTCCACATGGACGTAATCGGCGGTGGAAATGCGTTCGATATCCCGCTGGAGGTTGGCGAAATCCGCCGACAGGATAGAGGGTGCGATCTTGATCATGGTGGTGCTCCTTTCACCGCACCGGTCCCGGCGGCACGGCATATGATACAGTAAGCGGCGCAGCGCCGGCGCTCTCCCGCGCGGCGCGCTTCTGTCCTGTGCGGCGCTGAGTGGCCGCTTTTCAGATAGGGGGCCGGTGGGATACATTCTGCCGGCCTCCATTGTGCTTTTAACTGATTTATTATACCAATTTCTCCGTGGGATTGCAATAAAGAGTTCCCGCTCTCCCCGTCAAAGTCAACAAAATTTTGACCAATTTGTTAATTTTCCCGATGCACCCTTTACCTTTTCGGTATTTTCCGCTAAAATATCGTGTTATGTTGATACTCTCTAGGAAATCGAGGCGGAGCTATGAGTTTCTTTCAACGTCTGCGCAATGGACTGAGCCGGTTCATGTACGGCCGCAACGGTGCCGATCAGCTGGGCCTGTGCATCATCTGGACGGCCATCCTGCTGGATATCGTGGGCATGCTGACGAAAAAGGTTCCCCTGCTGTCCAGCATCATCGGCGCTGTCACCACGGTGATGGTGCTGTGGGCGCTGTTCCGGGTATTCTCCCGGAATCTGGAAAAGCGCCGGGCCGAGAACGCCGCCTTCCTGCAAAAGTTCTGGTGGCCGCTGAAGCGGAAACTCAGCAGAGGCAAACAGCAGCGGATGGACAAGGAGCACAAATACTTCACCTGTCCCAACTGCAAGACCGTGTGCCGCGTGCCGGTGGGCAAGGGCAAGATCGTGATCACCTGTCCCAAGTGCCGCCACGAGATCCGCGGAAAGAGCTGATAAATAGTGTATAAAAAAATCGGTATCCTTTCGGATACCGATTTTTTTATGGATTTTACAGAACTTTGCTGAGGAAATCCTGCAAACGGGGATCCTTCGGATGGTCGAACAGGTCGGCGGGCGCACCCTCCTCCAGGATCTTGCCGTCGGCCATGAACACCACGCGGTCAGCCACCTCACGGGCAAAGCCCATCTCGTGGGTCACCACCGCCATGGTCATGCCCTCCTTGGCCAGGTCGCGCATCAGATCCAGCACCTCGCCCACCATTTCGGGGTCAAGGGCGGAGGTAGGCTCGTCGAACAGCATGACCTCCGGGTCCATGGCCAGCGCCCGGACAATGGCGATACGCTGCTTCTGGCCGCCGGAGAGCATGTTGGGATACTCGTTTGCCTTGTCGGCCAGACCGATACGCTCCAGCAGGGACCTGGCCTGAGCCTCCGCCTCGGCGGCGGTTTTCTTCTTCAAGGTGACGGGCGCCATGGTGATGTTCTGCAGCACCGTCTTATGGGGGAACAGGTTGAAGTGCTGGAACACCATGCCCATCTTCTGGCGGTGCAGGTTGATGTCCACGGACTTGTCCGCCAGATCCACGCCGTCAAAATAGATGGCGCCGGAGGTGGGCTGCTCCAGCAGGTTCAGGCTGCGCAGCAGCGTGGATTTGCCGCTGCCGGAGGGGCCGATGATGGCCACCACCTCGCCCTTGTTGATCGTCAGGTTGCAGTCATTCAGAGCGTGGACGGTGCCATGATTGTACTCTTTCACCAGATGCTGCACGGAAATCAAAACGTTATTGCTTGTCGCCACGACGCATTCTCCTTTCGATGGCCTCGATCGCCTTGGAGGCCGGGTAGTTGATGCAGAAATAGACCAACGCGGCCAGCACATAGGGGGCCAGCGTGATATACGAGTTACCGGAGACGGTCTGGGCGGTATACATGATCTCCGCCATGCCCAGCACGGAGCAGATGGAGGATTCCTTCACCATGGTGACCACCTCGTTGGCCAGTGCGGGCAGCACGTTCTTGATGGCCTGAGGCAGCACCACCAGACGCATGGACTGCCAGCCGGACAGACCCAGCGAGCGGGCGGCTTCGGTCTGGCCCTTATCCACCGCCAGAATACCGGCACGGAATATCTCAGCCACATAGGCTGAGCTGTTCAGGGCCAGCGCCACCACGCCGGGGATAAAACGGTTGATGGCGATGAAGCCGAACAGCAGCGTGCGGGGCAGCGTAATGTAGTGGAACAGTCCGAAATAGATAATGGACAGCTGCACCAGCATGGGGGTAGAGCGAAAAACCGCGATGTACGCGCCGGCAAACCACTTGACGGGCTTGACCTTGCTGAGACGCATCATGGCCAGCAGCAGAGCGGGGATCACGGCCAGCAGCACGGAGACCACGGCCAGCAGCAGCGTATACTCAAAGCCTCGGACAAAGGCGGAACCATACTTGGGCAGGAACGAGAAATTGAAGAAGTTTGTGTTGTCCATGTTCACAAACAGATCATTCCACGACATAGACGAAGCATCCTTTCACATGTTCTGGGGCCTAAAGCGCACGCAAGCGTGCAAAGCCAAGGCTTTGCACGTTTGCGGTAAGATCACGGGGATTATCAGCCGACGTAGCTCAGGCCCACGTTGCCGTCCAGCACCAGCAGGTCGATGGTGCCGTTCTTCAGCTCAGTGACCAGCGTGGGAACCAGAGACTCCAGCACCATGCCGTTGGCAGCCTCGGGGAACATGTCGGCAGCGGCCATAGCCTTGGTGGTGTTCTTCTGGGCGCCGATGATGACGGAAGCCTGATTGATGTCGTCCACGGTCTTGTACTTATCAGCGTTGGAAGCCTTCACCAGAATGACGGGAGGCAGATCGGTGTAGTAGGGATCGGAGAAATCGCAGGCCAGCGCACGCTCTTCGGTGTACTCGCAGGCGGCCAGCACCATGTCGAAGTCGCCGTTGCTCAGAGAAGTGACCAGATTATCGAAGTTCATGGACTCGATCTGCAGCTCCATGCCCATGGACTCGGCGATGTACTTGGCGACCTCCACGTCGATGCCGGCATACTCGGTCATAGCGGCGTCGGCAAAGAACTCATAGGGAGGATAATCGGGGCTGGTGCCCAGCACCAGAACGGGCTTGTCGCTGGCAGCGGCATCGTCACCGGCAGGAGCCAGATCAGAGGACACAGCGTCGGGAGTGTAGGTCTCCTGAGAGGCGACCTTGTTCTCGATCTCCTTGATGAGGGCGCCGTCGTTGGCGGTCAGCTCAGCGATGGCCTTGTTGATGCCATCCAGCAGACCCTTGGGGTCGCCCTTCTGCACCAGAACACGGTAAGGCTCGGTCTCGCCCCAGTCCACCACGTTCTCCAGAACCACCAGAGACTCGTCGGTGTTGGCGGCGTCGCCGTCATTTGCGTTGTTATCGTCAGCAGCGTTATTACCGCCGCCGCAGGCCACCAGGCTCAGCGCCATCAGCATGGCCAGCATCAATGCCAGAAACTTTTTCATCTTTTTCATTTCCTTTCAAAATTCTTTGTTGGCTCCGCTCCGGCCTTCCAATACCGAAGTCGGAGGAACGTTACGTTGTGGTCAGCTCCTGCTGACAGTGGATACTATACACCCGCCATGCATATAAGTCAACTGTTTTTTGAATATTTTTTCACTATCATTATCGTTTTTGTTGATTTTGTCTTATTTTCTTTTGCATTACCTACTGTTTCGCAGCGAATTCACCGTATCCCTGCTTGCATAAATGAATATTTATGCGTATATTCAGCAACTTATTGCTGCCATCGAAAAAAATACACGGCAAGGGGATTGCATTTTTTGCAGCGTTTGTGGTAATATAGCGCAAAAAAATGAAGGAGGTGCTGTGATGGAGCCTTTGAATTATGAGAAGCGCGGATATTTAAACGAGCCGTTCCGCCTGTTTCATCTGGCTGACGACAAACATGAGAAGATCCCCTATCACTATCACAGCTTCCACAAGATCATCATTCTGCTGGCCGGCCGGGCAGGCTACGCCATCGAGGGTGAGCGCTATGCCCTTCAGCCCGGTGATTATGTATTGGTGGGCCGCGGCAGCATCCACAAGCCCATTGTGGAGCAGAACGACTTTTACGAGCGGGCCATCCTCTATATCTCGCCGGAGTACCTGCAGCAGCTGTCCACACCAGACTGTGATCTGGAGCGCTGCTTCCGGCAGGCGCAGGAGGAATTCCGCTACGTTTACCACGCCGGGGCCGACCGGATACGGGAGCTGTTTTCCCTGCTGGAGCAGGTGCAGCAGGAGGGAACCTTCGGCGCGGCGCTGCTGCGGCAGGCGCTGTTCACCCAGCTGATGGTGGAGGTGAACCGTCTCTCCCTGACGGGCGGCACCGTCAGCGCCGCGGACGGCGACAGCAAGATCATCTCCATTCTGCAATATCTGAACGCCCACCTGACCGAGCCACTGACCATCGACGAGCTGGCCGCCCGGTTCTATATCAGCAAATATCACATGATGCGGCGCTTCCGGGACGAGACCGGCTATACCATTCATAATTATATCACCGAAAAACGCCTGCTGCTGGCCCAGCAGCTGCTGGAGCAGGGCCTGCCGCTGGGCGAAACGGCGCTGCGCTGCGGCTATCAGGAGTACTCCACCTTCTCCCGGGCCTATAAGAAGCAGTTCGGTCATTCCCCTTCGTTAGCGTAGCACTATTTGCAAGTAACATAGCAATATTGCCAGTTTACTTTTTAAATAATGCTCATTATAATAGAGTGGTAAACTCAAATCGCAAAACTGTTAGGAGGAGTAAAAACTAATGGAAAAGAAAGCAGTCGTCAGGAATTATATTTTCCTTGGCATCATGCTGGGCGCGATGGTCATCGGCGCTATCGTGGGCTGGCTGGCTCCCAGCGTAGCCACCGTGCTGAAGCCCTTCGGCACCGTGTTCATCAACATGATGTTCTGCGTGGTAGTGCCTCTGGTGTTCGTGTCCATCGCGGGCTCCATCGCCAATATGAAGAGCATGAAGCGTGCCGGTAAGATCATGGGCACCACCGTGGCCACCTTCGTCATCACCGGCGCTATCGCCGCCGTCATCATGTTCGTACTGATGAAGATCTTCCCCCCGGTACTGGTTCCCTGGACCGACATCCCCTCTGAGGAAATGGGCGAGTACGCCTCCATTTCCGACATGATCGTCAACTTCTTCACCGCCAGCGACTTCGTTGGTCTGCTGACCCGCCGGGCCATGCTGCCCCTGATCGTGTTCTCCGTGCTGTTCGGCTTCGCTACCAACATGGCCGGCGGCCCCGAGACGCTGGTGGCCAAGTGGCTCAACAGCATGACCGAGGTCATGATGAAGTTCATCAAGATCATCACTTACTATGCCCCCGTGGCCTTCTTCGCCATCTTCGCCGGTCTGGTTGCCGACTACGGTCCCCAGATCGCCGGTTCCTACGGCCGCGCCATGGCGGTGTACTATCCTCTGTGCTTCATCTACATCTTCACCGCGTTCCCCCTGTTCGCATGGTTCGGCGGCGGCAAGCATGGTATCAAGACCATGTTCAAGCACATCGCCAAGCCCGCCATCGTCTCTCTGGGCACCTGCTCCAGCGTGGCCACCATCCCCACCAACATGGAAGAGGCTGAGGCCACCGGCATCAACAAGGACGTGGCCGAGATGGTCATTCCTCTGGGCGCTACCATGCACATGGACGGCTCCTGCTTCTCCTGCGTGCTGAAGATCGCCTTCGTGTGGGGCGTGTTCGGTCAGGATATGGGCTGGGGCTCTCTGATCCCCATTGTTCTGGTGGCCGTGCTGTCCTCCGTCGGTATGTCCGGCGTCCCCGGCGGCGGCTACATCGGTGAGTACATCATCTGCTCCATCTTCTTCCCCAACCAGATGGAGCTGGCCTTCCCCATCCTGGTGGCCATCGGCAACCTGGTGGATCCTCCCGCGACCATGATCAACGCCGCAGGCGACTATGTGGTCTCCTTCATCGTCTCCCGTTATGTGGACGGCAAGGATTGGCTCCAGAAGCATCTGGCTAAAAAGAACACCGAAAACGTGTGATTTTCTCCCTTACTGCATACAAGAAGGGCGGCGCTCTCAAATGAGAGCGCCGTCCTTCTTTATCTGTTTTTCCTTGCTCCTCAAACAAGCCAACTTACTTCTGGCCCAGGAATTCCCTGACGCCGCGCGTCAGACGCGCCATGCCGTCCTCCACCGTACTTCTGGGGCAGGCCAGCGCGATACGCAGGAAGCCGTTGCCGCCGGCGCCATAGCCCGCACCGTTCACCAGGATCAGCCCGGTATTCTTCCGCAGGAAGCTTGCCAGCTCCGTGGAATCCTCGCACACACCGCGGCAATCCATCCACAGCAGATAGGTGGCCTCAGACGGCACCACCTTGATCTCCTTGATGTTCTCCGCGATATATTGGCGCACATACTGCTTGTTCTCAAACACATAGGCCCGCATGGCGTCCAGCCAGGCGCCGCCCTGCTTGAAAGCCGCCGACGGCGCCAGCGCGCCCAGAATACTGGCCTCGCCCACCTCGTCGGTATTGAGGGCGCGCCACACTCTGTGCCGCAGCGTCTTATTGGGCACGATCACCGCGGAGGACTGGATGCCCGCCAGGTTGAAGGCCTTGGTGGGGGCCACGCAGGTGATGCTGATCTGCGCCGCCTCCGGCGAAACGCTGGCATAGGGGATATACTCCTTGCCGGGATCGGTCAGGTCGCAGTGGATCTCGTCGGACAGCACCAGCACGCTGTGCTTGACGCACAGCTCCGTGATGCGCAGCAGCGTCTCACGGTCCCAGATCTTGCCCACGGGGTTATGGGGATTGCACAGGATCATCAGCGATGTCTGGGGATCGGCCAGCGCCGCCTCCAGCGCCTCAAAGTCAATGTCATAGACCGGCTCGCGGTAACGCAGCGGGCACTCCAGCACATAGCGGCCGTTGTTGACGATGGAGTTGAAGAAAATGTTATAGGACGGCGTCAGCACCACCACCTTCTCCGCCGGTGTGGTCAGCTTTCTGACAACACTGGAAATGGTGGGGATCACGCCGGAGCTGTATACCAGCCACGCGGGATCCACATCGAAGTGATGGCGGCTGCCCCACCAGCTCACATAGGCGTCGGCCCAGTCGTCCGGCAGGTCGGCATAACCAAAAACACCATGAGCCACACGGTCGGCAAACACCTTCTTGATCTCGGGCGCAGTCTCAAAATCCATATCAGCCATGGACATGGGCAGTTCGTTCTCCCCGACGCGCCACTTGGTACACTCGGAATTTCTTCTGTCCTTCAACTGGTCAAAGTTATAGCTCATCGTTCTCTCCTTTTCAAGCTTTCTCTTCCGGATATTTCAGCTGGCCGCCCACGATCATGCGGGCCACGATCTCATTGCAGAACGCCACGGCGGTGGCGCAGTGGAAGGTACCGTTGTGGGCGGTGTACTGGGCATCGCCCTCCGGCGTTTTCCAGTCATACGGCGCGCCCATATTGTGGGTCAGCACCTCATGACAGAGGATCCCGCCATAGCGCTCCTTGAATTGGTCCACCACCGTGCGGATCAGCGCCTGACAGGCGCTGTAATCGCCGCCCAGGTCATTGATGGGGCGGCCATAAAACATACTGATGGCCCATGCCGCCGCGTTCAGTGCGCCGCAGGTCCCCATCAGGGACAAGCCGCAGCCGCCGGCAATACCAAAACAGCCCCGCAGCATATCTTCGGTAATACCCATATCGGGGAATGCGTGATACAGTCCGTTCAGGCCGCTCTGAATGCAGTTGCCGTAGTCCGTCTCCGTCTGGAAGCCCACGTCCATTGCCTTTTTTACCAACGCTTCCTTCTCCTCGTGCGAAAGCTTTGTATAGTCTTTCATATTGTCCTCCCTATGTGATATCGGTAACCGAAAGGTCAATCTCATCTGCAATTGTAACGACGGCCGCAAAAAAACACAAGTAAATGCTATGCAATAGCAATATAATAAGCAAGTTGTTAAATTGCAATCCCTACGGCAATGATGATACTATGGGGGTACCAAACAAAAAGAGAGGTGCTCATGCATATGAAACTGGTCGTAGTCGGCGGCGTCGCCGGTGGTGCTTCCGCCGCGGCGCGCGTGCGTAGATTGGACGAAAAGGCCGAGATCAAGCTGTTTGAAAGAGGACATGACGTCTCTTTTTCCAACTGCTCTCTCCCCTATTATCTGGGCGGTACCGTAGGCTCCTCTGAGGACCTGATCATGATGACCCCGGAGGCCTTTCGGGCAAAGCATAACATTGATGTGTCCGTCAACAGTGAGGTCGTCGCCATTGACCGGGCCGCAAAAAACGTGACCGTAAAGAACACGCTGACCGGCGAGACCTTTACCGAGTCCTATGACAAGCTGGTGCTGGCACCCGGCGCCTCCCCCATCATGCCCAAAAGCATCCGCGGCATCGACCGGGACAACGTATTCTCCGTGCGGAACGTCAGCGACGTGGTGCGGATCAAGGCCTGCCTGGACCGCGACGGCGTCAGGGACGTGGTGGTGGTCGGCGGCGGCTTCATCGGCATCGAGACCGCGGAGAACCTGCGCCTTGCCGGCAAAAATGTGGCCGTGGTGGAGGGCATGGGCCAGATCCTGGCCCCCTTTGACTACGACATGGTGCAGACTTTGCAGAAGGAGCTTTTCGACCACGATATCCGCCTGTGCGTGGGCAGTACGCTGACCGCCATCGAGGACGGCCGCATCACCGCCACAAAGGACGGGAAGGAATTTACCCTGCCTGCCGACGCGGTGATCATGGCCATCGGCGTAGCGCCGGAGACCGGCCTCGCCAGAGACGCGGGACTGGAGATCGGCCAGACCCGCGGCATCAAGGTGAACGAGTGGATGCAGACCTCCGATCCCGATATTTACGCCGTGGGCGACGCGGTGGAGACCTTCAATGCCCAGACAGGGCTGCCCGGCCGTCTGGCGCTGGCAGGCCCCGCCCAAAAGCAGGCCCGCATCGCCGCCAACCATATGTACGGTATGGGCTCTCCCTACCGCGGCTTCATCGGCTCCTCCTGTATCCGGGTCTTTGGCCTGAACGCCGCCTCCACCGGTCTGAACGAGCGCTCTGCCGCTGCCGCCGGGATCGCCTATGATTCCGTTACCGTGTTCCCCTCTGACCGGGTGGGCCTGATGCCCGGCGCCAATTACATGTGCTTCAAGCTGCTGTTCGAGGTCCCCTCCGGCAAGCTGCTGGGCGCTCAGGCCATCGGCACCGGCGACGTGACCAAGCGTGTGGACGCCGTGGCGGCACTGATCTCCTCCAAGGCTGATCTGGAGGATCTGTTCTCCTTCGAGCATTGCTACGCCCCGTTGTTCTCCACCGCCAAGGACGTCGTTCACATGGCGGCGCTGGTGGCCGGGAATGTGCTGAACGGCCAGCTGAAGCAGGTCCATGTGGCGCAGGTCCGGGATCTGGTGGAAAGCGGCGCCTATATCATCGACGTCCGCGAGGAGGACGAGTTTGCCCAGTCCCATATCAAGGGCGCTCACAACATCCCCACCTCCGTGCTGCGCCAGCACCTGTCCGAGATACCCCGCGATGTGCCCGTATACCTGCACTGCCGCAGCAGCCAGCGCTCCTATTACGCTTACCGCTGCCTGGTGGGCAACGGCTTTGACAACGTGGTCAACATCAGCGGCTCCTTCCTGGGGATCTCGCTGTACGAATACTTCAACGACAAGACCACCGGCCGCGAGCCCATCGTGACCGACTATAACTTCGACTGATCCTTCCTCTCTATAAGGAAAACAGCCCGGTGCGCTGCGCACCGGGCTGTTTTCCCTGTTTCCGGCCTTTTCAGGCCGCGTTTATTGTTCCACGGCATCCCGCAGCGAATACCGGCCGCCGTGGGTCTGGATGACTGCCATCTGGATGCCCGGCCCCTTGATGGAGAAATTGACGTTCAGCACGGTACGCACATCCTCGATATAGGTCTCCAGTACCGGCCAGCCGGAAAGGAGATTGCCGGGAGCGTAAAAGCGCTCCAGCACCGCATCCTGAAAGTCCAGCGCGGACATATATGCGAAAATGTTGTTCTCCCGGTTCATGCTGTATTTCAATACGGAGTAGGTGCCCGGCTTCAGGTTGAAGCTGACGCTGAGATTCAGCTCATCCCGGAAGTTATTGATGGCATTCCGTACCTCGGACGGCTCCGTTGCCCGGCGGCACACATCGTGTGCCGCGTCATTATAGTTATAGGCAAAGACCACATAGACCGGCGCTTCTCCCCGCACGTTGCGGACCACGCAGTACTGATTTCCCTGCACGATCACGTTGCCCTTGACCTTGGACAGGGCCGCATAGGCAAAGTACGACGGCTTTTTTATGCCGTTGCCGGTCAGCAGCGCCCGCTGTCCCCGCAGGATCCTGCCCTTGGCGTCGCCGCTGTCCCGCAGGAACACCTCCATCTGTGTCGGAGCGTCCTTCTCACCGTACTTCCGGAACAGGTAAAGGGGATAAGCGATGGAATCCAGCGCCGCGGCGCCCGCGCCCCGCTCCACAGCCGTCTCGCTCTGGATCTCCACGGACAGGCCGCAGCCGGACAGCAGGCTGCGGATCTCCCGCAGCTCGCCCATGGTGCTGTCCTCATCCCGCAGCAGGATCACCTTGCCGGGCGTCAGATTCACCAGTGCCTCAAAGATCCCCGGCCCCAGGGCGCGATAATCATTCCGCGTAACCACCACGGTAAGCCGCCGGTCAAACGTCCGCAGCGGCTTGGTGTGAACGTCCACGCTGATGTCCAGATTTACTCCCGTGATCACATTGCTCATTTCCTTCTGGGAGTTATAGTTGGAGTGGGCCCGCTTTACCGCCGCGATGGCCCGGTTGGGCGGCAACTCGTTGAACACCGCCGGATGCAGGTCGCTCTTGACCTGGGAAAGATAGATGCCGCGATGCTCCTGCGGGCTATGGCCGAACCACTTGGTAAAATACTTTTTATAGTAGGCCGTGGTGGAGAAGCCCACCTCCCGCGCGATCTGGCTGACCTTCTTGTCGCTGCCCAGCAGCTTGATCTCCGACATCTCCACACGGGCAAAGCACAAAAAGTCCCGGAAGTTCATGCCGGTGAAATCCTTGATCAGATGGGACAGGTAGAAGGAGTTCAGGTACTCCATCTCGCTGAGATCCTGAAGGGTGATGTTATTGGCGTAATTCTGATAAATGTACTGGCAGATGCGGCTGATGCGGTCCACCGTCAGCTGGTTGCCCCGGTCGAAGCCCACCACGATGTTCTTGTCAAAGACGAACAGGTTAAAGTACTTGTCCAGATGCTTGATCACATCCGCCATCAGATAGACGCACTCGCTTTTATAATTGAAGCCCTTCAGCTCATACTTCATCAGGATCTGCAGCAGCAGATCCCGCAGCCGGTCATGCTTTTTGTCGGTGGGCTTTTTGGAATAGGTTCGATAGCAGGCTTTGCTGAGGTTGGGAAAATACTGGGACAGGTCACGGATGCTGATCTGGATCTGGGCGATGATGTTATCCTCGGTCAGCGCCTTCATGCTGTGCACCTCGTTGCCGGAATTGGTAAAAATATCCCCTTCCCGCAGATGGTAGATGCAATATCCGTTTTTCAGCTGGATCTCGCCCTTCAGCACATAGACAAACTCGATGTCCAGATGATAATGAAGCGGATCCTCCACAATATTGCCCACTGTGATATTGATGGGAAAGTCGTCGGCAAAGGTCAGTTTTTCCAGCAGCATAGGGCACCTCCTGCGGTCACGGCGGAATTTGTCGTCTTTTGCAGTATACCACAAAAGCAAAAGGGTAGCAAGAGTTCGCAAATAAATTCATTTTTCGGAGCAAGATAACTATTGAACGAAAAACCGCCTCTGGTTAGAATAGGAATAAAGATATCTTGAAAACGCCCGCATTTATTGCGTCCCGCAATTTTTGGCTTCCTTCAGGCAGGAAGCTCTTTTACCGACAAGGAGGAGCGTAATATGTTGAATGAACGTCTTACCCGCATGAGAAACAAGCTGTTCGACTCCAGACCCTGCATCACCGCGGAGCGTCTGGTGCTGGAAACAGAGGCATATCAGAAGTTTGCCGGGGAATCCACCCCTATCTTCCGCGCCAAGGTCGTCAAGTACATCATGGAACACATGACGACCCTGATCATGGACGATGAGCTGATCGTCGGCACCCCCACCAACAAGTACCGCGGCGCCAACCTGCACCCCGAATTCCAGTCCAGCACGGAGTTCTATCTGCCCGAGCTGGACGCCTTCCCCCTGAGAAAGACCGATCCTTACGACATTTCCCCCGAGGACCGGGAGCTGATCCTGAAAACGCTTCCCTACTGGGAGGGCAAGTCCATGCAGGACATGTCCAAAAAAGCGCTGCCGGCGGATATCCTGGAACGTATCCACGACGATATCATCACGGTGGGTCTGACCAACGGCGTCTCCGGCGAGACCACCTGCGACCATGAAAAGCTGCTGGCCGTCGGCCTGAAGGGCTACATAGACGAATGCCGCGACAACATCAGCAGCACCCTTTGCAGCAGCAAGGAGGATCAGCAGCGCGTTGACTACTGGAACGCCTGCATCATCCAGTGCGAAGGTCTGATCGAATACGCCCACAGAATGGCCGATGAAGCGGAGCGGCAGGCCGCTGCCTGCGGCGACCCCAAGCGGAAGCAGGAGCTGCTGACCATCGCCGCCAACTGCCGCGTAGTGCCTGAGAATCCCCCCCAGAATTTCCAGCAGGCATTGCAGCTGGTGTGGTTCGTGCATGTGTATTTCCACATCGAGGTCTGCACCACCGCCAACGGCTTCGGCCGCTTTGACCAGTACATGTGGCCCTTCTATGAGAAGGACGTCATTATCGACAAGGCCATCACCAAGGGCGAGGCCATGGAGATGCTGGAGTGCTTCTACCTGAAGGCCTGCGAGGTGTTTGAGGTCCGCGACAAGTGGTATGCAACCTCCTTTGCCGGCTATCCCATGTGGGAGCTGCTGGTGGTGGGCGGCCAGACCCCCGAGGGGACCGACGCCACCAACGAGCTGTCCTATTTCTGCCTGGATGCCGCCTCCGAGCTGAAAACCACCCAGCCCGTGATGGCCGTCCGCGTGTGGGACGGCACTCCCGAGGCGTTGATCCGCAAGGGTTGCCTGATGATCCAGGACGGCCAGGCCAACCCCGGCTTCTTCAACGACAACGTGGCCATGCAGATGGCTATGGGCAAGGGCTGCACACTGGAGGAGGCCCGCGACTGGACCATCGTAGGCTGCATCCAGCCCGGTCCCGGTGGCGGCACTGCCGATGGCTCTCCCGACGCCGGATACGTCAACATGGGCAAGATGCTGGAATTCGTTCTGCACAACGGCGTGGATCCCGAGACCGGGAAGTTGATGGGCCTGCAGACCGGCGATCCCCGTGAATTCAAGGATATCGAGGAATTCAAGGACGCGCTGAAAAAGCAGATCCTGCACCATTACAAGATGGTCACCACCGGCTACAACATCATGCAGAGCATGCATATGACCCGTTATCCCGTGATCTTCGCCTCTATGGTGACCAAGGGCTGCGTGGAGACCGGCAAGTCCGTGCAGGAAGGCGGCGCCAAATACAGCACCGCCGGTCTGTACATCACCGGCGCCGCCAACATGGCGGACTCCATTGCCGCCATCGACACCTGCGTATTCCGCGACAAGGATATCACCATGGCCCAGCTGATCGACGCGCTGGACAAGAATTTCGAGGGCGAGGAGCGCCTGCGTCAGCTGCTGCTGAACAAGCCACCCAAGTTCGGCAATGACGATTCCTATGTGGACGGCATCTACCGTGAAATGGTGCAGTTCATTGCCAAGAACGTCCAGACCTGGCCCGATGCCCGCGGCGGCACCTATTCCTTCAACGTCCATTCCCAGACGGTCAACGTCTCCCACGGCGCCGTATGCGGCGCTACGCCCGATGGCCGCCGCGCCGGTGAAGCCTTCTGCGACAACGCCTCCCCCATGATGGGCCGCGACATGAAGGGTCCCACCGCCACGGTGAAGTCCGTCGCCTCTATGGGACAGGCCTCCTTCCACGACGGCGCCCTCTTCAACCTGCGCTTTGACCCCAAGGGCGTGCAGGGCGAAAAGGGTCTGGCCAGCATCGAGGGCGTTATCAAGACCTATTTCCAGAACGGCGGCGAGCACATCCAGATCAACGTGGTGGATGACGAAACGCTACGCGCCGCACAGCGGACGCCGGAGAAGTACAAGGGCCTGATGGTGCGTGTCGCCGGTTATATGGCCTACTTCACCGAGCTGGACAAGGACGCCCAGGACACCATCATTTATCGTACCGCGCACTTCAAAGAGGTGTGATCTTACAGAGCAAGAGGACAGCCTATGGAAAACAAGGAGCTTCGTGCGCTGATCGGCGGGATCCAGAAGTATTCAACTGAAGATGGCCCCGGCATCCGCACGACAGTTTTCCTGAAGGGCTGCCCGCTGAACTGCCGCTGGTGCCACAATCCCGAGCTGATCAGCTATCAGCAGCAGTTGATCCAAATGCCGAACAGCTGCATCAAATGCGGGTATTGCCTGACCCATTGTCCCCGGAAGGCCATCTATCTGGACGCAGAGGCGAATATCTGCATCGACCGGGAGAAGTGCGACCTGTGCTATGCCTGCACCGAATTCTGCTTTGCCAGAAGCCTTCAGACCGTGGCCCGGGAGATGACCGCCGAGGAGGTCGTTTTCGAGGTGGCGCAGGACAAAGACTTTTACGACAACACCGGCGGCGGTATGACCATCAGCGGCGGCGAAATGCTGACCCACGCGGAATTTTCCACGCGACTGATTCAGCTTGCCGCCCAGCAGGAGATCAACGTCTGCCTGGATACGTCCGGCTTCGGCAGTGGTGACAGCCTGTTTGATATGGCAAAGCGTCAAAATGTTACCAACGTTTTATATGACATGAAGTGTATCGACGACAATATCCACCGTCAATACACCTCCAGAGGCAATGTCAGGATCCTGGAGAATCTCCGGAGACTGGCATCCGATGAGGAAACACGGGGCAAGCTGCAAATGCGCATGCCGCTGATCCGGGGCGTCAACGATTCGCCCGCGGTCATCGAGGCCACGGGGCAGTTCTACCGCTCTCTTGGGCTCCGGCACGTCACGCTACTTCCTTATCACAATCTGGGCGTATCCAAGATGCGCAACATCGGTGGTACGCAAGAGGTCTTTGATCCTCCGTCGGACGAACGGATCGATGATATCCGGAAGTATTTCCAGACGTTCGCCGGCATGGAGGTCGAGATCCTGGGCAAGGTCAAATGAGCCCGGGAACGATAGATACAACACGCCGCACCAAAATTTAAGGAGGAAGAAAATGTACATTGCTAATGCTGGACTGTTTGTCAAGGATCTGGAAGGCGCAAGAAAGTTCTTTGAGGATTATTTTGGCGCCAAGGTAGCTTTTGCCTACAACGAAGAGGAGAACAAGTATTATTCCTACATCATGGACGTGGGCAACGGCGCCCGTCTGGAGCTGATGACCAAGCCCGAGATCGTCGATGAGAAGAAGGATCCCAACCGCACCGGCTTTGCCCATATCGCCATCCGTGTTGACAGCCGCGAGAAGCTGAACGAAGTCATCGACAAATTCCACGCTGCCAACTTCAAGATCTTCTATGAGCCCGCCACCACCGGCGGCCGCGAGATCCGCGCCGTCACCTTCGAGGACAACGTTCTGGAGGTCAGCTGCGAGGAAGGTCAGTAATCGTTTTCCAACACATTTCTGCGCCGCAGTCACGCGGACAGGTGATCCCATTTGCTTCCCGGCCGGGCAGCAGGCGTATATGCCTGCTGCCCGGCTTTTGCGTTATATGGCGCACCACGCCGCCCTTTGTTCTTCTCCGGCACATTTTGTTTCTTAAAAGGAAATCCGCACAAAACGCAAACTAATTATGATGCCCTTGCTGTTTTGCGCATTTTTTAACGATCTTAACGAGCAAAATTCCCAAAAACCGAAGAAAAAGCGCCTTATTCTTCCATACTGTACAATCCGTCCCCCGCACTTTTTACACTTTTTGGTAAAAGCTACCATGAATGATCCTCCGATTCTTGTCCCCTGATTGCTAATTAGATTGCTATCGACGACAATAATCTTGCTTTCCCCGTGCAGAAAACGTATAATACCTAACAGGTAACCAAAGGTGTCCAACGCACGCAAACAACAACCAAGACGAAAAAAACAAAAAACGACGAAAGAGAGTGTACAAAATGAAAAGACTGATTTCCGCCATCATTTGCCTCGTCCTTATCGTTGCGCTGGTTGGCTGCGGCCAAAACAATGCTGCTGATAATAGCGGGGACAACACCACCACGACCAATCAGCTGGAAGCCATCAAGGCAGCCGGTGTGATGAAGGTCGGCATCGAAGGTACTTACAAGCCCTACACCTATCATGCGGAGAACGGCGACCTGGCCGGCTTTGACGTTGATCTGGCCCGTGCCATCGCGGAGAAGCTGGGTGTTGAGGTCGAGTTTACCGAAGCCGCATGGGATTCCCTGCTGGCCGGCGTTGACTCCGGCCGTCTGGACACCGTTATCAATACCGTCAGTGTTACCGAAGAGCGTCAGCAGAAGTACGACTTCACTGATCCGTACCTGTACATCCCCAGACAGGTCGTTGTCAGATCCGATAACGACACCCTGAAGTCCTGGGATGACCTGAAGGGCGCCAAGGTCGCCACCAGTAAGGCCTCCACCACCGGCGAGATCTATGCCGAAGCCGGCGCCGAGATCGTCCTGATCGAGGGTGTGGACCAGGCGGCGCAGACGGTCCTCTCCGGCCGTGCCGATTTCTGTAACTTTGACCCCACTACGCTGAACGATTATCTGGACGAGCATCCCGACGCCGAGCTGAAGGTGGCATTCATGGTACCCGGCCTGTCCGAGGACTATGCCATCCCCATCCTGAAGGGCCAGACCGAGTTCTATGAGGCTGTCAATCAGGCCGTTCAGGAACTGAGAAGCGAGGGTGTGCTGGAGCAGCTGTCCCAGCAGTACCTGCGTGGTGACTACACCAACCCTGTTGAGGATTAACAGACATACCTTATGACCCGTGTGCCGCAATAAAACGTGGCCGCCAATTGATGAAAAAGGATGACTCACCATGAGCTCTAGAGTATTAGACATACTAATTTCCGCGATCCCCCAAATCGGTCTGGCGGCGATCAAGCTGACGATCCCCCTGACGGTTCTGTCCTTTATCTTCGGCTGTATCATCGCCCTGTTTCTGGCGCTGGTACAGGTCGCGAATGTCAAAGGTCTGAAGCAGTTCGCAAGATTCTATATCTGGATCTTCAGAGGCACGCCTCTGATCGTTCAGCTGTTCATTATCTTCTTCGGCCTGCCCTCCCTTGGCATCGTGATTCCGGCTTTCCCCTCCGCTGTCATTGCCTTCTCCATGAACCTTGGCGCATACACCGCTGAGATCTTCCGCTCCGCCATTATGGCCGTGTCGAAGGGTCAGTGGGAGGCGGCGTCCATGATCGGTCTGACCTATCCCCAAACCATGTTCCGCGTCGTGATGCCCCAGGCATTCCGCATTGCGTTCCCGCCGCTGTTCAACTCCCTGATCGGTTTGGTGAAGGATACGTCTCTGGCCTCCTGTATCACCATCGTGGAACTCTTTACCAAAGCGCAGCAGATCTCCGCCCGCGTATTCGAGCCCTTCGCCCTGTATTGCGAGGCCGCTGTGTTCTATCTGATCATCTGCACCGTTTTGACCTGGGTGCAGAACCGCATGGAAAAGAAGATGGTCTGGGACAAACCGAGAGTTGTGAAACCGGCAAAGCGGTAATGGGAGAAATGCTACTATGTTAGAAGTAAAGAATATCTATAAGTCCTTCGGCGAAAACCAGGTTCTGAAAGGCGTTAACTTCTCCGTGGAAAAGGGCGACGTGATCGCCGTTCTCGGCAGCAGCGGCTCCGGTAAAACGACGCTGCTGAAGTGCATCAGCTTTCTGGAGCCCGCTGACAAGGGCGAGATCACATTCGATGATTTTCATAAGGACATCACCAAGGTCACGAAGAAGGAGATCCGTCAGCTGCGCATGAAGATGGGTTTTGTGTTCCAGAACTTCAATCTTTTCCGCAACATGACCGCTCTGGAAAACGTGGAAGAGGGCCTGATCCGGGCGCGTAAGGTCCCGGCCGCGGAAGCCGAGAAGATCGCGTTTGAGATGCTGGAAAAGGTCGGTATGACGGAGCGTGCCTATCACTATCCCGATCTGTTGTCCGGCGGACAGCAGCAGCGTGTGGCGATCGCACGCGCACTGGCGATCAATCCGGAAGTCATCCTGTTTGACGAACCTACCTCCGCCCTCGACCCGGAGCTGACCGGCGAGGTGCTGGACGTTATGAGAAAGCTGGCGATGGACGGCGCCACCATGGTCGTGGTCACCCACGAGATGGAGTTCGCCCGCAAGGTCGCTGACTGGGTCGTGTTTATGGCCGATGGCGTTATCGTGGAGGAAGCCCCCTCTGAGGAGTTCTTCACCCATCCCAAGCACGAGCGGACCATCCAGTTCCTGCGCAAGACACAGGAGATGGCCGAGGAGAACGAGTAAGGTTTTCCGTTGAAACATGCAGCACACCCCGCATACAAGCTTGTATGCGGGGTGTGTTTTCTTCATCTGTTCGTCCGCTTCATATGTCCTGCTCCGCCGCATAGACCTCCAACAGCGTCTCCAGCGGCTGAAGCCCCGGCAGCAGCTGCCGCCCGATCCGGAAGGACGGCACGGCGCGGATCTGCTCCTGCCGCGCCTGAAAGCGGTTATTCTCATGGATGCGCCTTGCGCGGGTATCCCACAGCGCCGTTTTCACCGGCTCGGTCAGGCCCAACGTACTCAGCAGCTCCTGCAGCACGGCGTCCCGGCCGATATCCAGATGGCGTATGGAGTGGGCATCGTACATCATGGCGTCATAGTCCTGTGTCAGCTGCGGATGATGCAGCGTGATCCACGCCCGTAGGACCAGCGCCTTCTCCGAATTCACCAGCCTGCCGCCCAGCGACGGCTGTATCCCATAGGGCTCACCCAGCCGCGCCAGAAATGCCGTCATCTCTTCATTCTGCCGGTCGGAGAGCAGCATCCTGCGGTCACAGCCCTGGGGCGGTACCTCCGGATGGATCTCGATATAGACCGATTCCAGCGCCGCCCCGGTCCTTTCTGCAAAAGCCAGCGCCCGCCTGTAGGCGACATAGCAAAAGGGACACGCAAAATCCGTATAATAGTAAAGCTTCACCGTCTCGCCTCCTTTTCCTCAGTATACCGCAGATTCCTCCCCTGTGCATCAGGAGATTCGCCAGCCATTTGCTGATTACTTTGCGTTTCCAGCGAACTAACTTGTTTTTTTCTTGAAAGTCTGTATAATAGTAACTGTAAGCAAACCATGCGCTTATCATCCAAATACAGAAGGGAGACCACTATGGACTTCACCAACAAAGTCGTTATCGTGACTGGCGCCGGCGGTGATATGGGTACGGCGATCGTCAAGAAATTTACCGATCTGGGTGCCAAGGCTGTGATCCTGGACATCCGTGAGGATCTCGCCCAAAAGACCGCTGAAAAGCTGCAGCTGGACGCTGAGCACGGCTATTGTCTGGCCGCCGACGTCTCCGACGAAAACAGCGTCAAGGAGACCGTCAAGAAGATCATGGATCGTTACGGCCGCATCGACGTGCTGGTCAATCTGGCCGGTATCTCCGGTCCCAGCGCCCGTACCGAGGACTATTCCTTCGAGGCGACCAAAAAGGTCTTCAGTGTGAATGTTTTCGGCACCTTCCTGATGATGCAGAACGTTCTGCCTGTCATGCAGGCGCAGAAGAGCGGCGCGATCGTCAACTTCGGCTCTGTGTCCGGCATGTTCGGTTACCCCTATGAAATTTCCTATGGCGCCAGCAAGGCCGCTGTGATCTTCATGACCAAGAACGCGGCCAACGAGAACGGCGGCAACGGCGTTCGCGTCAACAGTATCTCCCCCGGCTGGGTGGACACCGGCATGATGAAGAGTATTCTCGCCAGCTACAAGGACGTGGGCATTGAGAACAGCTCCGACAACGTAACGCTTGGGCCCATGAACCGTCCCGGCAAGCCGGAGGAAATGGCCAATGTGGTGGCCTTTCTGGCCTCCGACGAGGCATCCTACGTCAACGGCTCCAACTGGCTGGTAGACGGCGGCATGACCCTCGGTTAAACTCCTCTGCAAACTTCTAAATGATGACTCCTTTATGATTTACTTCCTCTCCCCTGCGCACGAGAGCGCCGCGGCAATCGCCGCGGCGCTCTCACTTTTTCTTTTATTCTCAGATGCGCTTCCACTTGGCGCCGCCGGGTACGTCGGTGACCGCCAAATTTTTTATTTTCCCCGAAATCCCTTGCAAAATGTCATAAGACTTGCTATAATTTGGTTGAAAAACAAAAATGCGGCGGTATGTGGGTGCGCCAACACCCACATACCTGAGCAGGTGTTTGCCCCACCTACACAATGACCTTACGGTCGCACCGCATGGGATATTATACGACATTTTCCCCCTTAGCGCAAGGGGTGCTTTTGTCGTTTTCCCAAGTGCTTGTGTTGCATCAGGAAGATCATCTCTTCTACGCTGTGTAGGCTATCTTATGTCCTGCACAGCGTTTTTGTTTTTCGCCCATCCCCGGAGGGGCCGCCGCCCCTCCGGGAAACCCGGGTGAAAAATGATATATACAAGGAGGTAACGTCCATCCAATTATTCTCGTATTACATTGCCAATAATTTGATTTAGGAGGTCATTACGTGTTAACCACAGCAGCACTCTCTCCTCAAAATCGCTGGAGCATGCATTTCATTGCAAGAAGATTTGTCGCTATTCTCATGCTGATAATACTATCTTTATTGTTAACTTCATGCTCAAAAAATACCGCAAAACCCGCAAAGGACGTACTAGCAGATATTCAGAATTATGATGATTACTACTCTCGTTTCAATCTGAATATAGATTCCTTTCAAATTACCAAGCGGCAAACAAATCCCGATCAAAAAAACGATTACATATGGTGTACAGTTAATGCTTCTAATCGTGATTTCTCATGTACCAAAGAATACTATTTAGTCTATATATTGTACAACGACGGTTGGTCTTTAGACGACTTCAATGATAATTTCGTTGATCTTACTCCAACGTTCTATCCATCAGAAGACGAAGCTTGCGCCTTTTTCGACTTTTTACTTGACGAATATGACTTTATTGGCGAAACAGCACGGGATGAAATGTCTGTATCCTTTCAGGCCACATGGCAAGTTGAACATCTATATCTAATTTCTACCTATGTGACTACTATAGACTTTGTATTTTCACCTGCGAACGGCTGGGAGTCCAATTCTTCAACTCAAGAAATATCTCACTCTCTTGATATTATCGGAACATGGGTTTACGAAGACAGTGTACGATATTATTCAATTGATATTATTAGCTTAGGCGAGTGGGAAACAGACGACCTATGGGGCTACAAATACTCATATGTCACATTGTCATATCATATTGAGGGAGATGGCTATTGTTATGATAGCAACGGCCAGACAAAGTGGAAACTGTCCGAATACGACCCTAAAAATGGCTGGTGGAGCTTTTCCAGCGAAGGACTTCCCGTTGAAATCTCTCTTTATGCAGGCAAAGGAAAAAGTAACGGCGAAGCCGGACTGTTTTATTGCGAAATGTGGACAAGCAGTCTTGATCATGTTTTTAATCTAGTCAAAAAGTGAAAAACAAATTTTTTTCATTATGGATAACGAGGAGGAGAAAATGAAGAAGCTACTGGTTGTGATTCTCGCTGCAATCGCGATCTTGCTACTGGCGGGCTGCGGGGAAAAGCCTGCGTCTGAGGCAACACTAAAAGAGGACATCTATAACAGCAGCAATTTTTCCCGTTTTTCAGAGCAGCTCGAAATGGAAATCACAAATTTAGAAATAGTCAAGAGGCAGACGAGCACAAAAGACAAGGTTGACACCGTGTGGGTCAAGGTAACGGCGGCAGGAGATACCGCCGAGGGCGAAATGTATTATATAATGACATATTGGCTTTATAACAGTGGCTGGCAAATAGAGAGCATTACCGATGATGAAGTTAATCAATGGAATCTCATCCCAACGAAAGGCGTTGATGATGAGACTATACTTGCATATGTTAAAAGCGAATCCAATCTCGACGACTTTGAGTATCTTTCTGTAGAATCGCTATTCCCCGACAAAACCGAGTATCATTACGTTCAGCGAGTAGAATATCACAATTATATGACAGAGAGCCGTATTTACAAGGTTTCTTGCTCTTTTTCTTCAAGCAGTTACGAATGGGAAATCACCGGCATGGAATGTGTGTCCTTAAAGCCTGAATGGGATGCTATCGGTTCATGGTATGGTAGTGGAGAAACCTACTACTATTATACTGTTTTTAAGTCGACGCAAACGGAGTACACTATAAGCGCAAATGTGTACCAAAGTGATGAAACTACACTCTCAATAGACTATGATGTATCGGGCATTCAAGGAAAACATGAGACTGGAACAGTTTATTTTGATTTAACCTCCCCTACCATAGACGGACGAAATGGGAATTTGGTATATACGGATGATACTTTGTTGGGAAATTCATCATTTCTAACATCAACTCGGTTATTGGGTTCTGCTGGCGCAGAAGTATATTTTATCTTTCATGAAGATTTAGGTTTATATTTGCATGTAAGAAATGGCGACGATTACTTTTTAATGCAAGAAATCTGAAGTCTTTTTCGACTGCTCGATGTATTTTTACTTTAAATATCTCTAAGGCGGCAAAGCAAATTAAAAAAACAAGGCAGAGATACCTCAGCCTTGTTTTTTAATTTGCACTTTACACTCTCTTCCACTTGGCGCCGCCGGGTACGTCGGTGACCTCGATACCCTGCGCCTTCAGCTCGTCGCGGATACGGTCGGCCTCGGCGAAGCTCTTGGCTTTCTTGGCGTCGGCGCGGGCGCGGATCAGCTGCTCCACAGCGGCGTCCTCCTCGCCGGACTCGCTGATGACGGTAAAGCCGCCTGCCGCAGGAGCGGCCGCCGCCTGCTTGCTGCGCAGCTCCGCCGCCTTCTCCAGCAGCTTCAGGCCCAGCACGGTGTCAAAGCTGTCCAGCAGGGCCAGCTTGGTCTTGTCGTTGGTCTTGGCCTTCAGCACGTCATACAGCACGGTAACGCCCATGGAGGTGTTCAGGTCGTTGTCCATGGCCTTCATGAACTTGGCCTTGTACTCGTCAAACACCGCCTGATCCACATCGCCCTCGTCCTTCAGGGCGGCGATCTTGCTCAGCAGCTTATTGAAGGCCACGGTGGCGTTGTCCAGATTCTCCCAGCTGAACAGCAGGCCCTTGCGGTAGTGGCTCTGGAGGCAGAAGAAGCGGTAAGCCAGCGGGTCATAGCCCTTCTGCTCCAGCAGAGAGACGGTCAGGAACTCGCCCTTGGACTTGGACATTTTACCGTGGTCGGTGTTCAGGTGGGCCACATGGAACCACTGGGGGCACCAGGGATGGCCCAGATAGCTCTCGGACTGGGCGATCTCGTTGGTGTGGTGGGGGAAGGCGTTGTCCACGCCGCCGCAGTGCAGGTCAAGATACTCGCCGTTGAACTTCATGGAGATGCCGGAGCACTCGATGTGCCAGCCGGGATAGCCCACGCCCCAGGGGGAGTCCCATTTCAGGGCCTGATCCTCGAACTTGGACTTGGTGAACCACAGCACGAAGTCGTTCTTATTGCGCTTGTTGGTGTCCTCCTCCACGCCCTCGCGGACGCCCACGGCCAGATCTTCCTCATTGTGGTCGTTGAAGATATAGTAGCGCTCCAGCTTGCTGGTATCGAAGTAGATGTTGCCGCCGGCCTGATAGGCGTAGCCGGTGTCCAGCAGCTTGGTGATGATCTTGATATAGTCGTCGATCAAGCCGGTGGCGGGCTGCACCACGTCGGGGCGCTTGATGTTCAGCTTGCGGCAGTCCTCAAAGAAGGCGTCGGTGTAGTACTGGGCGATCTCCATGACGGTCTTGTGCTCGCGCTTGGCGCCCTTGAGCATCTTGTCCTCGCCCTCGTCGGCGTCGGAGGTCAGGTGGCCCACGTCGGTGATGTTCATGACGCGGTTCACGTCATAGCCGGCGTAGCGCAGGTACTTCTCCAGCACGTCCTCCATGATATAGGAGCGCAGGTTGCCGATGTGGGCGAAGTGATACACGGTGGGGCCGCAGGTATACATCTCCACATGGCCGGGGGTATGGGTCTTAAATTCATCCTTGCGATGGGTGGCGGAATTGTACAGATACATGGTGGTTTCTCCTTTTATATGGTTAATTTGTAATCGGCAATACAAAAAACGCCTCTCAGACAGCATTGTCTGAGAGGCGAAAATAACTTCGCGGTTCCACTCTCGTTTATCACTCAAGTCCGGCCTGATGACGGCGGCCAGCCGGAGGGCATCCACATCCCCCGCGCTCCCGGACGCACTTTCTGCCCGCAGCGGGTGAAAGGGCTTTCAGCCGGTGGCCCCTTCTCTCTATCCCCGTGGGATGGACATACTCTTTCCGATCGTCGCGCTGTTCATTTGTCGCGTTTATTTTAACAGGCTTTCGCTCTGGTGTCAAGCCTCTTTGGCCGTCTTGAACACGTCGGCGTTCTTCACGAAATACTCCACGCCGGAGTACACGGTGGTCACCAGGATCACGATCTGGCACACGATGTTCAGGCTGTGAGGAATGCCGAACAGGATCAGGCAGATGCACACCATGGTACTGGCGGTCTTGATCTTGCCCGACCAGGCGGCGGCGATGACGCGGCCCTTCTCCACGGCTACCAGCCGCATACCGGACACGGCGAACTCCCGCACCAGCACGACGGCCAGGATCCACGCCAGCATGTCGCCCTGCTCTACGAAGCAGCACAGCGCCGCCATCACAAGGCATTTATCCGCCAGCGGATCCATGAACTTGCCGAAATCGGAGATTTGGTTATAATGCCGGGCAATGTAGCCGTCGGCAAAGTCCGTCAGGCAGGCCACGATGTACACGCCCAGCGCCCAATAGCGGCTGCCGGGAAAGTTCACATACATCAGCACCAGAAACACGGGGATCATCAGCACGCGGCCGATGGTCAGATAGTTGGCCATATTTTTCGGCATGGTTCATTCCTCCCTTTCGCCCACCAGCTCGCCGTCCATGGCGCCGGTGATGCGCACTGTCACGAAGTCGCCGGGATCCACGTCGGCCTCGCTTGTGAAATAGATATGTCCGTCGATATCGGGGCTTTCCGCGTAGCTGCGGCCCATGTACTGCATGGACTGGGGGTCGAAGCCCTCGCACAGTACCTCCGCCAGATCGCCCATGCGGCTTTCGTTGAAATCATCCATGATGCGGGACTGCACGTCCACCACCAGCTCGGCGCGGCGCTCCGCTTCGGCGGTGTCCACACGGTTGGGCATCCCGGCGGCTTCGGTGCCCTCCTCCGGGGAGTAGGGGAACACGCCCGCCCGCTCGATGTGGGTCTCCCGCAGGAATTCGCACAACTCATTGAAGGCGGCCTCGTCCTCATAGGGCAGGCCGGTGATGAGACTGGTACGCAGCACCACGCCGGGGATCCTTGCCCGCAGCTTCTCCATCAGCGCCAGCAGGCCCGCGTGGGTCTCATGGCGGCGCATGGCCTTCAGGATGGTGTCGTTGCAGTGCTGGATGGGCATGTCGATATACTTGCAGATCTTCGGCTCCGCCGCGATGGTATCGATCAGCTCGTCGGTGATGGTGTCGGGGTAGAGATAGTGCAGGCGGATCCAGTGGAAATCCAGCTTGCACAGCTCCCGCAGCAGCTCCGGCAGCTTCTTCTCATGATAGAGGTCTATGCCGTAGCGGGTGATGTCCTGGGCGATCACGATGCACTCCTTCACGCCGTCTGCCGCCAGCGCACGGGCCTCGGTCAGGATATCCTCCATGGGACGGCTGCGGTAGCGGCCCCGCAGTTTGGGGATGATGCAGTAGGCGCAGCTGTTGGAGCAGCCCTCGGCAATGCGCAGATAGGCGAAGTGAGTGGGGGTGGACAGCACACGGGGTAGCTCCTCCACCGCGCCGTTGATGTCGCTGAAATGGGTGCAGTCCTCTCCGGCCATCACCTGCTCCACGGCAGATACGATATCGCCGTAGTCGGCGGTGCCCATCATGCCGTCGATCTCCGGCAGCTCCGCCATCATTTCATCCCGGTAGCGCTGGCTCAGGCAGCCGGTCACCAGAATTTTCTTCACCTCGCCTGCCGCCTTCAATTCCGCGGCAGAGAGAATCGTCTCGATGGCCTCCGTTTTGGCGCTGTCAATAAAGCCGCAGGTATTGATGACCACCACATCGCTGCCGTTGACATCCTCCTGCACAGTCATGCCCGCCTGCAGACACATGGCCATCATCTGCTCCGTGTTGACGCGGTTTTTGTCGCAGCCAAGGGAGATAAAGGATACGTTCATAGGTCTCCTCGTTTCTATTCTTCTATTTCCCCGCCCAGGCGGTTCAGAGCCGGGCGGATATCATTCCAGGAAAAGCCCCGCCGCAGCAGGGCGTCGCTGAGCTTTTTCAGCATGGCGCGGTCGGGCGTTCTGCCGCCCAGCTTCTTTTTCAGGAAGCCGTCGATAGCGTCGGCGCTGTCAGGCAGCTGGGAAAGCGCATCCTCCCACAGCTGGCGGGGGATGCCCCTCCTTTGCAGCTCCTGCCGCACCCGGCCGGGGCCGTAACCGCCGGCGGCGTAGTGCCGGGCAATGACCCCGGCGTAGGCGGCATCGTCCACCGCCCCCAGAGATTCCAGCCAATCCGCCGTCTCCTCCGCCGTGTCAAGGTCAATACCTTTACGGTTCAGCTTGTCCGTCAGCTCCTTACGGGACAGCATCCGGCCCGATGCCAGCCGCGCCGCGGCGGCACGACTCTCAGACCGCCTGCCCGTATTTTGTAATTGTACCACAAGTTCAGGGGATAAGTCCATACCCTGATACAAGCCAAATTGCAGGAGCTCGTTCTGGGTGATCCGGAGGGGGTCGCCCTCCTCCAGATACACCAGCACGCGCTCCTGCACATGTTTGGAATTTTCGATCCGTGTGATCCTCATTCGTCGCTGTCGTCAAAATCGTCGGCCGACACGTCCACGGCGCGGCCCGCGGCACGGGCGGCGATCTTGGACTGGTTGCCCATCAGCTTATGGAAATTCTCCCGAACGTTCTTCTCCAGCTCTGCGGCGGCGTCGGGATTCTGGCGGAAGTACTCCTTGGCGGCGTCCTTGCCCTGGCCCAGACGCACGTCGCCCAGGCTGAACCAGGAGCCGCTCTTCTGCACCAGATCCAGCTTGACGCCCAGGTCGATCAGCTCGCTGAGCTTGCTGATGCCCTCGCCGTACATGATGTCGAACTCCGCCTCACGGAAGGGAGGGGCCACCTTATTCTTGACCACCTTGGCGCGGACGTGGTTGCCCACCACCTCGCCGCCGGCCTTCAGGGTCTCTACCCGGCGCACGTCGATGCGGACGGAGGCATAGAACTTCAGTGCCCGGCCGCCGGTGGTGACCTCGGGGTTGCCGTACATGACGCCCACCTTCTCGCGCAGCTGGTTGATGAAGATCACGATGGTATTGGTCTTGTTGATGATGCCGGTCAGCTTGCGGAGGGCCTGACTCATCAGGCGGGCGTGCAGACCCACGAAGCTGTCGCCCATCTCGCCCTCGATCTCGGCGCGGGGCACCAGCGCCGCCACGGAGTCCACCACCACCACGTCGATGGCGCCGGAGCGCACCAGCGCCTCAGTGATCTCCAGCGCTTGCTCGCCGGTATCCGGCTGGGAGATCAGCATGTCCTCCACATTGACGCCCAGCGCCTTGGCATAGGTGGGATCCAGCGCGTGCTCGGCGTCCACGAAGGCCACCTCACCGCCCATCTTCTGGGCCTCGGCCAGCACATGAAGGGCCAGCGTGGTCTTACCGGAGGATTCCGGGCCGTAGATCTCCACCACGCGGCCACGGGGCAGGCCGCCGATGCCCAGCGCCAGATCCAGCGCCAGAGAACCGGTGGGGATGGCCTCCACATTGGCCACGTTGCCGTCGCCATAGCGCATGATGGAGCCCTTGCCATACATCTTCTCGATCTGCTGCATAGCGGTCTCGATCGCTTTTTTCTTATCCGCGTTGGCGGGCGCTGCCGCCGCAGTCTCCTTCTTCGCTGCCATAGGTTCTCCTCCTTTTATCTCTCCGTCATTCGGTATCAAATACGCTTTCATGAAGGGTGCCATATACCACGCGGGGAATGCCCGCCGTGTCCGGCACCACCTCGATATCGCCGAAGCCCTGGGCGCGCATGATCCGCAGCACGTCGTCCGCCTGACCGATACCCACCTCGAAATACAGCCGCCCGCCGGGGTGCAGGGCGGCACGCCACTTGTCGCTGATGGCCCGGTAGAAGTCCAGACCGTCTCCGCCGCCCTTCAGTGCCGTCAGCGGCTCATAGTCCCGGACGGACACATCCAGCCCGGCGATATCGCCATCGGGGATGTAGGGCGGGTTGCTGACGATGCAGTCGAACTCGCCGAAGCGGGGCGGCGGGCCGTCAAGGACATTTACTTGCCAGGGCAGTACCTGCGCCGTCAGGCCAGTGCGGCGGATGTTGCGGCGGCAGACCCGCAGCGCACCCTCCATCAGCTCGCCCAGCACCACATGGCTGCCGGGGCAGAACTTGGCCACCGCCAGACCCACGCAGCCGCTTCCGGCGCACAGATCCAGCACCCGCGGCTCCGCCAGCGTCTTGACGAAGCCGATGGCCTGCTCCGCCAGCACCTCGGTGTCCACGCGGGGGATGAGGACGTTTTCGTCGACGTCCAGATCTATGCCGCAGAAGCTCCACTCACCGATGAGATAGGCCAGCGGCTCCCCAGCCAGATGGCGCGCCACCAGCGACGCGGCCCGCTGCTCCACCTCCTGGGGTACATACAGCCGCCCGTCACGCAGCAGCTCCTGCCGGGTCTTTCCGGCGGCGAAGGCCACCAGCTCCCGGGCCTCCAGGGTCGCGCCCTCGATGCCCGCGCGGTGCAGCTCCTGCCGGATATCCATATACAAATTGTTATATGTTGTCGCCATAATACGAATCGTTGTCAGTTCTTGTCAGTTTTTCTCACCACCGGTCTTTTCCCTCTTCCTCCGGCAGCACCAGCTTCATGGCCTCGATGGCCACCTCCAGCATGGAGTCGTCCGGCTCGTTGGTGGTGAAGTTCTGCATCCACATGCCGGGAGCGGAGAGGATGCGGGTCAGCTTGTTGTCGTGGGCGCCCACGGCACGGTTGAACTCATAGGTGATGCCCACCACCGGGATCAGCAGCAGCAGCTTCACGCCGATGCGCACCCAGATGTTCTGCCAGTTGATGTAAGGGAACACAAGGCTGGACACCAGAATAGAGACGATGATCACCACGAACAGGAAGCTGGTGCCGCAGCGGGGATGATGCTTGGGCTGGATGCGGGCGTCCTCCACCGTCAGGGGCAGGCCCGCCTCATAGCAGAAAATGGTCTTATGCTCCGCGCCGTGGTAGCAGAACACCCGGCGCACATCCTTCTGCTTGGAGCACAGGATCAGATAGGCCAGGAAGATCAGCACCTTCACCACACCCTCGATCAGGTTGTGCAGCGCCGCGCTCCGGGCATGGAACAGCCCGGCGATGAAGGTAGGCAGCAGCATGAACAGCACCAGCGTCAGTCCCAGGGACAGGATCACCGAGAAGGCCACCAGCACATTCTGGAGCTTTTCCGCCGGAACGTGCTTTTCCAGCCACTGGTCGAGCTTGCCGGGCTGGGCGCTCTCGTCATCGGGGAAGTAGTCCGCCGAGAACATCAGCGCCTTGACGCCGGTGATGATGGAGCTTAAAAACGTGGCCGCGCCCCGGATGATGGGCAGGCCCAGAATGGGGTATTTATCCTTGATGAATTTCCGCTCCGTCACCTTTGTCACCAGCCCCTCCGGGGCGCGGACCACAATGGCGTCCTTCTCCGGGCCGCGCATGAGGATACCCTCGATCAGCGCCTGGCCGCCGATGGTGGTGCGGAATGTACCTTGCTTTTTTTCTGCCATGGGATGTCCTTTCCTTTTCAGTATAGCATACTATCTTCTATTATGCAACAGTTGTTCTATTGTTTTTTCTCTTTTTCGTGGGCCAGCCGGTGAGAGGTGATGGGCAGGCGGATGGTCACGATGCAGCCGCCGCCCTTGGCGTTGCCGATGGTCAGCGCTCCGTCGTGGAGACGGATGATCTCATCGCACACCGCAAGGCCGATACCGCTGCCCCGGGCCTTGGAAGCGCCTTTATAGAACTTTTCCTTCACATGGGGCAAATCGTCATTGGGGATACCGGGACCATAGTCCCGGATGGTGATGATATAATGGTTGCCCTTGCGGTTGAGCCTGGCCTCGATCCGCTTGCCCGCGCCGCCGTGCTTGGCAGCGTTATCCAGCACATTGCAGAACACCTGCTTGAGCCGCTCCGGGTCGGCGGTGATGGGCTCGTCATACACGCCGCCGCTGTTATACTCCAATGTGATGCCCTGCTGCTTGAAGATCTCGTGATAGGTATACACCGCGTCCTCGAACTCCGCCTGCAAATCCACCTGCTCCAGATGCAGGGCAAAATGGCCGTCGGACATCTTGGAAAAGTCCAGCAGCTCCTCCACCATCTTGGTCAGGCGGCTGGACTCCTTCACGATGATGCCCAGTCCCCGCTGCAAGGCCTCCGGATCGCTGCCGTCGTCCGCCAGCAGCGTCTCGCCCCAGCCGTTGATGGCCGTCAGAGGCGTGCGCAGCTCATGGGAGACCGAGGAGATGAACTCCGACTGCAATTTCTCATTCTCGCCGATCTTCAGGGACATGTCGTTGATGTTGTCCACCAGCTCGCCCATCTCGTCGGCGTACCGGTTGGGGATCTGATAACCGTAGCTGCCGCCGGAGATATGCTTGGCCGCCTCGCTGACGGCGGAGACCGGCGCCACCACATTGTTGATCAGCAGCAGGCTGGAGATCACGATGACAAAAATGACCGCCGCCATGATGGCCAGAATGATCAGCACCGTCAGCAGCACCTGATTGTCCAGATTCTGGGTGGCGGTCACGAACCGCATGACGCCCACCACCCGGCCGTTGAATTTCAGAAGGCCGGAGGCGGCGATGATCTTCTCGCCGGTGGCCGGGTCAATGCCCCGGTAGCTTTGGACCTTGCCGCTGTTGAGGGCGTCCGTCACATCCGACGTCCCCGGCACGGAGCCCACCATCAGGCTGCGGGTGGAGACCTCCACCTGACCGCTTCTGTCCAGAAATTGCAGCTCGATGGTATCGCTGTTTTCAAAGCTGCTGGCATACAGGGTAGCACTGCGGTAGTATTCGTCATAGCTGGTCATGGCATAGGTATTGAAATACTCCGTGCCGGCGTTGGCCTTTGCCTCCAGCGCGCTGAGAGCGCTGGAATAGTAGTTGCTGCCCAGCGCGATGGAGACCATCACCGCGATCAGCACCAGAATGGTGATGACCGGCAGGATACTGCTGACGATCCAGCGGCGGCGCAGGCCGATGGCACGTTTTGGCTGCTTTTTCACACGGTCTCCCCCTCTCTGTCAAGCTTTCTCCGGGCGGCGCTTATTCGCCCCATTTATAGCCGAATCCCCATACCGTGGTGATATAAATGGGATTGGCGGTATCATCCTCGATCTTCAGCCGCAGACGGCGGATGTTCACATCCACGATCTTCAGCTCACCGAAATAGTCGTGGCCCCAGACGGTGTCCAGGATATCCTCGCGGCTGAGGGCCTTTCCGGGATTCTCCATAAACAGCTTCATCAGGCCGTATTCCACCTGTGTCAGCTTGATGCGCTGGCCGTTTTTCTCCAGTGTGCGGTTGCGCAGGTTCAGCACAAAGGGCGGGCTGGACAGCTCGTCCTCCTTCTCCTCCGGCTCGGCAATGCTGCCGCCGCTGCGGCGCATCAGCGCGTCCACGCGGGCCGTCAGTTCCGCGGGGGAAAAGGGCTTCGTCACATAGTCGTCAGCGCCGGTCATCAGGCCGGTGACCTTATCCATCTCCTGGGATCGGGCCGTCAGCATGATGATGCCGATGTTGGCGTCGTTGGCACGCAGGCGGCGGCACACCTCAAACCCGTCGATGCCGGGCAGCATCACATCCAGCAGCGCCACCCGGATATCCTTCTGGGCCTTCAGCTTTTCCAGCGCTTCCTCGCCGCTCTCCGCCTCGACCACCTCGTATCCGGCGCGGCGCAGATTGATCACGATAAAGCCGCGGATATTGGCTTCATCCTCCAATACCAGTACCTTTCTCATATATCCTCCTTTTCCCGTTTGCCCCTCATCAGCTGTTGGAGGGCGACCAGGCGCTGAGGGTCATGTGGAAATTCTCCTTGACCCGTTCCACATCCAGGCCGTACCACGCGGCATCCTCATGCAGCTCGGCAGCGTAGATCGTACCGGGCTGACGCCGCAGCACGAACCGCTCGCCCATTACGGCGCGATTCTCCCGGTTCTCGTTGGTGATGGTATACAGCGACACCACCGGCGTCCGGTCCACAGACAGCGTTACCTGATTCTCACCTGCCACGACCTCCACCGATTCCTCGGTGACCCGGCCCCACCAGCTATTGGGCATCTGGAAGTACCAGCCGCCGCTCTGGCAGTGATAGGTCTGCGCCACGATGTTTTCCGTTCCCATGCGGCTATACTGCACCCAGTAGGTCATGGCGTCGTTCCCCGTGCCCCATTCGTCCGGGCGGGGTACCTCGGTCACGCCGTCGTCATTCATATCCTGCGGGATCAGCTGATGGTACGGATAGATCACCGTTGTCTTTCCGCTGGAGGCATCCGCCGTCAGGTTGATCACGCCCCAATAGACCTCATATGTCAGGATGTCCGTTACCGCCATGTTATTGTCGTTGATGCCGGTGATGAACACCGCGGGCTTGCCGCTGGAAAGCGCGCCCTTTACCACGCTGCCGCGGCTGAGATCCGCCATGGTGCTGGACAGTCCGCACCGGTAGGTCACCGCCAGGATATTCGTCTGCCAGGTGTAGATCTCCGCCACCGGCATGCCGTCATTATCGCTGCGCAGCACGAACAGTCCCGGCGGATCATAGGAGTTCAGCTCCTGCACCACAAAGCGGGTATAGCTGCTGCTCATCAGAGGGATAGCCTCCCGTCCGATGTTGTAGACCGCCACTGTCTGCACGGTGCTGCTGATCTTCCAGCCTACCACCAGCTCATTGCGGCCGTCGCCGGTAAGATCCTCATAATACACACTGTCGATGCTGCTGCCGCTGCTTTCCACGGTACACAGCAGCTCATAGCTGTCATCCAGCTTTTCAAACACCAGGATCTTCATGGGCTTTTCATCGTTGGATTTGCGGAGGAACACCACCGCCTCCTGCGCCCCGTCTCCGTTCAGATCCTCCAACTGCACCGCCTGGATATTCTGTCCCACCGTGGGCGGCGCGTACTCATAGCCGTCGGACAGCAGCTGGTCGATCTGCTGGCTCAGGCCGGTGTATTCATCCGGCACCCGGGGCAGCGTAAAGAGATCCTCCACCGTACTGTCGATCCCGCAGGCGCTCAGCACACCCAGCAGAAGCGTCAGCATCATCAAAAACGCCGTTTTTTTCAGCTTTTCCTTCAACTTCCGCCCCTCCCTTCGCTTTTATGCGGGGCAGCGTAAGCCGCCGCATATCATTTCAACGGTATCATACCACATCTTCCTTCGGTTTGGTAGTCCCTGTTTTTTGATTTTCCGCCAGATTTACAGTAAATTTACACTTGCAATTATGTGTCCCGTCCGGTATAATACTGCTGTTACCATGCCGGTGTGATGGAATTGGTAGACGTAGTGGACTCAAAATCCACCGCTGGCGACAGCGTACCGGTTCGAGTCCGGTCACCGGCACCAAAAAAGAGCAAGTCGCAAGACTTGCTCTTTTCTGTTGGACCCTTTCAGCAAAGGAGACGCCTATGGAGATCATCTATCAGGACAGCCGCATCGTGGTGGCGGTCAAGCCCGCCGGGGTACTGTCCACCGACGAGCCGGGCGGCATGCCCTCCCTGCTGCGGCAGGCGCTGAATACCGACTGCATCCGCACCGTCCACCGGCTGGACGCCCAGACCGGCGGCGTGATGGTCTTTGCCCGCAGCCGCATGGCGGCGTCGCTGCTGTCTCAGCAGGTACGGGAGCGCCGGTTCCGCAAATGCTATCTGGCGGCAGTCCACGGCGCGCCCCAGCCGCAAAACGGCGAAATGCGGGATCTGCTGGGCCGGGACAGCGTCCGCCGCGTCACCTATGTGGCGGATACGCCCTCCGCCGACACGCGGGAGGCCCTGCTGACCTATGAGACATTGGACACCGTGGACGGTCTCTCTTTGGTGCGGGTGCGGCTCCACACGGGACGCACCCACCAGATCCGGGTGCAGTTTGCCTCACGGGGCCTGCCGCTGGCAGGCGACCGCAAGTACGGCCTTCCGGAGGACGGCATCGCGCCGCTGGCCCTGTGGGCGTATCAGCTGAGCTTTGCCCATCCCCAGACCGGGCAGGAGATGTCCTTCACCTGTCCGCCGCCGGAAACGGAGCCATGGGTACGATTTGAGGGCATAAAATCCTTATGAAACGGCAGGGTGTGGTCACCCCGCCCTACGCATCAACTTCCAATAAAATTCCGTAGGGCGGCATGACCACATGCCGCCGTTTTTTATCGTGCCGCGCAGCGGCACACCTCAGTTTTTCACTCTTCACTTTTCTCTCTTCTCTCAAAAAAGCAGTCCGCTGCATTCGCAGCGGACTGCTTTTTCTATTTCACGTACAGCCACACGGCCAGCGCCAGCTGCGCCAGCAGGATCAGAGTGATGCCCCACACGAAGTACCAGTGCTTCGTCTTATGACGGAACACCCGCATGCCCAGCAGTGCGCCCAGACTGCCGCCCAGCAGCGGCAGCAGGAACAGCGTCTTTTCCGGCATGCGCCACGCGCCCCGTTTGGCCTTGGCCTTGTCGATCCCGTACACCGCGAAGGTCACCAGATTGATAACGGCCAGCCAGACCAGCAGCACCGTACCCCAGTCGCCGGCGCCGCTGATGATGCCCATGGACAGCGTTCTCACTTGCCCAGCTTCGCCAGCTGGCAGGCGGTCTTGGCGGCCAGACGGGCGTTGTTATACACCAGCTGGATGTTGGCATCCAGGCTGCTGCCGCCGGTGATATCCTTGATCTTGGCCAGCAGGAAGGGCGTGGTGGCCTTGCCGTGGATGCCCTGCTTCTTGGCATCCTCCACCGCCTCGTCAATGGCCTTGTTGATGACATCGGCGTCCATGGAATACTCCTCGGGGATGGGGTTGGTCACCAGCATGCCGGTCTTGAGCCCCATCTCACGCTGGGCATGGAAGGCGACGGCCAGCTGCTCGGGGGTGTCCAGGCGGTAGTCCACGCCGAAGCCGGACTTGCGGGTATAGAAGGCAGGCAGCTCCTCGGTGCCGTAGCCGATGACAGGCACGCCCTTGGTCTCCAGATACTCCAGCGTCAGCCCCAGATCCAGAATGGACTTAGCGCCGGCGCACACCACCATCACAGGGGTCTGGGCCAGCTCCTCCAGATCGGCGGAAATGTCCATGGTGGTCTCGGCGCCGCGATGCACGCCGCCGATGCCGCCGGTGGCGAACACGGAGATACCGGCCATGTGGGCGATCATCATGGTGGTGGTGACGGTGGTGGCGCCGTCGCGGCCCAGAGCCACCAGCACCGGCAGATCGCGGCGGCTGGCCTTGGCCACGCCCGCGCCGGTCTTGCCCAGATAGTCGATCTCCTCAGGAGACAGACCGGCCTTCAAACGGCCGCCGATGACGGCGATGGTGGCGGGCACCGCGCCGTTCTCCCGGATGATCTTCTCCACGTTCAGGGCCGTCTCCACATTCTGGGGATAGGGCATGCCGTGGCTGATGATGGTGCTCTCCAGCGCCACAACGGGCTTACCGGCAGCAAGGGCCTCCTGCACCTCAGGGGCAATATCCAGATAACGATTCATGATCACAGTTCCTCCTTATTGAGTATATAGTCAATGTTCTCCCAGCTCATGCCGGGGTGAATGGTCTCCTCAGACGTACAGGCCAGTGCGCCCGCGCCGATGGCCAGCCGTGCGCACTCCCGCAGCGGCTTGCCGTGGGTGATGCAGGACGCCAGCGCCGCCGCCATGGCGTCGCCGCCGCCGGTGGCGTTGGCCACCTTCACATGGGGACAGGGGAAGCGGGCCGTCTCGCCCTCCGCGTTCTTGGCGAACACGCCGTCGCCGCCCATGGAAATATACACCTGCCGCAGGCCTGTGGCCAGCAACACATCCGCCGCCCGCTCCACATCGGCGTCGGTCTCGATCCTCACGCCGCTGAGCAGCTCCGCCTCCATGCGGTTGGGCTTCAGCGCCGTCAGAGCGCCCAGCACCAGCTTCAGGCGGGGCGCCTTGATGGTGGACACCGGGTCCGCCAGAATGGGCGCGGTACAGTGCTCGCACAGCCATTGCAGCGACGCCTCCGGCAGATTGGTCTCCACCACCACCAGACCGGCATGGTTGATGTAGTCCATCCGCTGGCGCAGGAAGTCCGGCGTGATGTGGTCGTAGATGTCCATGTCGTTGACCGCCAGCGCCATATCGCCGTCGCAGTCGTCGATAAACAGATAGGTGCCGGTGCGGCCGCCGGGGATCACGGCGCTGTGGGTCAGGTCAAGGCCGATGGCGGCAGCGTTGTCCCGCACGCTCTGGGCAAAGCCGTCCTGTCCCAGCACCGTCACCATGGAGACCTGCTCGCCCAGCAGGCACAGGTTGTGGGCAATGTTGCGGCCCACGCCGCCAAGTGACGTGGTCACCCGGCCGGGGTTGGAATCCCGCGCCACCAGGGCGCTGCGGGACACCGCGCCGATGTCCATGTTCACGCCGCCGATCACCACGATATAGGGCGCGGTGCGCAGCAGATAGCCCCGCCCGGTGATATAGCCCTTCTTCATCAGGTTGGAGATATGCACCGCCGCGCTGGAGCGGGTAATGCCCGCCTTATCCGCCAGCTCCTGCTGGGAGATGGCCGGGTCCTCCCGGATCCACTCCAGTATCTGGCGTTCCCGTTTTGTCATGCGCTCACCTCGCTAAGCAAAACTTAATTTCTAATCACAAGCTTAATATAGCGCAGCTGAATTCGTTTGTCAAGGGGGAAAATCAGCCTTGTAAAACATGCAATATTGGTATATAATTACGAATACTGCAAAATCTCACAGGAAAAGGTGAAAATAATATGGAACGTATGAAAATCGCAGCAATTTTTGCCGACAGCGACGCGCTGGGCGGCAAGGAGATCACCGTCTGCGGCTGGGCCCGCACCATCCGCGACATGAAGACCTTCGGCTTCATCGAGTTGAACGACGGCTCCTGCTTCAAGAATCTGCAGGTGGTCATGTCCGCCGAGGAGCTGGCCAATTATAAGGAGATCGCCGCCCAGAACGTGGGCGCGGCGCTGATCGTCCGCGGCACCGTGGTGCTTACCCCCGACGCCAAGCAGCCTCTGGAGGTCAAGGCCCACGCCATTGAGGTGGAAGGCAAGTCCACCCCTGACTATCCCCTGCAGAAGAAGCGCCACAGCGTGGAGTTCCTGCGCACCATCCAGCATCTGCGTCCCCGCACCAACCTGTTCTCCGCCACCTTCCGTGTCCGCTCCGTGGCGGCCATGGCGGTGCATGAGTTCTTCCAGGATCGCGGCTTCGTCTATGTCCAGACCCCCATCATCACCGGCTCCGACTGCGAGGGCGCGGGCGAGATGTTCCAGGTGACCACGCTGGATCTGAACAATGTTCCCAAGACCGAGGATGGTCAGGTGGACTACACCCAGGACTTCTTCGGCAAAAAGACCAGCCTGACCGTGTCCGGCCAACTGAACGCCGAGAACTTCGCCATGGCCTTCGGCGATGTGTATACCTTCGGCCCCACCTTCCGGGCCGAGAACTCCAACACCCAGCGCCACGCCGCCGAGTTCTGGATGATCGAGCCGGAGATGGCCTTCTGCGATCTGGCGGGCGACATGGACGTGGCCGAGGCCATGATCAAGTATATCATCCGCCGGGTGCTGGAGCGCTGCCCCCAGGAGATCGACTTCTTCAACAGCTTCGTGGACAAGGGCCTGAAGGAGCGTCTGGAGCATGTGGCCTCCTCCGATTTCGGCCGCATCAGCTATACCGACGCGGTGGAGATCCTGAAGCAGCACAACGACAAGTTTGATTATAAGGTAGATTGGGGCACCGACCTGCAGACCGAGCATGAGCGCTACCTCACCGAGCAGGTGTTCAAGAAGCCCGTGTTCGTCACCGACTATCCCAAGGAGATCAAGGCCTTCTATATGCGCCTGAACGACGACGGCAAGACTGTGGCCGCGGCGGACTGCCTGGTGCCCGGCATCGGCGAGATCATCGGCGGCAGCCAGCGCGAGGAGCGGCTGGACATTCTGGAGAGCCGCATCAAGGAGCTGGGCATGAACCCGGAGGACTACTGGTGGTACTGTGACCTGCGCCGTTACGGCTCCTGCCGTCACGCGGGCTTCGGTCTGGGCTTCGAGCGCATGGTGATGTATCTGACGGGCGTCAGCAACATCCGCGACGTGGAGCTGCATCCCCGCACTGTGGGCAACGCGGAGTTTTAAAAGAGCTGGCATGAAATCTAACGATTTCATTGCCAAAAAGGTTTGCGGCCGACTGCGCGCGTCCTTCGGACACACTGGCGGCCGAGAAGAATTTTTCTGACGCACATGTCGTCAGAAAAATGATTTGATTTTTTCGCCGTCTGCGGACGGCGAACTCTGCGAGGCTTTTGAGGCTTTTCGTGGCATACTACCTCCATCTCTACAACAGAAAGGAGCATTGCAATGGCTCTGTTTCACGCGAATGAAGACAATTTCAAGGAGCTGGTGCTGGACAGTACCGAGCCGGTGCTGGTGGACTTCTGGGCCACATGGTGCGGTCCCTGCCAGATGCTGGCCCCCGTGCTGGAGGATCTTTCCCAGCAGGTGAAGGTGGTCAAGGTGGACGTGGATGAAAATCCTCAACTGGCCATGGCCTTCCAGGTCAGCAGCATCCCCACGGTCATCTCCTTCCGGGACGGCAAAGGACTGAAAAAGTCCGTGGGCGTGGTTCCCAGAGAAGCGCTGCTGGAACTGCTGAAATAAGCGTCCCCTCAAATTTCATCCGCCGATCACCCCATACCATGGTATGGGGTGAGCCCATAGGCTAACGCCGAAACGCGCCTTTCCCACACCTGAATCACGACCCGAGAAAGGAATTTCCGTTATGAAACACGCTTCTCTGAAAAACCTGGTACTGTCCGCCATGTTTCTGGCCATCGGCCTTGTGCTGCCCTTTTTTATCGGCCAGATCCCCGCTGTCGGCAAAATGCTGCTGCCCATGCACATCCCCGTACTGCTGTGCGGCCTGATCTGCGGTTGGCAGTGGGGCTTAGGGGTGGGCTTCGTGCTGCCGTTGCTGCGGTCGGTGCTGTTCAGCTTCCCCGCCATGTACCCCAACGCCATCGGCATGGCCTTTGAGCTGGCGGTATATGGCGCGGTCATCGGCTATCTCTATGCCCACAGCAAGTGGCAGTGCGTCAAGGCCCTCTACAAGTGTCTCATCCCCGCCATGGTGGCGGGCCGCCTTGTGTGGGGCGCGGTGATGATCGTGCTGATGGGGCTGGGCGGCAGCGTCTTTACCTGGCAGCTGTTCATCGGCGGCGCTGTGCTGAACGCTCTGCCCGGCATCGCCCTGCAGCTTATCCTGATCCCCGCCGTGATGGTGCTGCTGGATCGGACGAAGCTGGTGCGGTTCTATCAGCCCCAGCCGCTTCCTGAGCAGGCCGTATGACGAACCACGACTATACCTGGCTGGTGTTCGCCATTCAGGCGCTGCTGAACCGGAAGGAGAAGATCATCGTGGCCATCGACGGGCGGTGCGGCTCCGGCAAGACCACCCTGGCGGCGCGGCTGCAAAAGGATCTCCGCTGCGCCGTGTATCACATGGACGACTTCTTCCCCCGGCCTGAGCAGCGGACGGAGGAACGACTGTCCCGCCCCGGCGAAAACGTGGATCACGAGCGTTTTCTGGAGGAGGTGCTGCTGCCGCTGCATGGCACGCAGCCCGTCACCTTCCGCCCCTACCTCTGCGCACGGCAGCAGCTGGGCGAACCGGTGACCATTGCGCCCAATCCTCTGACCATCGTGGAAGGCTCCTACTCCTGCCACCCCGCGCTGTGGGCGCACTATGACCTGCGGGTATTCCTGACTGTTGCGCCGGAGGAGCAGATGCGGCGCATCGAAAAGCGCAACGGCCCGGAAAAGGCCGTCATGTTCGCCCAGCGCTGGATCCCTTTTGAGGAACAGTACTTCAAGGCGTTTGACCTGCAAGCGCGATGCGATATCGCCTTACAGGGCTGATACCGCCATAAAAATCCTATCACGCGGCCCTTCCGCATTTAGCGGAAGGGTCGTGTATTATCCTGTCAGGGCCTTCACTTGTGGTTGACAAATGCTTCCATGTCGTGTACAATAGGGCAAAAATCACCTGACGAAGGAGGGTCATTATGAATATTGCATTGCTGGGCTTCGGTGTGGTAAGCAGCGGCGTATACGAGTGGTGCCGCGGCCGGGAGGATCTCCACGTCCGCCGGGTTCTCGTCCGCTCGGAAAAGCCCCAGATCGCGGACATCGCCACCCATGATTTTGAGGATATCCTCCACGATGAAGGCATCGACATCGTGGCGGAGGTGATGGGCGGCCTGCATCCCGCCTATGAATACGTCACCGCCGCCCTGAAGGTGGGCAAGCATGTGGTCACCGCCAACAAGGCGCTGATCGCCGCCTACTATCAGGAGCTGACGGAGCTGGCCAGAGCCCAGGGCAAGGCGCTGCTGTGTACAGCGGCGGTGGGCGGCGGCATCCCGTGGCTGGTAAATCTGGCCCGGTGCAAGAAGCTGGACAATATCTGCCGCGTGGGCGGCATCATGAACGGCACCAGCAACTTCATCATGGACGCCATGCACAAGTCCCCCGTCTCCTTCCCCGCCATTCTCAAGCAGGCCCAGGAGCTGGGCTATGCCGAGGCTGACCCCAGCGCCGACATTGACGGCGACGACATCCGCCGCAAGCTGGTGATCTCCGCCAACATCGCCTTTGACGCCCTGCTGCGGGAGGAGGACATCCCCATGTTCGGCATCCGCACTGTTACCGACGGGGATATCAAGACCTTCCAGAGCCGGGGCTTTGCCTGCAAGCTGTTGGCGGAGGCCTCACAGGCGGAGGGCGGCGTGTGCGCCTATATCGAGCCCACGCTGGTGGACGCCGCCGCACTGGAGGCTGCCGTCCCCGCCAACTTCAACCTGATCACCTACGAGGGTGAGCAGATCGGCCGCCAGAGCTTCTACGGACAGGGCGCGGGCCAGATGCCCACCGCCGCCAACGTGATGCAGGACTGCCTGTCCATTCAGGAGGGCCTGCTGGGCTTCTATGCCCAGCAGGCCACGCCCACGGCGCTGGACGGCAGCGGCGAGGCCCATCCCTACTACGTCCGCACCAGTGCGCCCGATGCATGGCTGAAGGCGCACACCGCCGATACCTGGGACAGCGGCGTGGTGACCGGCGCGGTGAATACCTATGAGATGCTGGCCTGGGCCAAGAAGCAGCTGACCGTCGACCCCGCCTGCTTCATCGCCGGTATCCGGTAAGGAAATATTTTTCACAAAAAGAGAACCGTATCGCATAGCGATACGGTTCTCTTAAATTTATCAAAAACTGCCGCACAGCGTTTATCCAAAGGCTCCCCTGTGTAAGGGGAGCTGTCGCGGCGCAAGCCGTGACTGAGGGGTTGTCCGGACGATTCTCCGAATTTGGACAATCCCTCCGTCACCTTCGGTGACACCTCCCTTTACACAAGGGAGGCTTTGGTCTCTTCAAATCCTTGAAAATCAAAACTTTTTGACGGCCTCTCACTATGCCAGTTCAGTTTTCCATGTTTTTCCCCAGAAACGCCGCCACCGTCTGGGCCAGCTTATACTCCGTCTCTCCGGCGGCCTGCCGGTCAGCGGAGAGGAACAGCACCAGCCCCAGCACGTCGCCCTCGCACAGGATCGGCGCGGCCACCGCGGCGGTAAAGCCGTTCAGGCCCTCGCAGGCCTCCACCGCCTCTTCGCCGTCATCCCACAGCCAGACCTGACGATCCTCCATAATGCGCTCCAGCGGCTCGGAGATGGTCTTGCCCAGCAGCTCCCGCTTGCCTACGCCCGCCACGGCGATGATGGCGTCGCGGTCTGTGACGGCGGCGGTGAACTGCGTGCTGCGGCTGAGGGTGTCGCAGAACTGGGCGGCAAAGTCCTCCAGCCCGCCCAGCAGGGAATACTTCTTGAAAATGACCTCGCCATCCTTGGTGGTATAAATTTCCAGCGGATCGCCTTCCCGGATGCGCATGGTGCGGCGGATCTCCTTGGGGATCACCACGCGGCCCAGATCGTCGATGCGCCGGACGATACCGGTTGCTTTCATATATAAATTTCCTCCCATAAGCAGATTTTTCATTGGTAGTATCTGCTGCGCGGGTCGTTCTATGCACAGGCAGTTTTTGCCATTGAAACAGAAAAGGCCTCACATGGATCAGGACGGGAGCGTACTTGATCCATGTGGGGTCTTTCGCCATATCAGGTTCACGTTTCCTCTGCTCTGCATTGACGCGTGCCGGTGTGACACGGCGCTCCGGCAATGATCCGGGCGCTCTCTGCGGACAGGGAGACCGCTGCGATCAGTCTCACCCGCCATATGGCCCGGAGCTGCACGACCTGCTCCGAAGCCGCCGTGATGCTCATACATCTGATATGGGACAGCAGCTGCGTTATCACTGCTTCATAATATATAGTTTGATGCGTTATCCAGAATGTTACAGCGAAATGAAAAATTTTACCCGGCGTCTCACCGCCCGGCGTATATGGAAGCGACCACCTGCCGCAATTCCTCCCGGCTGACGGAGCCGGTGATCATACCCTGGATATCTCCGTTTACCCAAGTCACCTTTTCCAGATCCATATCCGAAATGTGATAGTGAGGGATGCCATAAAAGGCCGCCATCTCCCTGTGGCTCATGCGGTATTCATAGAAGCAGCACAGCGTCTGCCGCTCCGCGTCGGAAAGGCCCTTGGGCAGCTGGTCGGCAAAGGGCAGCTGATCCGACATATGGGTGCTGATCACCTCGTCCAGCAGCGGCTCCTCCACATGATAGCGCATCCGCTGCATCTCCGAGCGGCAGCGGTTCACCACCACGGTTTTCAGCCACGCGCCGATATTTCCGCAGTCCTCCAGCGCACCGGCCTTTCCCTTATCCAAAAAGACCAGAAACGCCTCCTGCGCCATATCCTCCGCCAAAACCATATCATGCACATAGTGCATGGCAATTTTTACAAGCTTGGGAAAATACTCCCGGAACAGGGCGTCCTCCCACACGAATCCCGACATGAGCTGCTTCCTCTTTCTCTGCTGATGCGCTTCGCATCCTGTTATCTGCCGCTAACAGTGCTCTTATTATATGCTTGCCTGCATACCGCGTCAACCGTGGTTTTTCATTTTTTGCCCCACTTGACAAGGATTCTCCCCTGCGCCTATAATGCTTATACTGCGCGTCTGCGCATATCCCAGGGACAAGGAGAATTCTATGACACATTACCGTAAAACACGCGCGCTGGCACTGCTGCTGGCGCTGAGTCTGCTGCTGACGCTGGCGGGCTGCGGCGGCAAGCTGCTGCTGCGCCAGCCCATACAGTCCCTCACCTGCGTGCAGCCGGAGTCCATTCCCACGCTGATCTCCCGGGGCGGCGGGCAGGTGCTGGCCGGTTGGGTGGACTATGATGATAACACCACCTATCTCAGCGTGGTGGATGTTTTCAAGGATCAGGTGACCGCCTCCCGCCAGCTGGAGGGCTGCTGGGAGCTGCAAGCGGAGACCTTTGCCGACGGCACCGCCGCCCTGTTCAACTGGGAGGACAGCGTCTGGCAGTTCATCGACGCTGACCTGTCCACCACCGGGACCTTTTCCGTTGACCAGTACGGCGGCGTATTCTCCCATGACGGCAGCACCTACTACTTCGTGCAGGACGGCGTACTGTGCCGCGCCGATGTGGCCAGCGGCACGCAGGAGCCTGTGGCGCCGGACAGCGACATGCGCTTTTTGGACGTGGCCGGGATCTATCCCGATTCCGACACGCTGTTTCTGCACTGCCGCCTGTCCCCTTACAGCACCAATTCCGGCACGGTCGTTCTGGACCTGACCACTGGGAACTATTCCATGCTGCAAGAGGCGTGGTATACCCCCTATTACGGCACGTCCGGGCCGGAATTCCTTCAGTTCCGCGAGGAGACCGGGGCATACGATGTGCTGTTCCCCCATGGCGGGCAATACTATCTGGTGGACGGTACGCTGCTGCACAGCGCCACGTCGGACCTGATGCCGGTATCCGGCTCCGCCTATCTGATCGGCGCGGCACAGGAGACCACCATCTACCATCTGGCGGACAGCATCTCCGCCTGCACACTGACCGACGATCAACTGGGCGGCACTTTCCGCGGCAGCGTATGGCTGCCGGAGGCGTCCGTCATGGTAGGCTGCGTCTATAACGTGGAGACCTTCCGCCTGACCGCCATCGACCCGGCACAGCTGACTTTCTCGCCGCTGGCGGACGCCGCCGCGGTGGACTCCCCCATGGCGGTGGACACCTCTCTGATGGACGTCTATTGGAGCGATCTGGACGGCAGTCCGCTGCCCGCCACCTTGCAGGAGGCGCGGGACTACGCCGACCGGCTGGAGGAACGCTACGGCGTCACCATTCTGCTGTCCTCCCAGGCCAAGGAAGTCTGTGCGTCCGTGTGGGATGCCGTCATCACCACCACCGACGAGGCGGGACTTTCCGATGAGCCCTATGCCATCGCCCGGATGCTGGAGGCCCTGGACCGCACGCTGGTACTGTATCCAGAGGATTTCTTCCGCCAGATGCGCAACAGTATGGGAGAGGGCGGCGTGCGCATCATGCCGGTGGGCCACATCGACAATGACGTCAACGCCATCGGCCTGACCAACGAGAGCTATGAATGGCAGAACATTTTCATTGATGTGACCATCGACGCCTTCGAGGGCACCATCTGCCACGAGATCTGGCACGCCATTGAGGGCGTGATCCTCACCCGGAACTGGGACGCCTTCGATCAGGCGGAGTGGGACCGCTGCAACCCTGAGGGCTTTTTCTACAACGAGGACGCCGAAGCACCTGTCTCCGATCCGGAGCGCTGGACGTTCTTCCATGAGTTCAACGCCCAGGACGTGTACTTCATGGATGCCTATGCCCGCACCAACGCCAAGGAGGACCGGGCGCGGCTCATGGAATACATGATGGCCACCGAGGATGTGGCCGGTGCGCTGATGCAGTCCCCCGCCATGGTGCAGAAGCTGGAGATCATGTGCCGCGCCATCCGGGAGAACTTCGACATCTCCGGCTGGAGCGACCTCCGCTGGGAGCGACTACTCCCTTCGGCTTAACATAAAGAAGAGCCGCCCGTTTGGGCGGCTCTTCTTTATGTTATTTTTCGATGGGGTAGCATACCTCGGTAACGAACTCGTCGGGGTTCTGGGTCTCGTGGGGCGAGACGTGATAGATGTTGAACATGGGCCCGGCGTACCGGTAGCCGTTGGCCTCGATCCACGCAGCCACGGCGGCGTTCACCTCACCGATGTGATCATAGCCGCCCTGATAGGTGCAGCTGGCGTAGGTGACGGCGGGCAGCGTGCGGAACTTCACATGCTCCGTGTCGGGGTACTGGCCCTTGACGGTTTTCTGGGCCTCCACCTCCACGTCCCGCTCCTTGTACTCGGCGTCCAGGAACGTGACGCTGCAATAGCAGGGATCGTCGGGGATCAGATGCATATGATCGGTCTCGGCGCAGAGGATGCCCCACACCATGCCCTCCTTTTCATAGCAGGGAATGGTCATCCGCACACAGGCGGCATAGCGCTGGGGCAGGGTCTTGACAGTAACATTATAAGCCATGGTATCTTCCTTTCTCAATCGCTTCCGTGCGCTGTCCAGCAGCTGCAGCTTCCGGGCCACATCCTCCGCCTGGGTCTCCAGCGCCGCCTGCTGGGCGGCAAGACATTCATCCACCCGCCGGCGGTCGTCATAGAAGTCCAGCATCCGGCAGATGTCCGCCAGACGGAATCCCATGTCCTTCAGTGCCGTGATGCGGCACACGGTGGGCAATTGAGCTTCACTGTAATAGCGGTAGTCGGTGAACCGGTCGATATACGCCGGGTGCAGCAATCCGATGTCATCATAATGGCGCAGCATCCGGACGCTGACGCGGGACAGCTTGGAAAATTCTCCGATCTTCAGCATAGTGGTACCTCCATGCGTTCTTCGTTTGAGCTCAGATAGAGGATACCCCCTGACACAGTGGCAGAGTCAACCCCTGAAAAAGGATTTTCTTACAGATGCTGATAAATTTTCGCGCCGGAGGTTTTCAGCCACCGCACCAGCACCAGCGCCAGCACGGCAAACAGCGCGATCACCGCCAGCAGGAACGCCACCGCGCCCACGCGGGCCATCAGGGCGTAATACAGGAAACCCAGCGCCACGGCCACCAGCCAGCCGCCGAACATGGACAGGAACACAGCCAGTCCTTGCTTGATGGGGGCCACCTCGCTGGTCCAGTTGAGATTGGGCCGCTTCAGACCCATAAACAGGCCAAAGGCGGCGGACAGCACCACATATACCATGGGAACGACCACCAGCAGCGCCGCGTGAAGGAAATCCAAGCCGGACACCGCCGCCACGCACACGGCGCACACCGCCAGCGGCAACTCCGTTACCAGCAGATGCATCCGCAGCTTGGCCCGCAGCGCCTGCCACGGGGCGATGGGCAGCGACTGGGCGATCCACAGGCTCTTGCCCTCCAGCGACACGGACGGGGTGCTGATATCGTTGCTGCCGGCCAGCAGGCACAGGCACAGCGCCGCCAGCACCGTTACGAAGCCCTCGCCTCCGACGAACAGAGCGTTCATCATCAGGAACACCTCACGGCCCTTGATGAGGGCCGCTGCCGCCAGAACCAGCAGAAACACCGTGCCCAGGCCGCAGTTCAGCATATAAAGGGGACTGGCGGTAAACCGGCCCAACTCCTTGCGCAGCAGGGCGGTGTCGACGCTGGCCTGCCTGACGGTCTTCTCGTGATAGACCGTCTTGGCGGTATTGCCGGAGGCGGTGGCGATGTGCAGAAAGCTGCGGGCGATAAGATACCACACCAGCGCCAGCAGGGCGATCACCACGGCGGAGACCACCAGCATGGCCACGCCGTCGCCGCAGCCCACCCGGCCGAAGAGGTACAGAGGATAGACGCCGCCCTTGACCTTATTGCCGAGATCTTCGGCGTTCAGCAGCAGGCCGCTGATCAGAGCCTGAGACCGGAAACAGGCAAAGTAGTACAGCCCGAAGAACACCAGCGACACCACCACGGTGATAAAGCTCTTGTTCTTCAGCTTCAGGCTGATCTTTGCCACTACCCAGCCCAGTGCGCAGGACAGCGTCAGCACGAACAGGGAAATGACGATCAGCAGCACCACGCCGCCCAGAATACGGCCCGCCGTGATAGGGACGGTGCACCAATAGACAATGATGGCCGGCAGGATCACGATGGCGGAATACATCAGGCCCATGAGATAGACGCTTAGCAGCCGGGAGGTCATAATGACCCGCACGGGAATGGGCATGGACAGCAGCAGGTCGTTGTCCTTGGCCAGATACAATCCGGAATAGGTGTTGAACACGCTGCCGAAGGCGCCCAGAAAGACCGCCATCATACCCATGATGACAAAGTACAGCCAATCCATGCCCATCTCCGCCAACGGGCCGCACATGGTGTTGGACAGCACGCCGAACATGGTGCCCAGCAGGCCCGCCATCAGCAGCACGAACATCACGATATAGCCGATGGTCGCGCCCCTAGTGCGGGCCTTATTCTTCTTGGCGTCGTAGAAATAGCTGCGGAAAATCTCAAAAAGCTGTTTTTTTACCAGAAGCTTCAGCATTCTTCTCCCTCCAGTTCCAGGAAGACCTCTTCCAGACTGTCGTCGCCCTTGACCTCATCCATGGTGCCGGAGCGGATCAGCTTGCCGCCCTTGATGATGGCCACCTTGTCGCAGAGCTTTTCCGCCACCTCCAGCACATGGGTGGAGAAGAAGATGGCGCCGCCCTGATCGCAGACTTCCCGCATCATGCCCTTCAGCAGGTGGGACGCCTTGGGATCAAGACCCACAAAGGGTTCATCCATGATGATGAGCTTCGGCTGGTGGAGCCACGCGGCGATGATGGCCAGCTTCTGCTTCATGCCGTGGGAATAGGCGGCGACGGGCTGGGCCAGATCCTCCGTCAGCTCAAAGGCTTCTGCATACTTGCGGATGCGCTCCTGCCGCTCCGCCGCGCCCACGCCGAAGATATCCGCTACGAAATTCAGATACTTGATGCCGGTCATAAAGTCGTACAGATCCGGATTGTCGGGGATATAGGCCAGCTCCCGCTTGCAGGTCAGGGGATCAGCCTTGACGGAGTGTCCGTCGATGGTGATCTCGCCCTCGTCAAATTGCAGGATGCCCACCACGGATTTCAGCGTGGTGGTCTTGCCCGCGCCGTTGTGGCCGATAAAGCCGTAGATCTCACCGGCCGCGATGTGCAGGCTCAGATCGTCCACGGCCTTCTTTTCGCCGTAGCACTTGGTCAGATGTTGGATATATAGCATTTCAATTTCCTCCCTGTCAGTATGTCTTTTCCTGTATCCTATCACATAACGCAGCGTCACGAGCAATACCTGACGCTGCGTTATTTCTGCAAATATCAAAGTTTATGGCTCAGATCCGGTGCGGGCCACGGAAATTCGGCGTCCGCGCTGCCGCGCACCGCAGGCCGGATGGACGCCTCCTGCGCCTTGTCGGAGCGCAGCACGAAGATCATGCCCTGAAAGATCTCGCCCAGCCGCTGGGCGATCTCCCGTTCTGTAAAGGCACATACCTTCGCAGCGCACAGGGTACACATGCCGTAGGTGTAGATCCACATCTGGCGAAACAGATGCTCCGCCTGCTGCCGGGTGGCGCGGTAATCCTGCATGATGATGGCGATATCGGTATCCGCGTCAAAGGGGATCTTCCGCAGCGCCGTGTCCAGATCCACCCCATGCATATTCTGCATGAACAGCATCCGGAACAGCAGCGGCTCCTCCTGGGCAAACTTCACCCACTGCATGCCCCGCCGCTTATAGGCGGGATGATACCGCTCCGCGTCGGCCATATAGCTGCCGAAGCAGGCCTCGGCCCGCTCTTTCACGGCGGCCTTCAGCTCCTCCATATCCCGGAACAGCGCAAAAATGGGCGACGGCGACGTACCCAGCCGCTTGGCCACCTCGCGGGCCGTCAGCGCCTCCACGCCCTGCTCCCGCACCAGCTCGTAGGCGATGGCAATGATCTCGTCGCGTGTATGCTTTGCTTTGGGCGGCATGATCCTGACCTCCTTGTTTCAAAACGCTCGTTACGAAACATGCGTTATTTTATCAGCATGATTCCCTTTTGTCAAGTATAAAATCTCCGAAAAATCGCAAAAGGGCCGGTTCCATCGAACCGGGCCCTTCTCGCTTTTATTACCGGTGTCCGCCGCCAAAGCCGCCGCCACCGAAACCACCGCCGCGGCCACCGCGGGAGCCTCCTCCGAAGCCACCTCCGCCAAAACCGCCGCGGCTGCCGCCGCCGAAACCACCGGGGCGGCTGTTGAAGCTGCCGCCGGAACGGGGCGTGCTGCGGGGCGGACGGTAGCCTCCGCCGCCACGGGGCGGCTGATACCCTCCGCCGCCCATGGGAGGCCGGGGGCCTCCGCCGTAAGGCGCTCTGGGCTGCCGGGGCGGACGGGGACGCAGGGCGCGGCCCCAGAAAATGGGATAGTACACCGGGCGCACCACATTCACGGGCGCACCCACGATATACCGCCGCCGGTAGCGGTTGTACCGCACCCGATCCAGCAGCACCCAAACCACAAGGATGGCCACAATCAGCAGCACCACGCCGCCCAGCGAGACGCCGCCCGTTTTGGCCGAAGTGGGCGTCTTGGCCGTCCAGCCAAGGTCATTGCCGCTGTTGTAGGCGCTGCCGCTCTGCTGGGCCATCTGGCCGTAAAATACATCCGCCTGACGGAAGAAGGCCGTCACCGCGCCGTCAAAATCGCCGCTGTAATAGGTGCTTTCGATGGCGCTGCGCAGCTTCTGCTGCTGGGTATCGGTCATATATTGGCCCACATTGTCGCCGCGGTAGACCTGCCAGTCGCCGTCCTTCACCAGCAGCAGGATCATATCGTTTGCGCCAAGGCCCCATTCCTTGCCCAGGGCGGCGGCGTACTCCTGATCCTTCCAGCCGTTCATATGCTCCACGGTGGCCACCGCCACTACGGCATAGTACTTCTCGTCCCAATCGGTGTTATACTGCCCGATCAGCTGCTCCGTCTCATCGCTGAGCAAGCCCGCGTCGTCGCAGATCCACTGACGGTACTTGACATCCAGCAGCTCCGTGGGCTGCTTGGCCAGGAAGCTGTCCTTCCGGGCCATGCCGATGCAGATGCTGCCGATCACCGCCAGCACCAGCACCACCCACGCCACCGCGCGTTTTTGGAAAAATTTCATGGGATATTCCTCCTTTCGGAAGGAGATGGATTCTTGCCATGGCCCCCTTTACATAAGGGGGCTGTCAGCGCAAAGCGCTGACTGAGGGATCGACCGCGCTCCATAGTGTTCGCAAGTAACCGTCAACCCCTCCGTCACGGCTTACGCCGCGACACCTCCCCTTACACAGGGGAGGCTTTATGAGGGTCTTACCCTCTCAGCTCCATCAGCTTCTGCTTCAGCTCGCCTTCGATGCGGCCCAGCTCGGCTTCCGCCGCCTTGCGCTTGGCGGCACCCTCCTTCTGGATACGGGCCACCTCGTCCAGGGTGGAGATCAGCTGCTCATTGGTGTGCTGCAGGGTCTCGATATCCACCACGCTGCGCTCCGCCTCCTTGGCGGTGGCGATGGTGCCCATCTTCAGGGTATCGGCGTTCTTCTTCAGCAGCTCGTTGGTCATTTCAGTAACGGCGTTCTGGGCGGCAGTGGCCTGACGGCTGTGCTCCATGCCCAGCGCCAGCACCATCTGGCTCTTCCACAGAGGGATGGTGTTCACCAGCGAGGACTGGATCTTCTCGATCATCAGGGTGTCATTATTCTGCAGCAGACGGGTCTGGGGGCCCATCTGGATGGACACCATGCGGGTCAGCTCCAGATCGTGGAGCTTCTTCTCAAAACGGTCGCACATGCTGACCAGATCGTTATAGGCCTGGGCATCCTCGGCAAGGCCGGACTGCTCCGCCTTCTTCCGCAGCTCCTCCAGCTCACCGGCACGCACGTCCACCAGACGCTTCTTGCCGGCCAGGATGTACATGGTCAGCTCTTTATAATATTTCAGGTTCAGCTCATACATCTGGTCGAACATGGCCACGTCCTTCAGCAGCGTGATCTGATGGTTCTCCAGATTCTGGGCGATCTTGTCCACGTTGGCCTCCACCTTATTGTACTGGGCCTTCATGGTCTCGATGCGGTTGCCGGTTTTCTTGAACAGGCCAGCCAGTCCCTTCTTCTCCTCCGGTGCGCCGAAGCCCTTCAGCTCCACCACCAGACGGCTCAGATCCTCGCCGATCTCACCCATGTCCTTGTTGCGGACATTGGCCAGCGCGCTCTCCGAGAAGGAGGCCACGCTCTTCTGGGCCGCCGCGCCGTACTGCAGCACCTGATTGGTGTCCCGCACGTCGATCTTCTTGGCAAATTCGTTGACGGCGGCCTTCTCCTGCTCCGTCAGCATGCTGTCGTCCAGCACCACCGGCTCCACTTCCTTTTTCACCTCAGGGGCGGCGGGCGTGGTGGGTGCTTCCGGGGTCAAGGTCAGGGTGGGGATCTCCGCCGCAGCGGCAGTATCGGGAGCCAGCGTCAGTTCGGGCATGTTGTTGTCAGTCATTGTTTTGATTCCTTTCTGTATATATTCGACATAAAATTACAAACAGTATCAAAGCTCCAGAGTGATCCCGCCGCCGTCCGGCTCGCTCCCGGCCGGTTCGCTCTGCGGCTGAGCCGCCGCGCCGTGGAGGGGATCGTCCGTCAGGCCCTCACGGGCCATCATGTTCTCCAGCACCACCATGTCGGTGGAGATATCCATGGCCTCCGCGCCGAACAGGTTGTCCAGCTGCTTTTCAAAGGCCTTGATGATGGTGTCCATCATACCCTCCACCTTATGCATGGTGGAGGAGATGTTCTCACCGGCCACACCCTGCTCGCCCATGCGGTCATAGGCGTTGAGGATCTTCAGCGTGGTGGGCAGGTAGTAATTCATGAACTTGCGGATCTGGGGCAGCTTCTCCGGGTTCTGCTCCACCTGGGCAAAAATCTTCCCGGCCAGCTGCTGCAGGCGGACGATCTGGGCGGAGATGGTGGGGTCGGCGATGTTGTCGTCCAGCCGCTTCATCTCGGCAATGGCCTTTTTGCCGTCCTCGATCATCTTGTCCAGCTCCGGATTACCAGTGGTTTTGGGCTCCTCCGGCACCTCCTCCACCGTATCCCGGCAGAACAGGCGGGCCACAATGCCCACCACCGCACCGGCGGCAGCCGCCAGCAGGAAATGGGGCAGCCTGTACAGCGGGAACAGCAGCGCGTACAGCAGCCATGTCACCGCCACCGCGTACAGCGGGATGGCGGACTTATGAACGATTTTTTTCAACTCCATCGCCTCCGTTCCACGAATGGATCAGGATAAATACTATTACAGGTTATATTATATCCCAACCGCTATGTCTGGTCAAGAAAAAGAGACGGGACATCCCGTCTCCTTTCGTTATTCTCCATTTACGGGCAGTCCGGTGGTTCCGTTGGTGGGGTCGATAAAGACGGGCAGCACCGGAGGGTCATACGTCCACCAGACAAACAGCGCCCATACGCCCAGCAGGAGCAGCAGACCCAGCACCGACCACAGAAGGCCGCTCCCCTTTCCGCCCGCCATGATCCGCCAGGACACCCACGCGCCCAGCAGCACCGCCGCCTGAAACAGCAGCACATCCACGATCATGCTGCTGACACCCAGCGCCCCGGTATAGGTATAGTACACGGTGGGGATCAGCAACACGCCCGCCAGAAGGCCCATGGCGCGGGCCAGCAGCACCGGACGGCGGCTGTCCCGCAGCACCACCGCCTCCACCAGCGACCACACCACCCACGGGATCACCAGCAGCTTCATATGCTCCCATGTGGATTCGTTGACGGCGGCAAACGCCGCCACGATCCGGTTCTCTCCGCTCCAGTCAAAAACGAAATGCAGCAGGTTGCCGAAGATCAGCGTGATAAACAGCCCCGCCAGCTCCCACTTGCGCCACCTTCTGTCGGCCATGGCAGACCCTCCCATCCTTGTACGGCTTGCAGGACTATTGTACGCGGAAATTTTCGGATCTATACACGAAAAAAGAGCCGCTGCCAGGGCAACGGCTCTTTTAGGTACGGTTCTTTACAGGATGGAGAAGTTGACCACCAGACCGGCGAACACGATGGAGACCATGCTCAGCAGCTTGATGAGGATGTTGATGGCGGGGCCGGAGGTATCCTTGAAGGGATCGCCCACGGTGTCGCCCACGACACCGGCCTTGTGGCACTCGCTGCCCTTGCCGCCGAAGTTGCCCGCCTCGATGTACTTCTTGGCGTTGTCCCACGCGCCGCCGGCGTTGGCCATGTAGATGGCCATCAGGAAGCCGGTAACGGTAGCGCCGGCCAGCAGGCCCACAACGCCCTTATAGCCCAGGATCATGCCCACCACGATGGGGGTGACCACGGCGATAACGGTAGGCAGCACCATTTCCTTCAGGCTGGCCTTGGTGCACAGGTCCACGCAGCGCGCGTAATCGGGATCGGCCTTGCCTTCCATCAAACCGGCGATCTCCTTGAACTGGCGGCGGACCTCCATGACCACACTCTGGGCTGCACGGCCCACGGAGTTCATAGTCAGGGCGGCAAACACGAAGGGCAGGCAGGCGCCGATGAACAGGCCCACCAGAACCAGCGGGTTCATCAGGGAGAAATCGTTGAAGGTAACGTCAGCCGCGCCCACTTCCTTGACTTTCTCGATATAGGAGGCCATCAGGGCCAGAGCGGTCAGGGCGGCGGAGCCAATGGCGAAGCCCTTGCCGGTGGCGGCGGTGGTGTTGCCCAGGGAGTCCAGCGCGTCGGTGCGCTGACGAACCTCGGGATCCAGACCGGCCATCTCAGCGATGCCGCCGGCGTTATCGGCCACGGGGCCGTAAGCGTCGGTGGCCAGGGTGATGCCCAGGGTGCTCAGCATGCCGACAGCGGCCAGCGCGATGCCGTACAGGCCCATACCGGCGCTCTGCGCGCCGCCGGACAGGAAGAAGGCCAGCAGGATGCAGACGGCCACAATGATGATAGGCAGAGCGGTGGACAGCATGCCCAGGCCCAAACCGCCGATGATGATGGTGGCGGAGCCGGTCTGGCTCTTGCTGCTCAGCTCCTGCGTGGGCTTATAGGTGTCGGAGGTATAGTACTCGGTGGCCTTACCGATCAGCACACCGGCCACCAGGCCGGACAGGATGGCCACATACAGGCCCCAGTGCTCCAGACCCAGCAGGGCCCACACCAGGAAGAAGGAGATGATGGCGATCAGCACGGCGGACAGATTGGTGCCGCGGGACAGCGCCTTCAGCAGGGTACGCTGGTCGGCGTTCTCCTCGGTCTTGACGAAGAAGGAGCCGATGATGGAGCACAGGATACCCACCGCAGCCATGACCATGGGGATAGCCATGGCCTTGAAGGCCTCGTCAGCAAAAGCGGCCACGCCCAGCGCGGAGGCGGAGATGATGGAACCCACATAGGACTCGTACAGGTCGGCGCCCATACCGGCCACGTCACCCACGTTGTCGCCCACGTTGTCGGCGATAACGGCAGGGTTGCGGGGATCATCCTCGGGGATACCGGCTTCTACCTTACCCACCAGGTCGGCGCCCACGTCGGCGGCCTTGGTGAAAATGCCGCCGCCCACACGGGCGAACAGCGCCATGGAGCTGGCGCCCATGCCGAAGGTCAGCATGGCGCTGGTGATGTCAGCGGCCTCCAGCTTGAACACGAAGCGCAGCAGCATGAACCACACGGAGATGTCGAACAGGCCCAGGCCCACCACGGTGAAGCCCATGACGGAGCCGGCGGAGAATGCCACCCGCAGGCCTTTGTTCAGGCCGTCCTGGCAGGCGTTGGCGGTGCGGCAGTTGGCCTTGGTGGCAATGCGCATGCCCACGAAGCCGCTGAGACCGGAGAAGAAGCCGCCGGTCAGGAACGCGAAGGGCACGAACCAGGTCAGCAGGCCGCAGGCGGCCATGATGCACAGCACCACGATCATGCAGGCAAAGAAGATGCCCACCACGGTGTACTGCCGCTTCAGGTACGCATTGGCGCCCTCGCGGATGGAGCGGGAGATCTTGCTCATCAGAGGGGTACCCTCGTCAAAGCTCAGCACGCGCTTGCCCGTGATGAACGCGAACAGCAGCGCGATGATCGAGCCAACAAACGTGGCTAAGACCAGATATTTTTCCATAATGTGTTTTCCTCTTTCTCCCCCTTTTCCACAGGGGGATCTTTCTTTTTTGTTCCGCACTACATTATAATAAAAACTCACTTTTTTCGTCAAGTTTTCAAACTTTTTTTCAATCTCGCAAATTTTTTATATGATTTTTCCGTCATTTTCAACAAACACATTTTTTCGTTTAACAGCTCTAAAAATCGCTTGTATCTCTGTGTTTTGCAATTATCCTTCAAATTTTCGCCAAAAAAATGCAGTTATTGTGGCATTAGCCATTCTTAATCCTGTCATAAGAATATTTTTTCGTCATGTTTCGCGCAAAAACAGCAACAAAAATTTTTCATTTTTTTAATTTTTTATCCAAATTTAGCGATTTTATTCTTAATTTTACTCTGAGTCTGCCATTTTCTTCCTTTGTGTTTTTGCACAATACGCATTTCACGACTTTTCCCGAAATCCCATTTGCCGCGGCAGCGCACAAAACAAAATGCTCACCGCCGAAAGGCGGTGAGCATGCTGTTCAGAAAGGAGATCATTTGATCGCTGCTTTTTCACGCTTGGCGGACAGGTACTGTACGACCACGACGACCGCCACCAGCGCCAGGCCCACCACGTCGGTGAGCGTGCCGGGGATCATCATGCCCAGACCGCCGACCGCCAGCAGGATGCGGAAGACCCAGGACAGCTTCTTGTACAGATGGCCGTTGAGGGCCGCCGCGATACCGAAGATACCCAGCAGGGCGCTGACGCAGATCTGCGCCACCTCCCACCAGCCGGAGATATTCTCAAACAGCAGGGCGGGACTGTATGCGAAGATGTACGGCACGATAAAGGCCGCGATGGCCAGCTTCGTGGCGTTCAGGCCGGTCTTCATGGGGTCGGACTTGGCGATCGCGGAACCGGCGTAGGCCGCCAGCGCCACAGGAGGCGTGATATCCGCCACGATGCCGAAGTAGAACACGAAGAAGTGGGCAGCCACCACAGGGAAGTTCAGCTGGATCAGAATAGGAGCGCAGGTGGAGGCCATGATGCAGTAGTTGGCGGTGGTGGGCACGCCCATGCCCAGCACGATGCAGCACAGCAT
>CAKTRJ010000006.1 GCA_934597345.1 uncultured Oscillospiraceae bacterium
AGGGTACGGTGAAACCCCGTAGGGCGGGGTGCCCACACCCCGCCGCAAAAGCCTCCCTCACAGAGGGAGGCAAAAAACCCCGCTCCCCCTGTGGGGGAGCGGGGTTTTTCGTATCTCTTCCTGCTCTCTTGCGTTTTTACTTTCTCTTCTTCCCAACGATCCACGCGCCGCCGGTCAGGCTCAGCAGCGCCATGCCCGCGTACAGCATCACGCCCATGTCGCCGGTGTTGCCGGACTTGACAGTCTTGGTGGTGTTGGAGGTGTTGGAGGTGTTGGCCGCGCCGGAGCCGCCGGTGGGCTGCCGTCTGATGCCGCCGCCGCTGGCCAGCTGGCCATAGGGCTGGCCGCAGACCTGGCAGACGGCCCTGGCGGTGCGGGTGGCGGTGCCGCCGGAGCACTTGGCCGTTTCGGTGACGCCGCAGGCGCAGGTGCGGGAATGGGTGCCGTCGCCGTTGGACGTCCACGCGCCCCAAGTATGGGTATGGTTATTGTTCTGCCATGTGAATCCGGGCAGAACCGAGCCGTCCCCCTCCTTTGACACGCTGTCCCAGGGGTTAGTTCCGTTGTGCGTGCCAGCCTTCAGCAGTGCCAGCACCGTGCCGTCGGCAAATTCCGCGGCGGTCTTGGCTGTTGCTCCGGCATCTGCCTTTGTGCCTTCCAGATAGTAGCAGTTCTGAATCTGAACAGGGCCGTCACCGCCAACGATTCCGCATACTGTTTTGTTCGCATCACCAGTGCCCCCGGCTTCAATAACGTTGCCCACATTGTAGCAGTTATAGACAAAAACCGGGCCGCTGGCCTCCCCTACGATACCGCCGCGTTGGCCGCTGAAGCCCTCAACTTTCCCGACGTTATAGCAATCATAGATCTTCACATTTGTGCCTACTCCGACGATGCCGCCGCCACGACTACCGTCGCCTTTATGGACCAGACCGGCGTTATAGCAGCCGATGATCGTCAGATCGGAAGCAAAACCGACGATACCGCCGCCAGGAGACGATCCAGGAACCGCTACCCCACACAGGTTTCCGCAGTTTTCGATGGTGCCGCCGACAGCATAGCCAACGATGCCGCCGCCAGCTGTGAGGCAACTTCCTCCGCCTACCGACCCGGCCACTGTCAGATTCTTAATCGCGGCATTTTTTGTATAACCGAACAGACCGCTCACAGTAGCATTTGCATTTAGTCCGCTGATGGTGTGCCCGCCGCCGTCAAATGTGCCGAAGTATCCATATGTTGTGCCTTTGTAGGTAACGGTTTTTGGTGCGATCGGTGTCCATGCTTCGCCGTCCAGATCGATATCCGCTGTCAGCGTGGCACTCAGACCGTATCGATTGGGGCTACTATCAGTCGCGCTGTTCACATAGTCGCGGAACCATTTCAGACCCGCGGCGGTGGAGATGAGATAGGGGGAGTCCGGAGAGCCGGAACCGATGACCGTACCCCCATTCAGCGTGCCCGGGATTTCCTGACCGGACGGATTCACCACAACACCGTTAAAAACAGTCGTACCTGTGGCGTTCTCACTGCGGAGAACCCTGCCGTAAAGCATGGAAGGGCCGGTCACTGTGCCGCCATTAGCATACAGGGTACTGTTGTTGCCCAGGTAAATCCCGTCAACCGTTCCATCCGTCAGGGTCATTGTTACTTTGCCGCTTGTAGTTACGCTGCCGGTCACGATGCCGCCGTCCATCTTGAAGGTTGTCGTGGCGTTTAGCGATCCGACACCAACTACAACGCCACCGCTGATTTCTCCTGCCTCTATGGTGAAAGTGGATTGTGCATCCACATAGACTGCTGTGCCGTTCGGTGACACCACTTTGCCGCCGCCAACGCTGTCTTTAAGAATCAACGTGGACGCTTGCTTGATCCAAAGTGTGTAGTAGGAGTTATCAGCGCCTGTCAGTGTAAAACCGTTCAGATCCAGAGTGATTTCAGCATTATAAAAATTACCAATATCAAGAGCGTTTAAGTTGTCAATATTCTCTGTCAGTTTATAGTTTCCGCTTGTTTTAAGCAGTTCTGTATCGCCTTGACCTATGTCTTTCCAAGTCACGTTCTCAGTCTCGCCCTCGCTGTTCAGCACCACCGGTTCGCTTTCTGACTGGGTCGGTACGTCATCTGCGGGCTTGACGTATTTTGCGCAATTCTCCGCCGAAGCACCTTCCGCACCGCACACGGGGCAGTCGGCATTCAAGCTTTCCACCGCGCAGGCGGTTTCACAGGTGCATACAGGCAGTTCTTCCTCGCTGCCCTCAGCGAAGGCCGCCACCGGCAGCAGCGTCAGCGCCAGACACAGCGCCAACAGGATGCTCAGGATCTTTCGCTTCATAGGTGTCCTCCTTGTTCTTTTCCGGCGTCCGGCTGCCGGACGCCCTGCTCTCTGCTTTGCGTTTCGCGGCGTGTCCCCGCCGCCCGTTGCTCTTGCTTTCGTCCTTGTCCTCATGCGTCCCTGCGCTGCTGGCCGCACGCCCAATAATCAGAAATTGGTATGCGTACCAACAGATGTTGCAATTGTACCACACTTCCCGCTCATCCGCAAGGGCAAAATAGAAATATTTCCCACCCCGCCGCGATCTTGACGGCCGGTTTACATAACGGCGGATCAGCGGGACGGCTCTTTCCGGGGGGCCGCCCGCCAGCCGTGGACACCTGCCGCTAAATATGGTGCCTGACCGACAAAATCTCCCAATTTTTTGTGTTTTTTTCGCTTTTTCAGTAGACAAGCCTGTTTCGTGATGCTATACTTTCTTTTGAATAGCATTATGTAAATCATGTAAATCGGTGGAGTGGCATTATCCCCTGCCGGTCTGCATGTCTGCGTATTCTGAACGGAGAGCGAGGAAAACAGTATGAAGCTATTGCGTAAGGGAACCGCCCTGCTGCTGAGCGTGGCTATGGTGGTGGGTCTGGTGGCCGGCGGCCTGCTGATCCATACCGTGGCGGATACCGCCATCCAGTGGTATGACGCCGATCTGGACGATCTCAGCCGGTTCTATGAGACCGGCAACGCCCGCAGCCCCGGCATGATCTCCACCGTGGACGGCGACGCCGGCGGCAAGTCCTACGGCATGTATATGTTCGCCAGCAACGCCGGGACCCCCCACGCCTTTGCCGAGTGGTGCAAGCGCTATCCCGAGGGCAGCACCTATCACGACATCGGCGCGACGCTGGACGAGGCGTATCATTATATCTCCGACGGCTACGGCGCGTTCTTCGACGCCGCGTGGGAGGGCATCGCCTATATCTACGGCAGCACCTTCGCCAGTGCCCAGTACGACTACACCAAGGCCACCATCTATGACGAGGCCGTCAGCAAGGTGGAGAGCACTGTCGCCGGTTTCGACATCGACAACTATTCCGTGGCCCTGAAGAACGTGTTCTGGAGCCGCGCCGTGCAGCACGGTGCCTCCGGCGCATGCTCCCTGATCGTCAAGGCCTTCAATACGCTGGGCGGCTTCGCCAACCAGCCCGAGGCCCAGCTGATCCAGGCCATCTATGCCGAGAGCGGCCGTCTGGTGACCGCCGCCCAGCTCAGCAGCGAGACCAACGGACGCAGCGGCCCCGCCATGTCCGGCGACACCGCCAACAAGTACGGCACCTCCGGCCTGACCCTGCGGTACTTCTTCGGCTGCTCCGGCGATGTGCAGATGGGTGTTTACCGCCGTCTGGCGGTCAACGAGCCCTCCGACGCGCTGGTGATGCTGATGAACAACGGTTACAGCGGCGCACTGCGTGCCGACGGCAGCTATCGTCTGCTGTATAATAAGGACCAGCGTCTGGCGCTGGACGCCGCCAACGGCGTCGCCAGCCTGAACGCGGCCAGCGCGGAGGGTGCGACCCAGGTCTTTACCATGAACTACTACGCCGGTGGCTTCTACACCTTTAATATCAAGGTGGGTGACCGCACCCTGCGCCTGAGCGCGGAGGGCGGCGCGGTGACCGTCTCCGCCCTTTCGGCCTCCTCCTCCCAGCTGTGGGAGCTGGTGCAGGGCGGCAGCGGCTATCTGCTGAAAAATAAGGGCACCGGCACATATCTCAGCGCCCAGGACGGTAAATTGGTAATGACCGCCGAATCCCCCGCGGCGTGGGAGCTGTCCTCCGCCGCCGCCAACGCGGCGGAGTGGATCACCTCCGGCCTGATCTATCCCACCGCCAGCACGGTGCTGGTGGCCGGACGCTCCTCCTTCCCGGTGCGAGGCGTGGTCTCCTGCTCCGCGGCCATCACCTCGCTGAATATCTCTATCCTCTCCGGCGGCAGCGCCGTGATCAACAAGACCGTGGCCCCCAACGGCACGGCCTATGACCTGAAGCGGCTGGATGACTCCATCGCCTACAGCGCCCTGAACCAGGGCAGCTATACCTTCGTGCTGACGGCCACGGCCAACGGCCAGAACGTGGAGCTGGTCCGCTCCAACTTCACCGTCAAGCCCAATGACGGCTCCACCGTCAGCGATGAATCCTTCCTGATCACCTTCGACGCACAGGGCGGCACCATCAACGGCAGCAGCACCAAGCGCGTCACGCTGGACGATACCGTCTATGGCGAGCTGCCCACCGCCACCCGCCGCGACGCCCAGTTCCTGGGCTGGTTCACCGAGGGCGGCGAGCAGATCGTGGCCTCCACGCCGGTGCGCGCCGCCAACCTGACGCTGTATGCCCGCTATGCCGGTATGCACACCTATACCTTCCTGGATGCCTCCGGCGGCCGCTATTACAGCAGCACCGCCGCTTCCGGCGAGCTGATCATCGCCCCCGCCGTCTCCCCGGCCAAGGCCCCCGACAGCCAGTACGCCTACACCTTCAAGGGTTGGGAGGGCTATACCTTCGGCGTAACGGTGATGGGCGACAGCGACATGACCTTCAAGCCGGTCTACGAGGCGGTGAAGCTCAGCGACATCACCGCGCCTGAGGGCGCTTACTGGCCCGGCCTGACGCCCGGCACCACCGTGTCCCAGCTGGGCGGCGCCGCCGTATACAGCGGAACCACTCAGGTGACGGAGGGCCTGCTGGCCACCGGCATGACCGCCACCACCGGCGGCAGGACCTACACTCTGGTGGTCACCGGCGACGCTAACGGCGACGGCAAGGTCACCATCACCGACGTGGTCGCCCTGCAATCCCACGTGGTGGGTAAGCAGACGCTGGAGGGCGCTTACGCCAAGGCCGGTGACCTGAACGGCGACGGAAAGATCACCATTACCGATGTGGTCAAGGCTGCCCGCGTGGTCGTGGGCAAGGATACCATCAGCTGATAGGAGAGTATCGCCATGAAAAAGAGAGCATCTTCCCTGATAAAACTGCTGCTGGTGCTGGCGCTGGTATTCGTGCTGCTGCCCCAGCGGGTGGAAGCGGCCGAGGCTGGTCTGTCCGGCAGCGGCACCGTGCAGGCCGGAAGCACCGTCAAGCTGACGCTGAACGTCTCCGGCAGCAACATCATGGGCGTTACCGCCACGCTGGACTACGACAGCAGCGCCCTGGAGTTTGAAAGCTACAGCCAGCTGGTCAACGGCTGGTCCATGGACGTCAACGGCGTGAACTTCCTGCTGTACGGCGTCAGCAACCCCATCAATTCCAGCACGGGCGTGGTCTCCGTGACCTTCCGTGTCAAAAGCGGGCTCAGCGCCGGTTCGGCGCTGACCGCCAGCTTCAAGAACATCACTGTGACCGACGGCAGCAGCGAGAGCAACATCGGTACCGCCTCCTGGAACGGCAAGGTGGACGCGCCCCTCAGCAGCAACTGCGACCTCAGTTCCCTCAGCTGCTCCAACGCCACCCTGAGCCCGGCCTTCAGCAAGAACACCACCAACTATACCGCCACGGTGCCCTATTCCGTGGAGTCCCTGAACCTCAGCTATAAGGCGGCGGACGGCTCGGCCAAGGTCTCCGTCAGCGGCAACAGCCTGGTGGTGGGCAGCAATACGGTCACCGTTACCTGCACCGCCGCCACCGGCGCCAAGAAGAGCTATACCATTTCCGTCACCCGTGAGCAGGATCCCAACTACAAGCCCAGCACCGACGCCATGCTGAAGGAGCTGACGCTGGATGTGGGTACCCTCAGCCCCAGCTTCTCCGGCGCGGTGACGGACTATGTGGCCTATGTGCCCTATGAGACCCGCTCCGCCACCCTGACCGGCGTGGCCCGTGACGAAAAAGCCCTGAAGGTCACCGAGGCCAGCGCCCAGCTGACCCAGGAGGGCGACACCGTGATGACCGTCACCTGCACGGCGGAGGACGGCGTCACCGCCAAGACCTATACCGTCCATGTGTACCGCATGCCCAAGTACGAGGGCATCATCCCCACCATGGAGATCATCGACCCCAATATCCCGCCTGAGCCGCCCACCTACTCCATCCCCATGACGGTGACGCTGCCGCTGGTGGGAGAGATGGCCACCACCACCGCCCTGATCATCGGCGCGGCGGTGCTGATCGTGATCCTGCTGCTGGTGGGCTTCCTGCTGGGCCGCATCGGCCATGACGGCGGGTACGATGACGATGACGGCGATGATGACGATACGCCGCCCCAGCCGCCCCGTCCCCGGAACGACGCGGCACGGGCCGAGCGCTCCGCACCCCAGCCCCAGACACGGCAGCAGGCCACCCACGCGGCGCCCTCCCGGGCGGCCCGCCAGCAGGCGGCCCAGCCGGTGCAGCGCACGGCGGCAGCCCCCGCCCGTCCGGCACAGCGTCCGGCAGCGCCCGTACCCCAGCAGCCCAAGGTGTCTGACGATACCCTGACCAGCCCCTTCGTGGAGGACCTGTCTGCCAAGATGCAGCAGGAGATCACCCAGCGTCAGGCGGAAGCCGCCCGTCAGGCAGCGGCGCAGCAGCCTGCCGAAGCGGCGCCGGAGACCAAGGTTCCCATGGACACCATGTCTCTGGACGAGCTGCTGAAGGACATCCACAACATGTAAACAATAATAACGCCGCCCAGCCGGGCGGCGTTATTATTGTCCAGATATAAAGTGAAAAGAGAAAAGTGAAGAGCTGCGGTATGTTGCCGGCGGCATGGATTGAAAAAAGCATGATCAGCCTTCCAGCGCACCGTTGACCAGCACCCAGTGGCGGACATGCTCGATGAACCGCCGGGTGGACAGGGACAGGGCGTTCTTATCCTTGACGCAGATGCCGATGTTGCGGTAGAAGGGCCGGGGCAGCTGGCAGGCCACCAGCGGATAGGCGCACCGCTGGAGCATCAGCTCCTCCATGATGCTGATGCCCAGGCCGCTGGACACCATGGCCAGAATGGTCTGATCCTGCTGCACCGTGTACTGGATGTTGGGATGGATGTTCAGGGTGTCGAACACCTCTTGGATCTCATAGTCGTCGCCCTCGTCCAGCAGGATCACCGGATACTGCTCCAGCGCCTCCGGTGGGAAGGGGTCACGGCCCGCCAGCGGATGACCGCAGGGAACGATGACCTTCCACTGATCCCGCTGCAAAAGCCAGTAGTCCAGATGGGGCTCCGTGGGCAGACAGATGAAGCCGCAGTCCGCCTGCCCGTGGGTGACCCAGTCCTCGATCTCATTGTTGAAATTGGAGGGCAGCAGCTCAAACTCGATTTTGGGATACAGCTCCTGAAAGCTTTTCAGGATATAGGGCATCCACTTCTCCGACACGCTGGTGAAGGTGGCCACCCGCACAAGGCCGGTGTCCAGTCCCCGCAGGTCGGCGGCCTTCTGCTCCAGCTGGTGCTGGAGGGCGCACATCTGCTGGAAATAGGGCAGCAGCGCTCGGCCGTCCGCCGTCAGGGACACGCCGCCGTGGCTGCGCACCACCAGCTTCGTCCCCAGCTCCGTTTCCAGCGAGCTGACGGCGTGGCTGATGCCGGACTGGGTGAAGTTCAGCTCCTGGGCGGCACGGGTGAAGCTGCCGCACTCCGCCGCCTTCAGCAGGATCTCGTATTTGGTCAGGCTCATGGTGATCCCTCCTCTGCTTCTATTGTAGCAAGCTTCTTAACGGAGTTCAAACATTTTTTCATGAAAATGATGAAAATGGTGCGTTTTACAAATGGAGCAGACTGTGATATCTTATAATCAACCCGGGAACACAAGAGGAAAGGAGCGACGGTATATGGCACTGAATCTGCTGCTGGCCGGTCTGGGCGTCGTACTGCTGATCGTGGGCGTCGTCAGTCGTGCAACGAAGTGACGCAACGCAAGAATTGTGTCCATACGGGCAAAAGCATGAGGTTTCCGATTTATGGTAAGACAAACGCCGGGCTGTCGCCCGGCGTTTGTTTTTTGGGGTCAAAAACACCATATGGTGCCCATTCAAAGGCTCCCCTGTGTAAGGGGAGCTGTCGAGCGCAAGCGAGACTGAGGGATTGTCACCTAAAAAGTTGTTCAGCGGCGCGATGTGGGCATCGCGCCCTACGAAGTTCTATCGGTGGTATGCGTAGGGGCCGATGCCCACATCGGCCCGCGTACAACTCTGCATCTTGCGAAAAATGCGATTTTATGTTAAGATATGTCTCAATTTGAAAGAGAGATGAGTACGATGCACAACAAGAAAACCCACACAATGTCGCTGGTGTTCGCCATGCTGGCCAGCGCCATTTTCGGCATGAGCTTCATGTTCTCCAAGCTGGCGCTGGCGGTGGCCAAGCCCACGGTGCTGCTGGCGTTCCGGTTTGCCGTCGCCTTTATCGCCATGACGCTGGTGATCCTGGCCAACGCGCTGATCGGAAGGCTGCGGGGCAGGCCGCTGTTCGCCTTTTCACTGAAGGGCAAGCCCATCGGCTCGCTGGTGCTGCTGGGTCTGATCCAGCCGGTGCTGTACTTCTTCTGCGAGAATTACGGCATTCTGTATACCTCCTCCGCCGTGGCAGGCACCATCATCGCCGTGGTGCCCATCGCCTGCATCCTGATGGATGTGCTGGTGCTGCACGAGAAGGTGACGCGGCGGCAGATCCTGTGCGCGGTGCTGTGCATCGGAGGCGTGGCACTGATCTACATGGGCGGCGAGACACACATTTCCCTGCTGGGTCTGGTGCTGCTGCTGATGACGGTGGGCTGCGACGCGGCGTACTATACCCTGAGCCACAAGGCGGCGGCGAAGTTCACCGCCTTTGAGGTAACGTATGTGATGTTCACGGTGGGCATGGTGTTCTTCATCCCGGCGGCGTTGATCCAGGGCGCGGGCCACATGGCGGAGACGTTCCTGCCCGCCGTGCAGAGCGGCAGCTTCTGGGGCGCGGTGATCTATCTGGGGCTGGTGTCCTCGGTGGTGGCGTACTTCCTGCTGAACTTCGCCAACGCCCACCTGACGGTGTCGGAGGCGTCGCTGTTCAGCAACGTGACCACGGTGGTCAGCGTACTGGCGGGCGTGGTGCTGCTGAAGGAGCCCTTCGGCCTGTGGCAGATCATCGGCGTGGTGGTGATCTGTGTCTGCGTCTACGCCGCCAACGCGCCGGGGAAGAAGTAACCGATGGTATTTTTTAGGCCCCCTTGTGTAAAGGGGGGCTGTCACCGAAGGTGACTGGGGGATTGACGGTTGATGGTCAACCCCTCCGTCACGGCATACGCCGTGCCACCTCCCCTTACACAGGGGAGGCTTTTGCTGCGCCATCGCCTGACGAGAAAAACCGCCCTTACGGGCGGTTTTTAGCTTTCGGAAATGTAGAGGTCTTCCGCTTTTTGTTGGGCCGCGATCAGACACTCCGCCGCTTCCTCCACTTTGGAACGGGCAAGAAGTTCGATCGCGTCAGTAACGGCGTTGAATAACGTTGTATAATACTTGGGTAAATCTTCCATGTATTTCACCTCGCGTTTTGTGCTACAAAATATAATGCATCATTATAACGCAAAATGCAATACATTTTTCTTATAAATTTGTATTACGGGGTGCATTATGGCCAAATTCAAGATTCCCAAACCTCCGGGTTCCACCAATAAATCCATTCGCTTTCCCAATGAGCTTATTCAAGCCGTAGAAGAAGCCATCCGCGGGACTGACTGCACATTTTCCGCATTTGTGGTAGAAGCTGTGCGCGTGGCACTGGAAAATCTGGAAGAAGAATAAAACCGCCCTTACGGGCGGTTTTTTCTTATTGGGGCAGCTGGCGGTAGAGGTCGCGGCACTTGTCGTTGGTGGCCCAGACGCTGCCGGGCTCTCTGGGGTCGATGGCGCTGCCGTCCAGACGGGTCAGGCGGCCGCCCGCCTCCTCCAGGATCAGGCTGCCGGCGGCGAAGTCCCAGGGGGACAGGCGGCACTCGAAGAAGATCTCGATGCGCCCGGCGGCCACCTGGCAGATATCCAGCTCGGCGGAGCCGAAGCGGCGGAAGTCCAGCGTGTGGTCATAGAGCCAGCGCATGATGGCGAAGCTCCGGTCGGTATAGCGGCGGTCATAGATGGTGCTGCCGCACATGCAGATGGCGTGGCCCGCGTCGTGACCGGACACATGGATGGGCCGCCCGTTCAGCGTGGCGCCCCGGCCCCGCTCCGCCGCGTACAGTTCCTCCGCAAAGGGGTTATACACCACGGCATAGCGCACCTGTCCCTGATGGCACAGGGCCACGGCGATGTTGCTGTAATGCAGCTCGCGCACAAAGTTGGTGGTGCCGTCGATGGGATCGACGATGAACGTCCAGTCCTTTGTCAGGGCCTCGTGCTGCCCTTCCTCACCGAAGAAATCGGCCTCGGGGCAGAGGGCCAGCAGCTCACGCCGCAGGAATTCCTGCACCGCCACATCGTATTTCGTCACCAGATCCGCCGCGCCGGTCTTTTCGCGGGTATCCCGCTCGATATGGTGGGCGTCGCGGATCATGTTGCCCGCCTTGTACACAATGGCAATGATCTTTTCCAGCATACGTTACCTCCTGATGGCCCGCCCGGCGCAGAGACCGGTGGGGCGTCCGTTTTCCAGGGCTGTCTCGCCGCCCACCAGCACAAGGGACATCCCCTGCGAGGTCTGCTGCGGCTCCGTATAAGTAGCCCGCTCGTGAAGGGCCTGAGGATCGAACACGCACACGTCGGCGTCATAGCCCGCCGCCAGACGGCCCTTGCCGGTCAGGTACAGCACCTGTGCGGGACCATCCGTCAGCTTGTGGACGGCCTGCTCCCAGGTGAGGGCGCCCTTCTCCCGGACGAAGTGCTCCAGCAGGTGGGTGACGTTGCCGCAGACGCGGGGGTGCAGCTGTCCCTCGGTGGGGTAGGTGGCGTCGGAGATGACGCAGGACAGGGGTGAACGGAGGATATCGCAGATGTCCTCCTCCGAGGCCATGAAGTCGATCATGGTGATCTGGCCGTGCTCACGGGCCAGCAGCTCGCAGCAGGAGGACAGGGGATCCTGTCCCATCAGGGCGGCGATCTCCATCAGGTTATGGCCCTGATAGGGGTGATCCTCCGGGCAGTGGAGGGAGGTGAGATAGATGCCGTCCCAGCCTGCCAGCTTGGCGATGTCGTCAAAGCCCGCGCCGCTTTCGATGCGTTCGGCCAGCTGGCGGCGCACCTCTTTATCCTTCAGGCGCTCCACCACCGCCTCCATGCCGCCGGTGAGATAGTCCGGCGGAAGAATGTGCAGCAGCTGAGTGGAACCGGCGGTATAGGGATACACGTCGCAGTCCACGGCAAGGCCCTCGCTTTGCGCCTGCTCCAGTAGGGAAAGCACCCGGGGGATCTTTTTGCCCCAGTTGTCCCGGCCCATGGCCTTGAGATGGCTGATGTGAACGGGGCAGCGCAGCGCCCGGGCCACGGCGATCATCTCCTCCACGGAGTCCGCCACGCCGCCGCCCTCCTGCCGCATGTGGACGGTGACGGGGATATCCGTCCCAGCCACCGGCTGTAAGGCACGGATGAGATCTGTGGTGGAATAGAAGCACTCCGGCGCGTAGCCAAGGCCCAGACTGACGCCCAGCGCCCCGTCGGCAAGGGAGCGCTCCATCTGCCGGTGGATGGCGGCGAAGTGGCCGTCCTCCAGCTCCGTCAGCTGATAGCCCGCCGTGTCGGCACGGAGGGTGCCCGCGCCCACCAGCATGGCCACGTTCAGAGGCAGGGCGGGCAGGGAACGGAAATACCCCTCCATAGTGCGGGGGTCCAGCGCCGCGGGCAGCGTGCCGGTGATGGGCTGCAAATACGCCCGGATGGCCGTCTCGTTATCGGGGCCGAAGGGCGCGGCAGACAGGCCGCAGTTGCCGTTGACGATGGTGGTCAGGCCCTGGCACAGCTCCCATTCCCCGAAGCCGGGGCGGAAGGCCGCGCCGTCGGCGTGGCGGTGGATGTCGATAAAGCCGGGAGTGACGGTCAGGCCGGTGCAGTCCACCACCCGGCGGGCCGCAGCATGGGACAGCTGTCCCACCGCGGCGATCTTGCCGTTTTCGATGGCAATATCCGCCGCAAACGCGGCGCGGCCGGTACCGTCAATGACAGTACCGCCCCGCAGAAGTGTATCAAACATAGGGATGAACCTCGATTTTTATGAGCTCAGTGCCGCAGGGGCAGCGTCACCGTGAAGCGGGTGGCCCTTGCGTCGCTGGCGGCGGTGATGATGCCCTTGTGGCGATGGACGATCTGTTGAGCGATGGCAAGGCCAAGGCCGAAGCTGCCCGCGCCGGTGCGGGCATCGTCCACCCGATAGAACCGGTCAAAGAGATGGGGCAGCTTGTCCGGCGGGATGGGGTCGCCGGGGTTTTCCACCGCCAGCACCGCGTTTTTGCCGGAGATATCCAGCGTCAGGCGAATGGGGGCGTCCTCGGCGGCGTACTTCACCGCGTTGTCCAGCAGGATATCCAGCAGCTGATCCAGCTGCTGGCGGTCGCCGGACAGGGACGCGCCGTTCTGAATGTCGTATTGCAGGGGATGCCCCGCCTCGAAGGCCACCGGCTCGAACCGCAGGGCGGCGTCGGTGACCAGATCGCTGAGATCCAGCGGCTCGAAGGGAGCGGCGCGGCCGCTCTCCGCCCGGGAGAGGGTCAGCATATCCTCCACCAGCGCCTTCATGCGCCGGGATTCCACGGAGATATTGTCCACATACTGGCGCTGCTCCGGCTGGGCGGAGGTTTTCAGCAGGTCGGCGGAGGACAGGATCACCGTCAGGGGCGTTTTCAGCTCGTGGCTGGCGTCGGAGAGGAACTGCTGCTGGTTCTGCCACGTCCGGGCCACGGGCCGGGTGACGAAGCCGCTCAGCAGCCAGCTGAGGCCAAACAGCACCAACAGCGCCGCCGCGCCGATCAGCAGGCAGACCCGCACCAGCGCGCGAAGGGTGGCCTGCTCGAAGGTGCTGTCCATAAAGGCGATGCGGACGGTGAGGGCGCCCTCCAAGCGGAAGTAGCGCATATGCTGCGTCCGCAGCACGCCGCTGTCCGCGTCGGCGGACAGGGCCGCCGTCACCAGCGGCAGCAGGGTATCCTCGTCCTGTAAGTCGTAGTAATTGCTGCCGGAGACACGAACGGTGCCGCTGGGCAGCACCTCCGCCACAAAACAGGGCACCCGGGCCTCGGACGTGCCGGAGACCACCGCCTGCCGCAGCTGGTATTCGTAGCTTTCGGCAATGTTATTGCGGGAAAAGAGGTACACGCAGGCGAACACCGCCGTCAGCACCAGCGCCGACACCAGCAGCGTTACGCCGGTGATCTTCCAGCGCAGCCTGCGGATCATGCCTCCACCTCCCGGGTCAGGCAATAACCCAGCATCCGCAGCGTCTTGATCTTCACCTGGGAGTGCAGGTGGGTCAGCTTCCGCCGCAGGAAGGAGATATAGACCTCCACATTGTTGTCCTCGGCCTGGGAGTCATAGCCCCAGACCTTGATGAGCAGCTGCTCCTTGGTGACCACCTGGGCGCCGTTGCGCATCAGAAGCTCCATCAGGTCGTACTCCCGGCGGCTGAGCCGCACATCCCGACCGTTGCAGCTGAGGGTAAACGTGCCGCGCTCCAGCGACAGGTCGCCCCAGGTGAGGGTGTCGCTCTCCTGCAATTGGCCGCCGCTCCGCCGCAGCAGCGTGCGGACGCAGGCCAGCAGCTCCTCCGGCTCGAAGGGCTTGGTGAGATAGTAGTCCGCGCCGCAGTCCAGTCCGTGGACCCGGTCGCTCAGGTCGCTTTTGGCCGTCAGCATCAGCACGGGGGTGGCGACACCGGCGTCGCGGAGCTGCCGGGCCACCTGAAAGCCGTTCAGGCCCGGCAGCATCACGTCCAGCACCATCAGGTCATAGATGCCGGTCAGGGCGTTGTCCAGACCGCTGACGCCGTCGTAGCACACGTCGGCGGTGTAGCCCTGCCGGTGCAGCAGCTGGCGCAGAGTGTCCGCCAGACGGACCTCATCCTCCACGATCAACAGGCGCATGGGACCGCCTCCTTACTTACAGCAGCGCCAGAAACGCCGCCACTTTATCCTGAGACACCAGATATACGGTGGTGTCGTCATTCAATGTCACATAATAGCTGCCGTCCTCCCGCAGCGTGCCCAGCGTCAGGGTCAGGGTGGTCTCGGTGCCCACGGTGTTGACATAGGCGGCGGTGATCGTCGCGGTGGGGGCGACCAGGCCGCACAGGGGCGCGGCGTCGGGAGAGGGATCGTAGTTAAAGCAGCTGTCAAAGGTGAAGTCCGCCAGCGCGGCCTCCATGGCCTGCACCTGCTCCGTGACCTGCCGATTCTCCCGGAACCAGCCCTCGTCCGTTTTGGTCAGGCGGACGGCCTTGTCCTCCGCGCCGCTACGGAGGGTGATGACCGTCAGGTTTTCATCCGTCAGTTCCGGCAGGGTGGGCAGCACCGCCATGCTGTATACGCTGCGGTCCATCCGCTGCACGAACTCGTCGGCCACCAGATAGGTGCCCTCCTGTCCGTCGATGGCCATGTACCACTGTCCGTCGTCCTTCTGGTCACCGAAGCGCAGGGTGGTGGTCTCCTCCCCCACCGTGACGGTGAGGTAGCGCTGGGCATCGTCGAGCCCGGCGTCCGCCGCCTCCACGGCGGGCTCCACCGGCGTCAGGGACGCGGACATGGCGTCCAGCTCCGCCAACGTCTCCTCAATGTAAGTGGCGTCCAGCGGGAAGCCTTCATTATCCACCCACTTCCAGCCGTCCTCGTCCTTCCGGAAGCGGCAGGTGATCTGGCTGTTGTCGTATTCCAGATAGCTGGCCTCGGTCATGGGCAGCTGGGCGCTGTTGGACAGGGTGCTGTTATCCGCCGCGTCGGCGGCATCTTCCGGCTCCTTGCCGCCGCAGGCCATAAGGGCCAGCACCAGCACAAGGGCCAGAAGCAGTAAAATGATACGTTTCATGGGGTTCCTCCTCCGGGATAAAATGCATTACAACACTTTAATATACCAGAGAATGAAGGAAAAGAAAAGTCGAAATTATGAATTTTGGCCGAGCCTGACAAAAAATAAGGACAAAAGGTTGATGGATGGCCGTAAAACAGCTCATGCCAACATGCTATGCAGCAGGGTACAGACCCTTGGCTCTCCCTTTGGGAGAGCTGTCACCGCAGGTGACTGAGAGGGCATCCAAGATGGTACGGTGCAAACCAAGATGGATGCTACGGCGACATAGCCGCCGAGATCGGAACTAAAAATATGCCACCGGCATGTTTTATTAACGTTCCGCCCCTCTCCGTCCTCGCTGCGCTCGGCCACCTCTCCCAAGGGGAGAGGCAAGGGGTGCTGCACCATGAAATCTGCTTGACAAATCAGATAAAACAAGAACAGGCACAGCAGATCATCCCGCTGTGCCTGTTAACTGTCTCATGCAGTCCGCTTATTTATTTTTGTTCATTTAAGTACGATGCGAAGGCGCGGGCCATCTCGCGGCTCAGCTTGGGCGGCATGTACTCCAGTAGAGCTTGATATCGCTTCTTGCTGAACTTGATCTTGATGACATCGGTAGGAGACGTTACCTGATTGATGTGCGTATTCTCAAAGGATGACAGCCGCCGCCGGGAAAGCACCAGATAGACGATCACGGGGCCGACATCCGGCGTACCGGCAAGACAATGCCGGTAGCTGGCCCGGTAGATGTAAGGGAACTCCTGATATTCATACGTTATGGGCTTTTTGAAGCAGGAGCGCAGTTCGATCTTTTCTGGGGATAGCACAAGAATATTGGCCCAGCGGGTGTCCCTAAACAATGAGATACTGATTGGTGTAAGTGCCATTGCCAACATCGTTAGTTTTACCCCTATTCTGTCCGTCTCAGAAGTAAAAGATGCGTCATGAGTTATCCAAAAAACGCAACTGTTGCTCCGCAGAGCATCGTCATTGCATTAAGCGCCAACAGGAACAGATAGGGATCTGCTATAATCCGGATCTTTTTCACATCCTACACCTCATATTTTTCCAGCTGCGGCGCTGGCTTAGAAGAAAATAGATGGAACGTCGCCGCAGGCTTGGATGTCGATGTTCTTTTCCACAAGCGCCGCCCTGTCTTCTCCGGCCTGCAGAACCTTTTTGTTCAGCCAGGCGATAAACTCCTCGCTGTTATAGCAGATGCAGGCAAAGCTTTGGCCGTCAGAGCCGACCATCCTTTTCGTGAGCTTCCTTTGGCCTTCCGGAGAATAGACCCACCGCAGAAAGCGCTGACGGATCACATCGATGTTTTCGACCACGCTTTCCGGAACAGACACCAAGTCCGCGTTCAAATCAAATTCAACGATCAGCTCCATTTTATAAACCCTGCCTGCCAGTGTGGTGATGACCCGCCCCGAAGGCCGGTCACAGCGCCGCAGCGCCGATGATGCCCGCCTCGTTGCCCAGCTGCGCCGCGGCGATGACGGGGATGGCGCCCTCACGGCCGCCGAAGCAGTGCTCCGTCACATAGGCCCGGATGGGGGCCAGGATGCGCTCGCCCTGACGGCTGATGCCGCCGCCCAGCAGGATCATCTCCGGGGCCAGGCTGTTGACCAGATCGGTCAGGCCCGCCGCCACATAGACGCACCAACGGTCGATGACCGCCTGTGCCGCAGCATCGCCTGCGTCGGCGGCCTGAAACACGTCCAGCGCCGTCAGCTCCTCCCGGCCATGAAGGGCGGACTCGGGATGCTGCTCACCGGCCCGCTTGCCCTGACGGATCAGGGCGGTGGCGGAGGCATATGCCTCCCAGCAGCCGTCGCGGCCGCAGGTGCAGTGCTCGCCCTCCAGCACCAGCAGGGTATGGCCCAGCTCCGCGCCCATGGAGCGCATACCGGCGTAAATTTTGCCGTCGATGATGATGCCGCCGCCTACGCCGGTGCCCAGCGTGATGAGGATCATGTCGCGGCAGCCCACCGCCGCGCCCGCCACGGTCTCCGCCAGGGCGGCGCAGTTGGCGTCGTTGCTGAGATGCACGGGGATGCCGAAGCGCTCGTGGAGCATTTTGCACACCGGCACGTTGAACCAGCCCAGATTATAGGCCCGCAGCACCACGCCCGCCTCGCTGTCGCAGGTGCCGGGGGAGCCGATGCCGATGCTGGCGCAGTCGGCGGCGATCAGGCCCGCCTTCTCCAGCGCCATCTCCACGGCGCGGCACATGTCGGCCACCATCTCCTCCGCCGGGCGGAAGGCTCCGGTGGGGACGCTGGCCTCGGCAATGATGTTGTGGCGGTCGTCCACCACGCCCACGGCGATGTTGGTGCCGCCCAGGTCGATACCGATACGATACATGGTAGCTTCCTCCCGCTTACAGCTGCATGGCTACGGTGACGGCGCAGCCATTGTGCATGATATAATCCAGCGCCACGCCCTCCGGCAGGGCAAGGCGGCTCAGCGCCAGCAGAGGGCCCTTGCCCGTCAGCTTGAACAGGGCCTCCTTGGCGGTCCAGCACTCCCAGAACCGCTGGAAGCACCCGGCGTCGCCGTAGCGGATATAGGCCATCTCCGCCTCGGAGCAGGCGCGGCGCATGAACTTCTCCTCCGCGCCGCGAATGACCTCCACGTCCACGCCCAGCACCTTCTCTCCCACGGCCACCACCACATAGGGGCCGCTGTGGCTGACGCTGACGTAGAAGGGGTCGCCCTCCACGCCGGGCTTGCCGTTGTCGTCCCAGACCAGCGGCGCGGTCTCCGCCGTGGTGTTCAGGCGCGCCGCCACGGCATTGCGCAGCAGCACCTCACCGGCGGCGCTGCGCTTGCGGTCATCCTCGTTGGGGAGATCTTTCACCCGGGCGCGGCGGGCCGCGTCCATCATGGACAGGGCGGCGTCATAGGCCGCGGCGTCCATCTCCTTGATATTGTACCAGAAAAGCTCCATATGACTACCTCCGACGATATCATAATATTATTGATAATGAGTATACCACATACGCCGCGCCGTTTCCACTCTTTTTGTGTTGCTTTTTGGCGAATCTTGCGGTACACTGAAGCTGTGTCTGTAAGGAGGAACGAGTATGGTTTCCATCATTGAAGTGACCACAAAGGCGCAGCTGCGTCAGTTTGTGGAATACCCCAACATTTTATATAAAGACGTGCCACAGTTCGTCCCCGCCACCTTTGACGACGACATGAGCGACTGGGACAAAAAGAAAAACCCCGCCTTTGAATACTGCGAGGCCCGCTGCTGGATGGCCATGCGCAGCGGCGAGATGGTGGGCCGCATCGGCGCCATTCTCAGCCACAAGGCCAACGAGAAGTGGCACACCAACCGCATGCGCTTCACCCAGGTGGACTTCATCGACGACGAACAGGTGGCCAACGCCCTGTTCACCACGGTGGAGCGCTGGGCCAGAGAGAAGGGCTGCGACGAGGTGCACGGCCCCCTGGGCTTTACCGACCTTGACCGGGAGGGCATGCTGGTGGAGGGCTTTGACCGCCGCAGCTGCTTTTTCACCTATTATAACCATCCCTACTACATCAATCACCTGACCCGGCTGGGCTATGTGAAGGACGTGGACTGGGTGGAGAATCTCATTCAGGTGCCCACCGACGAGAAGATCATCGAGCGGTGGCGGAAGCTGTCGGAATTTGTGGAAAAGCGCTGCAATCTCCATGTGTTCCGGCCCCGGACGCGGCTGGATTACTTCAGCCTGATCCCCCGTTTTTTCAAGCTGGTGAACACCTGCTACGCGCCGCTGTACGGCACGGTGGAGCTGACGGATAAGCAGATCAAGCGCTACAGCGGCAAGTTCGCGCCGCTGGTAAACCCCAATCTGGCCTTCTTCATCATGGATGAGCACGAGGAGATGGTGGGCATGGGCGTGGCCGCACCCTCCATTGCCGAGGCGCTGAAAAAGAGCCGGGGCAAGTACTTCCCCACCGGCTGGGTGGATCTGCTGAAGGCGTTCCGGAAGAACGACACCATCGACCTGCTGCTGATCGCCGTGCGGCCCGATTACCAGAAGAAGGGCGTCAACGCCATGATCCTGTATCACGCCATGCAGGGCTGCTTCAAAATGGGCATCAAGGAGGCCGAGACCGGCCCCATGCTGGAGACAAACGAGAAGGTACAGTCCCAGTGGAAGGATTTCGACATTGAGCAGCACAAGCGCCGCCGCTGCTTTGTCAAGAAGCTGAAATAATATGCAGAACTATAAATTTACCATCGCCTATGACGGCACGCGGTTCTTCGGCTGGGAGCGCCAGCCGGACCGGGAGACCATTCAGGGCAAGCTCGAGGCGGTATTGACCCGCCTGGCGGGCCGGCCGGTGGAGATCACCGGCGCGGGCCGCACCGATGCGGGCGTTCACGCCCGCGCCATGGTGGCCAACGCCCAGCTGGATGTGAAGGAGTCTCCGGAGGAGATCCGGGACTACTGCAACCGCTACCTGCCCGACGCCATCGCCGTGCGGGAGGTAAAGCCCTGCGCGCCCCGGTTCCACGCCCGGTATAACGCGCTGGGCAAGACCTATCGCTATACGGTGTTCGTGGGGGAGGTCAAGCCCGTCTTCGACCGGAGGTATGTGACCATGCTGCCCTACGTCCCCGATGTGGAGCGGATGCGGCAGGCCGCTGCCTATCTGACGGGCGAGCACGATTTTGCCGCTTTCTGCGGCAATCCCCGCATGAAAAAGTCCGCCGTGCGGACGGTGGACACCATCGATATCCAGCAGCGGAAGGATCGCATCACCTTCACCTTCCACGGCAACGGCTTTTTGCAGAACATGGTGCGCATTTTAGTGGGCACTCTGCTGGAGGTAGGCCGGGGCTTCTGGGAGCCGGAGCAGGTGCAGGCCATTCTGGAAAGCCGCGACCGCAAGCAGGCCGGCCCCACCGCGCCGCCGGAGGGTCTGTGCCTGATGAAGGTGGACTACTGAAACCGGCATGAAAGATTACGCTTTTGACTATGCCGCGCGGCGGCACACCGCAACATTTCATTTTTATCTGTTCTCTGAAGGTATCAGAAAAGCGCCCGACAGGGCGCTTTTCTGATACCTTTTATTCAATGGTTCCGCCGCCCAGCACCTCGTCGCCGTCGTAGAGTACCGCCGCCTGACCGGCGGTGATGGCCCGCTGGGGCTCGTCGAAGGTCAGGCGCAGCCGGCCCTCCGGCAGCGGCTCCGCCAGCGCCGGGGCCTCCACCTGACTGTACCGGGTCTTGGCGGTGCAGCGGAAGGGCGCGGCCGGAGCCTCACCGGCGATCCAGTTGACCCGGTTCGCCGTCAGCTCCCGGCGGAACAGTCTGCCGTTGTCTCCTAATACGATAGTGTTGTCGGCTTCGTTCTTGGCCAGCACATACACATGCTTCCCCACCGCGATGCCAAGGCCCTTGCCCTGTCCGATGGTGTAGCAGGGGAGCCCCCGGTGCCGTCCCAGTACATGGCCCTCTTCGTCCACGAAATCGCCCGGCGTCAGCTCCACGCCCTGGGACTGTAAAAACGACACATAGTCGCCGTCCGGCACGAAGCAGATGTCCTGACTGTCGGACTTGTCGGCATTCAGCAGCCCCGCCTCACGGGCGTTCTCCCGGATGGCGGGCTTGTCATAGTCTCCCACCGGCAGCAGCAAATGAGCAAGCTGATACTGGGTCAGCTGGTACAGCACATAGCTCTGATCCTTCCGGCGATCCGCGCCCTGCAGCAGACGGTAGCGCCCCACCGTCTCGTCATAGATCACCCGGGCATAATGCCCCGTGGCGATGAAGTCGTACCCCAGCGCCACCGCCCGGTCCAGCAGCGTACCAAACTTCAGACAGCGGTTGCAGTCGATGCAGGGGTTGGGGGTACGGCCCGCGCAGTACTCCGCCGTAAAATGCTCCATCACGTCCCGGCGGAAGGCGTCCACCTCGTTGAACACATAAAATTTCATCCCCAGCCGGTAGGCCACCGCCCGGGCGTCCTCGGCGTCGTCGGCGCTGCAGCAGCGGCTGTCACTGTTGGGGATCAGCTTCAGCATGGCCCCGTCGCAGTCATAGCCCTGCCGCCGCAGCAGCAGCGCCGCGGCGGAGCTGTCCACACCGCCGGACATGGCCACCAGTACCCGATTTCCTTTGTTTTGCTCCATAGGTTTACCTCGCTGTTGTTTGGGGTATCCTTGTCATTGCGAGGAGCGTAGCGACGCGGCAATCCGGTTCTATTGTCAAAGGAACGGATTCCCACGCCAGTCTGCGGACTGGCTCGGAATGACAGTTTCATAATTTCTCACATAAAAGTGTAACCCCGGCTTCCGCCGGGGTCAAGTGAAATCTTTCGTCAATCCAGATGCTTTTCGTAAAACGCCTGATACGGCAGCGCGTCGCTCAGCTCCATCATCACATGGGAAAAGCCGCCCGCGTAGTCGGTGCGGCTCTCCCGCACCTGCCCGTCGTTGCGCCGGGTGTGGGGCAGCGACACCGTCACCAGCGTGCCCTCGCCCTCCCGGCTTTCCAGCAGCAGCCGTCCGCCGTGGCCCTCCGCCACGCGGCGGCAGATGAGAAGGCCCAGTCCCATGCCGTGGACGGGCAGCTCCATCCGCTCCGCCTGCTGCCACCGGTCGAAGATCGTGCCGGCGATCTCCGGCGGGATGCCGCAGCCGGTGTCCCGTACCCGCAGCGTCAGCTGGCTGCCCTTATCCTCCAGCGTCACGGTGACAGTGCCGCCCTTGGGGGTGAATTTTAGGGCATTGCTCAGCAGGTTCCACACCATCCGCTCCAGATGCGTCCGGTTCACAGAGGCGATCACATACCGCTCCCGGCAGACGAACCGCACCTCCACCCCGGCCTCCCGGGCGATGGAGTCCGCCTGGCGGCACAACTCGTCCAGCCACACCACCAGCTCCAGATTCTGCGTGTCAAAGGCCGTGTCCGCCAGCAGTTCCGGCGCGGTGGTCAGGTTGTCCACCAGCCGCAGCATCCGGTAATAGCTCTGCTGCAAGATGGCCTGCTCATCGCTGTCGCCGTTCTGTGCGGTGGCCCGCTGGGCGGCCATGTGCAGGTTATTCAGCGGCGCACGCAGCGCCGCCGCCACATTGGGCAGCACATTGCGGAGAATATGCTGTTCCTCCTCGCTGAAAAACGCCATGACGCCACCTCTTTTCCCTGTCAGCCTTTCCCTGCCTGTGGAGGTCTATCACAGGGAAATAGCGGAGGTTCAGGCACATCATACCAAATGAACAAAAGAAAAACAAGATGTATGTCGAATTTTGTCGAAACTTGGGGAAAAATTTTTAAAAAGGGGATTGCATTTTCCGAAAGAATTGCATATAATTCTAAACATACCATATGTTTGATATATTCCATCAGGAAGGAAGTTTTGATTATGAGCATTAAAGTTGGCATCAATGGTTTTGGCCGTATCGGCCGCATGGTTCTGCGCTGCTCCCTGAATCATCCCGAGATCGAGATCGTAGGTATCAATGATCTGTGCCCCGCCGACTATCTGGCTTATATGGTGAAGTATGACACCATGCACGGCAAGTTCAACGGCGACATCTATGCCGAGGGCAACAACATCGTGGTCAACGGCAAGGCCATCCCCGTTTCCGCCGAGCGTGATCCCGCCAATCTGCCCTGGGCCAAGGTGGGCGCCGAGTATGTCATCGAGTCTACCGGCCTGTTCCTGACCAAGGAGAAGTCCGCCGGTCATATCGCTGCCGGTGCCAAGCACGTCGTCATGTCCGCCCCCTCCAAGGACGACACCCCCATGTTCGTCTGCGGCGTCAACGACGACACCTATACCTCCGATATGCAGTTCGTGTCCAACGCCAGCTGCACCACCAACTGCCTGGCTCCCATCGCCAAGGTGCTGAACGATAACTTCGGCATTGCCGACGGTCTGATGACCACCGTTCACTCCACCACCGCCACCCAGAAGACCGTCGACGGCGTGTCTCTGAAGGACTGGCGCGGCGGCCGTGCCGCCTCCGGCAACATCATCCCCAGCTCCACCGGCGCCGCCAAGGCCGTGGGCAAGGTTATTCCTTCCCTGAACGGCAAGCTGACCGGTATGTCCATGCGTGTTCCCACGCTGGATGTGTCTGTCGTCGACCTGACCGTGAATCTGGTGAAGCCCGCCTCCTATGACGAGATCTGCGCCGCCATGAAGAAGGCCAGCGAGGGCGAGCTGAAGGGCATCCTCAGCTATACCGACGAGGCTGTTGTGTCCTCCGACTTCCTGGGCGACACCCACACCTCCATCTTCGACGCCAAGGCCGGCATCGCCCTGACCGACACCTTCGTGAAGGTAGTCAGCTGGTACGACAACGAGATCGGCTACTCCGACAAGCTGCTGTGCCTGATCGAGCGCATGTACGCCGTGGATCACAAGGCATAAACATTACAAAGCTATTTTCAAACTTTCAAGTTTTCCTTCTTTTTTGTTCCAGGAAAAACGCCGCCTTCATGGCGGCTTTTTTCCTATCCCCCTTGTGCGGTCTGCCGCTTTTCGGCCTGCCGCCGCCATATATTTCGTGAATACTTGCGAAAAAGTGCTTTTCCGGAAAATCCCTCTTTCTTTTTCATGGAATGTATGGTACAATAGGTACAAGCGTCGTTGGGCGCGCAGGAAAGGAAACATCCGCATTATGGAAAGCAACGCACTTTTGAACGCGAAGCTGTCGCTGGACAGCGATATCTCTCTGTATGCCCAGCTGGTGGGCATCATCAAGCGCAACATCTCCACCGGGGTGCTGGCGGTGGGCGACCTGCTGCCCAGCGAGGCGGAGCTGTGCCGCACGCTGAACATCAGCCGCAACACCGTCCGCCAGGCCATCGGCGAGCTGGAGGAGGAGGGCCTTGTGGTCCGCAAGCGGGGCCGGGGCACCTTTGTGGCCGACCCGTCCACCAACCGCCGGGGCGTCCGGTACTCCTTCACCACCGAGGTATCCTCCATGGGCAAGGAGCCCAGCAGCACATTGGTGGATTTCCAGATCACCACCCCCTCCGCCATCGTCTGCGACAAGATGGAGCTGCGGGAGGGCACGCCGGTCTACTGCTTCACCCGTATCCGCAACGTGGACGGCGAGCCGCTGATCCTTGAGACCAGCTATTATCCCCAGTACATCTATCCCAACCTGACCCGCGACATGGTGCAGACCCACAGCTTCTATTCCCTGCTGTACCATGTGGGCATCACGCCCTTTGCCGCAGAGGAGAGCTACGAGGCTGTGACCCTGGACAGCGACAGCGCCAGACTGCTGGGCGTGGAGCCGGGCAGCTGCGCCTTCTATCACCAGCGCCGCACCCGTACCGAGGATGGCCGCGTGTACGAGTATACCCGCAGCTTCATCCGGGGCGACCGTGTCCGCCTGGACGTACATATGCAGAAATCCGGCATCCACTTCAACCGCAGCATCGACTGACGGCGGATATCCATAATTATAAAAGAAAGAGCGGCGAATTTTTCGCCGCTCTTTTCTTATGCCATGCGGGATTTTGTTCACAAATAATTCAACGTTGCAGCCCTTGACATTCGCCCTCGTCGGTGGTACACTGGGTTAGCACTCAGAGATAACGAGTGCTAAATGGAGAAAAGCCATGGAATTGACAGCGCGAAAAAAGCAAATATTGAAGATCGTGGTGGAGAGCTACATCGACACCGCCGAGCCGCTGGGTTCCAAGGCCATTGCCGAGCGGATGCCGGAAAAGGTCAGCTCCGCTACCGTCCGCAACGAGCTGGCGGAACTGAGCGACATGGGCTACCTGGAGCAGCCCCACACCAGCGCCGGACGCATCCCCTCCCCGCTGGGCTACCGGCTGTATGTCAACGAGTTGATGGAGCGCAAGCCCATCTCTGACGAGGAGGCCGCCCGGATCAACAGCACCTTACAGCAGGAGCTGAAGGGCACCGATCAGGTGATCGCCAAGACCGGCCAGATGGTGTCCAGCTTTGTGGATTACCCCACCTACGCCGTGGCGGATCACACCGCCGCCGCCACCGTGCGGCGCTTCGAGCTGATCGCCGTGGACGCCGCGTCGGTCATCGCCGTGGTGATGCTGTCGGACAGCCGGGTGAAAAGCCAGCTGATGCGCCTGACGCTGCCGCTGGCGGCGGAGATGCTGCCGGAGTTGAGCCACCTGCTGAACACCCACTTCACCGGCATCGGCGGCGAGGAGATGAACGCCCATCTGATGAACCTGTCGGATCAGGTCAGCGGAGAGTGGTTCCTGCTGCTGAATCAGGTGGTGGAGTACGCCGCCGGACTTCTCAAGGAGACCCAGCAGCATGAGGTATTCACCAACGGCGCCAGCCAGCTGCTGAAATTCCCGGAGTTCCGGGATATCGACAAGGCCCACGACCTGATGCACTTCATGGTGGACAGCAAGGAGGACCTTCCGGTCCCCGCCGGAGGTCAGTCCATGCAGATCCTCATCGGGCCGGAAAACGTCAACGACGCCCTGAAGGAGAGCAGCGTGGTGGTGGCCAGCTATGACATCGGTGACGGCATGCGGGGCCTTGTGGGCGTGGTCGGCCCCACCCGTATGGATTACGCCACCGTGGCGGCCCGCCTCAGCTACTTTGCCGAGAGCCTGACCCGCATGTTCGGAAAGCACCAACTTCCCCCAAAGGAGAATGAGATACAATGAGCGATAAGAAGAAAAAGGATATCCCCGCACAGGAGCCGGAAAACGAGACCGCCGCTCCCGTAACGGAGGAAACGGAGAATACGGAGACTGCCGCCGAGGAGACCACTCCCGAGAACTTCACCGTCACGAAAGAGCAGATGGAGAAGATGGAGGGTCTTGCCAAGCTGGTGGCGGACATCAACGACAAATACCTGCGTCTGGCGGCGGAGTACGACAACTACCGCAAGCGCACCGCCAAGGAGAAGGAGAGCGTCTACGGCGACGCCAAGGCCGACACCATCAAGCCCCTGCTGGCCGTGTACGACAATCTGGAGCGGGGCATCGCCCAGTATGATGAAAGCGATGTCCACCGTCAGGGGCTGGAGCTGATCCTCCGCCAGTTTACCGAGGCGCTGACCAAGCTGGGCGTCACGGAGATCGAAGCCAAGGGCCAGCCCTTTGATCCCGGCCTGCACAACGCCGTGATGCATGTGGAGGACGAGACCGCCGGTGAGAACACCGTGGTCGAGGTGTTCCAGAAGGGCTTCATGCTGGGCGACAAGGTGCTGCGCTTCGCCATGGTGAAGGTAGCCAACTGACCATGAATTTCCCGGAACGAGGTTCCGCTCAATATAACAAAAAGTAATAATTATATGTGAATATACAGGAGGCAATCATTATGTCTAAAGTTATCGGTATTGACCTTGGCACCACCAATTCCTGCGTCGCCGTGATGGAAGGCGGCGAAGCAGTCGTTATCCCCAACGCGGAAGGCAACCGCACCACCCCGTCCGTCGTGGCTTTCAGCAAGACCGGCGAGCGTATGGTGGGTCAGGTGGCAAAGCGTCAGGCTATCACCAACCCCGACCGCACCATCTCCTCCATCAAGCGTGAGATGGGCACCGACCACCGCGTTACCATCGACGGCAAGAGCTACACCCCCCAGGAGATCAGCGCCATGATCCTGCAGAAGCTGAAGGCGGACGCCGAGGCGTATCTGGGCACCACCGTCACCGAGGCGGTCATCACCGTTCCCGCCTACTTCACCGACTCTCAGCGTCAGGCCACCAAGGACGCCGGCAAGATCGCGGGCCTGGACGTCAAGCGTATCATCAACGAGCCTACCGCGGCCGCTCTGGCCTACGGTGTGGATAAGGAGCAGGCACAGAAGATCATGGTCTACGACCTGGGCGGCGGCACCTTCGATGTGTCCATCCTGGAGATCGACGACGGCGTGATCGAGGTGCTGGCCACCGCCGGCAACAACCGTCTGGGCGGCGATGACTTCGACCAGTGCATCATGAAGTATCTGGTCAGTGAGTTCAAGCGTACCGACGGTATCGACCTGAGCGGCGATAAGGTTGCCATGCAGCGCCTGAAGGAGGCCGCCGAGAAGGCCAAGATCGAGCTGTCCGGCGTTACCAGCAGCAACATCAACCTGCCCTATATCACCGCCGACGCCACCGGCCCCAAGCATCTGGATGTCACCCTGACCCGCGCCAAGTTCAACGAGCTGACCGGCCATCTGGTGGACGCCACCATGGGCCCCGTGCGTCAGGCCATGTCCGACGCCGGTCTGAAGCCCTCCGATCTGGCCAAGGTGCTGATGGTGGGCGGCTCCAGCCGTATTCCCGCCGTGGTGGAGGCCGTGAAGAACTTCACCGGCTCCGAGCCCTTCAAGGGCATCAACCCCGATGAGTGCGTGGCCATGGGCGCTGCCCTGCAGGCCGGCGTGCTGACCGGCGACGTCAAGGGCCTGCTGCTGCTGGACGTCACCCCCCTGTCTCTGGGTATCGAGACCATGGGCGGCGTGTGCACCCGCCTGATCGAGCGCAACACCACCATCCCCGTCAAGAAGAGCCAGATCTTCTCCACCGCCGCCGACAACCAGACCTCCGTCGAGGTCAACGTCCTGCAGGGCGAGCGTGAGATGGCCGCCGCCAACAAGAGCCTGGGCCGCTTCCATCTGGACGGCATCGCTCCGGCCCGCCGCGGCGTGCCTCAGATCGAGGTCACCTTTGATATCGACGCCAACGGCATTGTCAACGTCAGCGCCAAGGATCTGGGCACCGGCACGGAGCAGCACATCACCATCACCTCCTCCTCCAACATGTCCAAGGAGGACATCGAGAAGGCCGTCAAGGAGGCCGAGCAGTATGCCGCCGAGGATGCCAAAATCAAGGAGAAGGTGGAAGTCCGCAACCAGGCCGACCAGATGGTCTATCAGGCGGAAAAGACCCTGAACGAGGTGGGCGACAAGGTTCCCGAAAGCGAGAAGGAGCCCATCAAGGCCGGTATCGAGAAGCTGAAGGAGACCCTGAAGGGCGAGGATACCGACGCCATCAAGGCCGCTACCGAGGAGCTGACCCAGGCTTTCTACAAGATGAGCGAGAAGCTGTACCAGCAGCAGGCGCCTCAGGGCGACCCCAACATGGGCGGTCAGCAGTCCGGCGGCGACCCCAACGGCGGCCAGCAGTACTATGACGCCGACTACAAGGTAGTCGATGATGACGATCAGAACAAGTAAGTAAATGTATCCCGCAATAAGGGGCAGGGCGACCTGTCCCTTGTTGTGGCGTTTAGGAAAAGCGCGTCTCTCGCGCCAATACTGCGTTGCAGCGGCTTGACGTACATAAAGTACGCCTGCGCCGCGGCGCCTTGTCTTGACGCAAGATCCACCGCTTTTCATCGTTGGGGCATCCGCCGCAGGGTGGCTCCGGCACAGGAAAACCGGTAATAGGAGACATATCACATGGCTCAGGAAAAACGAGATTATTATGAGATCCTCGGCGTCAGCAAGGGCGCGTCGGAGGATGAGATCAAAAAAGCATATAAAAAGCTGGCCCGCAAGTACCACCCGGACATGAACCCCGGCGACAAGGAGGCCGAGGAGAAGTTCAAGGAGGTCAACGAGGCCAACGAGGTGCTGTCCGACCCCGATAAGAAGGCACGGTACGACCAGTTCGGCTTCGCGGGTGTGGACCCCAGTTACGGCGCGGGCGCCGGCGGCCCCGGATGGGGCGACGGCGCGGCGGGCTTCGACTTCGGCGATCTGGGCGACATTTTCGGCAGCTTCTTCGGCGGCGGCTTCGGCGGAGCGCAGCGGCGCAACCCCAACGCACCCCAGCGGGGCGAGAGCATCCGCGCCGCCGTCACCGTCACCTTTACCGAGGCGGCTTTCGGCTGCGAGAAGGAGATCACCGTGGAGCGCAGCGAGCAGTGCCCCACCTGCAAGGGCAACGGCTGCGCCGCGGGCACCACCCCGGAGGTATGCCCCACCTGCCACGGCAGCGGCAGCGTCCAGACCCGGCGGCAGACGCCCATGGGCGTGTTCGCCTCCACCTCCCCCTGCTCCAAGTGCGGCGGCACCGGTCGGATCATCCACCAGCCCTGCCCCGACTGCCACGGTCAGGGCCGCATCCGCAAGCGCCGCTCCATCAAGGTCAATATCCCCGCCGGTATCGACGACGGCCAGACCATCTCCCTGCGTGGCCAGGGTCACGCCGGAAAGAACGGTGGCCCCAGCGGCGATCTGCTGATCACCGTGATGGTGCAGCCCCATGAGATTTTCCGCCGGGAGGGCACCTCTGTGTTCTGCGAGGCCCCCATCACCTACGCCCAGGCAGTGCTGGGCGGCACGCTGGAGATCCCCACCATCGACGGCAAGGTGAAGTACGACATCCCCGAGGGCACCCAGACCGGCAGCGTGTTCCGCCTGCGGGGCAAGGGCATCCCCGTCCTCAACGGCCGGGGCCGCGGCGACCAGTACGTCACCGTCACCATCGAGACGCCGAAAAATCTGAACAAGGAGCAAAAGGAAGCGCTGAAGAAGTTCAGCGATCTGCTGGGCGAGAGCAACTACGAAAAGCGGAAGAGCTTCTTTAAGAAACACTGATGTATCTGGCTGATTATCATGCACACTCCTCCTGCTCGCCGGACGGCCACCTGACCATGGCGGACATGGCCCGGCAGGGCATCGCCCGGGGGCTGGATGAGATCTGCTTCACCGACCATGTGGACACCATCGAATGGGGCAGCACCCATCTGCGCACCGACTGCTACGACTGGGAGAAGGCCCGGAAGCAGTATGAGGAAGCTGTTGCCCTGCACGGCGGCCGTATCCGGCTGAAGCTGGGCGCGGAGCTGGGCGAGGCGTATCTGGGCTTCGACTGTGCCGAAAAACAGATGGCCGCCGCGCCGCCGCTGGATTTCGTCATCGGCTCCGTCCATATGACCCGTGACGAAAACGGTTGGTTCGACCTTTTCTACATCGACGGCGACCGAGACGACGCTTATTACCACGCCGTTATCGACGCCTATCTGGAGGAGGAGCTGAAGCTGGCCAAATGGGGCCGGTTCAGTGTGCTGGGCCATCTGACCCTGCCGGTGCGCTGCATCAATGAGATGCGGCACAAGAACATCTCCTTCCAGCCTCACATGGCCCAGATCGAGGAGATCCTCCGCACCATCATTCCCAAGGGCGTCGGCATCGAGTGCAACACCAACCGGGGCAATACCCCGCTGCCGGACGCCGAGATACTGACGCTGTACCGTCAGCTGGGCGGCGAGATCATCACCCTCGGCTCCGACGCCCATGCGGCGGAGCATCTGGGCTGCGCCATCGAAGCGCGGCAGGAGCTGCTGCGGCAGTGCGGCTTCCGCTATTTCACCACCTTTGACCGCATGGAACCCACCTTCCGGACACTCTGAAAAACATATACAAAAAACCATCAGGAGGAACATCATCATGAAAATTGCCATCGGCTGTGACCACGGCGGCTATCTGCTGAAGCAGGACATTCTCATCTGGCTGGAGGAGCACGACTACGAGTTTGAGGATTTCGGCTGCTACAATACCGAAAGCGTGGATTATCCCGTGTATGCCGAAAAGGTGGCCCGTGCCGTGGCCAATGGCGAATGTGACAAGGGCATCGTCATTTGCACCACCGGTATCGGTGTGTCCATGGCTGCCAACAAGGTCAAGGGCATCCGCTGCGCCCTGTGCGGCGACAGCTACAGCGCCGAGATGACCCGCCGTCACAACAACGCCAACGTGCTGGCCATGGGCGCTGGTATCATCGGCCCCAATCTGGCCAAAAAGATCACAGAGGTGTTCCTGACCACCGAGTTCGAGGGCGGCCGCCACGCCCGCCGCGTGGGCCTGCTGGACGATATCCAGCCCTGACCATGACCAAGGGGTATCATAACTATCGCGGCCGGGGCCGCAAGCGCCGCCAGCAGATCGCGCTGGCCGTGGTGCTGGTGGTGGTGATCCTGGCGGCGGCAGCCTTTCTGGTGATCCAGGACTACATCGTCTATGACGACGCGGGCGAGGCCCATATCGACTGGCCCTTCCGCGCCGAGGAGCCGCAGCAGGACACGCAGGAGCCCGTCATCCCGGACAACGATGTGAACATCGACTATGTGGATACCGGCTACGCGCCCCATCTGGAGCCGCTCCATGCCCGGATGTTGGAGACCAATGTGCTGCGCCAGGATCCCCAGACGGTGCTGGACGGTTTGACGGAGAGCGCCTTCGCCGTGGAGACCAAGCGGGTCAACGGCGCCATCACCTATACCACGGCGGTAGAGGTGCCGCAGCAGGTGGACGTGGCGCAATATGACACCATGGCCAACCTGCAAGCATTGCTGGCGGGCGACGCCTATTCCATCGCCCGCATGTCCGTGTTCTGCGACAGCTATTTCGTCCGGGCCTATCCCGACGCGGCTATGCGCGTGGAAAGCGGCAGCTACTGGTACGATGCCGCCAGCATGGCCTGGCTGGATCCCAGCAATCCCCAGGTGCTGGTGTATATCACCACCCTGTGCCAGGAGTATGCCCAGCTGGGCTTTGACGAGATCGCCCTGGACTATTTCAGTTATCCCACCACCGGACGGCTGGAATCCATCGCGGGACTGGAGGGCGTGGATAAGGTGCAGGTGCTGACGGACTTTGTCCAGAGCCTGCGGGCCAACCTGCCGGACGGCGTGAAGCTCAGCATTGTCCTGCGCGGCGAGCCCTCCGCCGACTTCGGCCTGTCGCCGGATCTGCTGGCCCAGAATTTCGACCGCATCTATCTGGAAGCCGGCGTGGATGCCGCTGCCCTGCGGCAGCAGCTGCCGGAGAAATTCGATGCCGATACCCGCCTTGTGCCCATCGTGGCCGTACCGGCGGAGAGCGGAAGCTATGTCGTAAAAGGATAACAGGCAAAAAGGCCGTCCGGTTTGGCCGGACGGCCTTTTGTATCCTGTGTGTTGACAACGGCGCAAGCGGCTGTTATCATGGAAGTACAAACATAGAAAAGGAGAGAGCCCTATGCATCAAATAATTTTCCTTGTCATCGCGGCTGTTCTTGCGATTGCCGCAACGGTGCTGGCGTTCATCTTCATCGTGCCGGAAAAGCGCCGTGAGAAAATGAATGCCTTTGGCAGATTCCTGCAAGACCTTTGCAGCTTCAAGTTTCTTGTGGTGGAAAAGATCCTGCAGGCGCTGTACATCTTCTCTACGGCTTTTATTGTCCTCTACGGTGTGATGCAGCTGTTCAATATCCAGAGAGATTACTGGAGCGGCGGTGTCAAATGGATGGGCGGCATGGGACTGCTGTACATCGTTCTGGGTCCCATTGTCGTTCGCCTCAGCTATGAGCTGCTGATGATGGTGGTCCTGCTGGTGAAGAATGTGATCGCCATCAACCATAAGCTGGCCGATCAGACCGGAAGAGCCGCCGGTGATGTGTTTGCCACGCCCGACGTGCAGGAGCTGAAGGTCGCCGTCCTCCAGCGCAAGACGCAGGCTCCGGCACAGGAGCCGGTGCAGGCGGCATGGGCCCCGGTGCAGCCTCCCATGCAGGAGCCAATACAGGCCCCGGTGCAGCCTCCCATGCAGGAGCCGATGCAAGCCCCGGTACAGCCCGCCCTTTTCTGCAAAGAGTGCGGCACCAGATTGGAAAATGGCGTCTGCCCCCGCTGCGGCACTCCTGCCCAGCAGTAAAATGCCCTATACAAAAAGATGCCGTCCGGTCGAAAGCCGGACGGCATCTTTACTTTATAGAAGCTCATCTGCCAGCGCATCCAGCTGCGCCTTGTTTTCCTCCGTCATGGCGGAGCGGATGGTCACCGTGCTGCCCAGGGTCACGTTTTTGCAGCCCTCCAGCAGCTTTTTCATCTCCCGCGCGGCGGCAGGGGCCCAGGAGCCGTTTTCGATGAACGCCACCTGCCGGTTCTGATAATTCCGCTCGGTCAGGTGCTCAAGGAACTCCCGCATAGCCGGGAACAGGAAGCCGTTATAGGTGGGCGCGGCCACCACCAGCTTGCCGTAGCGGAAGGCGTCCTCCACCGCCTCGGCCCAGTCCTCACGCTGCACGCAGGTCAGCACCACCTTGGGGCAGCCCTTCTCCTTCAGCTTTTCCGCCAGCAGCTGTGCCGCCTTCTCCGTGTTGCCGTAGATGGAGGCATAGGCGATCATGACGCCCTCGCTTTCCACATCGTAGCGGGACCAGATATCGTACAGCCGCAGGGCCTCCGCCAGCTCCGCGCCGGTCAACACCGGGCCGTGAAGGGGGCACACCGTCTGGATGTCCACGGCCGCCGCCTTTTTCAGCAGCGCCTGCACCTGTGCGCCGAACTTGCCCACGATGCCGAAGTAGTAGCGGCGTGCCTCGCAGGTCCAGCCCTCGGGATCCTCCACGTCCAGCGCGCCGAACTTGCCCAGTCCGTCGGCGGAGAACAGCACCTTGTCCGTGCCGTCATAGGTGACGATCACCTCCGGCCAGTGTACCATGGGGGCCGTCAGGAAGGTGAGGGTGTGGCGGCCCAGGGCCAGCGTATCGCCCTCGCCCACCACCAGACGGCGATCGGCGTAGTCGCTGCCGTAGAACTGCTTCATCATCCGGAACGCCGCCTGAGACGCCACCACCACGGCGGCGGGATAGGCGTCCATAAAGCGCACGATGTTGGCGCTGTGATCCGGCTCCATGTGCTGCACCACCAGATAGTCCGGCGTGCGGCCCTCCAGCACCGCCGTCAGGTTGTCCATCCATTCGCCGCCGAAATGGGCGTCCACCGTGTCCATCACGGCGACCTTTTCGTCCAGAATGACATAGGAGTTGTAGGCCATGCCCAGCGGCACGTCGTACTGCCCCTCAAACAGCGTTACCTGATGGTCGTTGACGCCGATATAGCGGATATCGTTGCTGATAAACATGAAAATACCTCCTTTAGGGAAAAGGCGCCCGGCAGTGAAAGCCGCCGGGCGTCCTTAGAGAATACGTTGTCGGTTACGCCTCGGTGGGACGGGGACGGCGATACTCCTGCGCCTTCTCCTCGCCGCGCAGGACACGCAGCGCGCCCTGTGCCAGAGCCAGCAGCTCATCCTCGCCGGGATACACGGTGATGGGAGCGATCCAGTCCACCATCTCGCTGATGGCGTCCACGGTTTCCTTGCCGTAGGCGATGCCGCCGGTCAGAATGATCTGATCCACCTTGCCCTTCAGGACAACGGCCATAGCGCCCACTTCCTTGGCGATCTGATAGTGGAAAGCCTCCACCACACCGGCGACCTTCTTGTCGTTCTTGGCCTCGGCCAGCAGATAGCGCATGTCGTTGGAGCCGGTGTAGGCCACCAGGCCGCCGCGGCCGGACAGCATACGGTTCAGCTCGGCCTCGGTATACTTGCCGCTGTAGCACAGCTTTACCATCTGGCCGGTGGGCAGGGAGCCGGAGCGTTCGGGGGAGAAGGGGCCGTCGCCGTCCAGGGCGTTCTGGGTGTCGATGACGCTGCCGTGGCAGTGGGCACCAATGGAGACACCGCCGCCCAGATGGCAGACGATCAGGTTCAGATCCTCGTAATTCTTGCCGTGCTCCTTGGCGAAGCGCTTGGCCACGGCCTTCTGGTTCAGGGCGTGGAAAATGCTGACACGCTGGAACAGGGGATGGCCGGCATAGCGGGCCACGTCGGCCAGCTCGTCCACCACCACGGGGTCAACGATGTAGGAGGGGATGCCCAGGGAATCACCGATCTCGCGGGCGATGATGCCGCCCAGGTTGGAGGCATGCTGGCCCTGCACGCCGATGGTGCAGTCGTTCACCAGATTGTCGTTGACGGCGTAGGTACCGCCGCGGATGGGACGCAGCAGACCGCCGCGGCCGGAAACGGCGCTCAGGGTGTTGATATCGAAATTCTCCTCCCGCAGGGCTTTCAGCACCAGCTGGCAGCGCCAGTCCTTCTGGGCGGGGATGGAGTTGAACTGGGCGATCTCCTCGGCGCTGTGACGCAGGGTCTTGTCAAACAGCAGGGTCTCGTCCTCATAGACACCGATCTTGGTGGAAGTGGAACCGGGATTGATAACAAGTATCTTGAAAGACATTTTTTGTTCCTCCTGTGTGTATGGTAATTCGCCACCATAAAAATTTCCAACCCACATTATACAAAACTTTTCTTCCGCTGTAAAGCGTGAATTTACACAGAAAACCGCCGTAACGGTTGACAAACTCTACATTTTAGAGTATGATGCTTAAAAATACAGAAAAAAGCGATGAAAGAGAGAGTAACCGGCAGATACCGCCACAAGAGAGCCCGGAAAGGTGAAAGCGGGCGCGGAGGAAACCGGCGAACATGGCTCCGGAGCTGTCCGGCCGAGCGGAAAAACCGTCAGGCCGGAACGGGAGAGCGCCCGTTAAAGCGCGGGAGTGTGCTGGCACTCCATGAGGCCGCGGCCGCAGGGCCGGGGCGAAGCAAGGTGGTACCGCGACCGGTTCAAGTCGCCCTTGACGTGTTTTACGTTAAGGGCGTTTTATATTTTCAGGAAAAACAGGAAAAATAATTTTAAGCCGTCCTTCCATTCGGGGCGGCGGAAAAGGAGAGATATCCCCATGGAAAAGAAAACCTTCTATATCACCACACCCATTTACTACCCCTCTGACAAGCTGCACATCGGCCACAGCTACTGCACCGTGGCCACCGACGCCATCGCCCGCTATAAGCGCCTGCAGGGCTACGACGTCATGTTCCTGACCGGCACCGACGAGCATGGCCAGAAAATCGAGACCAAGGCCGAGGAAGCCGGCATGACCCCCCAGGCCTTCGTGGACCGCATCGTGGACGGCCCTCGCGGCGTCCGCGATCTATGGAAGCTGATGAACATCTCCAACGACCGGTTCATCCGCACCACCGACGACTACCACTGCGAGGCCGTGCAGAAGATCTTCAAGAAGATGTACGAAAACGGCGACATCTATAAGGGCGCCTATAAGGGCAAGTACTGCACCCCCTGCGAAAGCTTCTGGACAGAGAGCCAGCTGGTGGACGGCAAGTGCCCCGACTGCGGCCGCGAGGTCCACGACGCCGAGGAGGAGGCCTACTTCTTCCGCCTGAGCAAGTACGCCGACAAGGTGCGGCACCTGCTGGAGGATACCGATTTCTTACAGCCCCGCACCCGCGTCAACGAGATGGTGAATAACTTCATCAAGCCAGGTCTGGAGGACCTGTGCGTCAGCCGTACCAGCTTCAGTTGGGGCATACCCGTGGACTTCGACCCCGGCCATGTGGTGTACGTCTGGGTGGACGCCCTGTTCAACTACTGCACCGCCATGGGCCTGTATAACGACAAGTACCACGATTTCGACAAGTACTGGCCTGCCGATTACCACATCGTGGGCAAGGAGATCGTCCGCTTCCACTCCATCATCTGGCCCGCCATGCTGATGAGCATGGGCCTGCCCCTGCCCAAGCATGTGTACGGCCACGGCTGGCTGGTGATCGACGGCGGCAAGATGTCCAAGTCCAAGGGCAACGTGGTCGACCCCTACGCCCTGTCCGAGATGTTCGGCGTGGACGCCCTGCGCTTCTTCCTGCTGCGCACCTTCCCCTTCGGCTCCGACGGCAACTTCTCCAACGAGCTGCTGATCTCCACCATCAACACCGACCTTGCCAATAAGCTGGGCAATCTGGTCAGCCGCACCACCGGCATGGTGGAGAAGTACTTCGGCGGCAAGCTGCCCGCCGACCGGGAGGACGCTCCGGAGGACTGCGACCTGAAAAAGACCGTCTGCGCCCTCCGCGACCGCTACGAGGCCGAGATGGACAAGCTGCAGCTCCAGAACGGCATCGACGAGGTGTTCAAGGTCGTCGACCGGGCCAACAAGTATATCGACGAGACCGCGCCCTGGGTGCTGGGCAAGGACGAGAGCAAGCGCGCCCGTCTGGCCACCGTCCTCTACAACCTGCTGGAGACCATCCGCGTCTGCACCACCCTGCTGACCCCCGTGATGCCAGAGAGCTGCGACAAGATCTTTGTGAAGATCGGCGCGGGCACTGAGGATCACACCTGGGACAAGGCCAACGTCTGGGGCGCCCTGCCTGCCGAGGTGCAGGTGGCCAAGGGCGAGAACCTGTTCCCCCGCGTGGATACCGAGAAGGCGCTGGCGGAGCTGGAGGCCATGCAGGAGGCCCAGAAGAAGGCTGCCCTGCCCGCCATCGAGCTGGAGCCCTATGTGCAGCAGGAGGTGGACTTCGACACCTTCCTGAAGTCCGATTTCCGCGCCGTGAAGATCAAGAACTGCGAGGCGGTGAAGAAGTCCGACAAGCTGCTGAAGTTCACCCTGGATGACGGCAGCGGCACCGACCGCATCATCGTCTCCGGCATCCATCATTACTACGAGCCGGAGCAGCTGATCGGCAAGACCGTCATGGCCATCCTGAACCTGCCGCCCCGGAAGATGATGGGCATCCCCAGCAACGGTATGCTGATCTCCGCCGTCCACAAGGAGAAGGGCGAGGAAAAGGTGCAGCTGATGATCATCGACGATTCGGTTCCTGCCGGTGCCAAGCTCTGCTAACTTCGTCAAACCCTAAACTTATATGGACAATCACGCTCCTTTGCGCTACAATAGGCGCAAAGGAGCGTGATTTTAAATGCTGACCCTATATGTAAAATACACCGCCAAGCCCGGCTGCCGGGAGAGCTACGTCCGGGACATCGTGTCCGAGGGCATCCTGACCACCATCCGGGCCGAGGAGGGCTGCATCCGCTATGACTACTACTTCTCCGCCCAGGAGGAGAACGTGGTGCTGCTGATCGAGCAGTGGGAGACCGAGGAGCACCAGCGCGTTCACATGCAGCAGCCCCACATGACCCGTCTGCGTGAGCTGAAGGCCAAGTACATCGACGATACCGAGATGGGCAAGGTACAGCTGGTATGACGCTGTTCGATACCCACGCCCACTATGACGACGAGGCCTTTGACGCCGACCGTGACGCGGTGCTTTCCGCCTTCAACGGCCTGGTGATCGACCCCGGCTGCACGCTGGCGTCCTCTCAGGCGGCTGTCGAGCTGGCGGCGCGGCATCCCCATGTGTATGCCGCCGTGGGCATCCATCCGGAAAACTGCGGCGACTTCGTGCCGGAGCATATGGACGCTCTGCGGCAGCTGGCGCAGCAGCCTAAGGTGGTGGCCATCGGTGAGATCGGCCTTGACTACTACTGGGCGGAGAACCCGCCCCGTGAGTTCCAGCAGCAGGTGTTCCGCGCCCAGCTGGCGCTGGCGCTGGCGCTGGACCTGCCGGTGATCATCCACGACCGGGAGGCCCACGGCGACTCGCTGGCCATTGTCAAGGAGAACCCCGCCCTTCGCGGTGTGTTCCACTGCTATTCCGGCAGCGTGGAGATGGCGAAAGAACTGTTGGCCCTGGGCTGGTATCTGGGCTTCGACGGCCCCGTGACCTACAAGAACGCCCGCAAGACCGTGGAGGTGGCGGAGATGGTGCCGCTCGACCGTATTCTGATCGAGACGGACTCCCCCTATATGTCGCCCGTCCCCATGCGGGGCAAGCGCAACGACTCCCGCAATGTGTGCTACATTGCCGAAAAGCTGGCCCAGATCAAGGGCATGACCACGGAGGAAATGGCCCGCCTGACCATGGAGAACGGAAAAAGGTTATTTAACTTGTCAAAAAAGGGCGAAGCCCTTTTTTGACAAAATAGGATTCGCTCCGACCAGCGCTTTTCCGTCCATAAATGGACGAAAAAACACTCTCTCCGTGCAAAGTATTTTTTGCCACGCACATGTCGCGGCAAAAAATGATCCAATTTGTTCACCGCCTTGGCGGGCGGCGAATTCTGCGAAGCTTTTTGAAAGACTGAATAAAAGAGGAATGAGACGGATCGTCTCATTCCTCTTTTATTTCCTGCAAATACTTGTACAGTGTGGGCTGGGCGATGTGCAGCAGCTCACACACGGTGCCCACCGCGCCCCGTGCGCCGAAAATCCCCTTGTCGTTCAGCCGCTTGATGAGCCGCAGCTTGGCCTCCTTGCTGTCGATGTCGGCGGGCTTCAGCCGGGCGATCTCGCCCAGGATCATCTTCATCACCACATCGTCCAGCGTGTCCTGCTCCGGCTGTACCCGGGCCACCGTGGGCCGGTCACCGATAAAGGCGTCCAGCATCTGCTGCAGATCCACATAGGCGCTGATGTCCTGATTCACGCACAGCACATAGTCCAGCCTGCCGTCCTCGTCCCGGAAGAACAGCGACGAGGAGCGCAGCGGCGTACCCTTCCGGCTGAAGCTCTTGTACCCCGTGGTGTAGTCAAAGCCCTCCATGGCCCGCTGCCGGGCCACCATCTCCATGGCGGGCAGCAGATCCTGCTGGCCCACCTCCCGTCCGGTGATGTGTCCCTGCGCGATCCAGATGATGAAGCCCTCCCGGTCGTGAAGCACCACCTCCGTCTCCGGCCCCATCACATGGGTGAGGAAATCGCAGAATTTGATCAAAAGTTTCTCCCATTCCATGGCGCTGCCCGCCTTTCCAGATAAGATTTTATCTAAATTCTACACGCGGTTGACAAGGATTGCAAGACGTGTTACACTCCAAATTGTAGAAAATTTTTATATGCATAGATAATTTTTACATACCGAGGTGAATACCATGGCATGGGAAGGGCTGCTGCGGCAGCGGAATATCGTCTTTCTGGGGGAAGCCGGGTGCGGAAAGTCCGAGCTTGCCGTACATCTGGCGCTGGAGCTGGCGTCGCAGGGACGGGAGGTACACTTCTTCGACCTTGACCAGACCAAGCCCCTGATGCGCTCCCGTGACGCGGAGGGCCTGCTGGAGAGGGCGGGCGTCACTGTTCACTTTCAGCAGCAGTGCGCCGACGCGCCCACACAGGTGGGAGGTCTGATCCCCCTGCTGCTGGACGAGGAAAAGACCGTCATTCTGGACGTAGGCGGCAACGACACCGGCGCGAAATTGATCGGCGGGTACGCCCACCTGCTGAAAACCGCCGACGTGTGGTTCGTAGTGAACCCCTATCGCCCCTGGTCGGCCACCACCGAGCATATCGACGGCACGCTGTCCGCCATCCTCCGGGCCTCCCGATTGAAAATGCCCCGCTTCCTGCTGAACCCCAATCTGGGCGACGACACCACGTTGGCGGAGTATCTGGACGGCATCCGGCGGGGGCTGGAGATGCTGTCGCCCTACGTCGCCGTAGAGGCCGCCGCCGTACCCGCCCCACTGTATGAACAGGCGAAAGGGGAAACGCCCCTGCCCCTCATCCCCATCACATCCCATATATCCGTCCCGGAAGCGGGACTTGAGTGAGTGATATCAGAAATTGAAGGAGGAAACACTATGCCGCAAGTCACCATCCGCGCAGAGAGCTGCAAAAGCTGCGGCTACTGCGTGAAGTTCTGTCCCAAGGGCGTGCTGGCCGTAGGACATGAAGTGAATTCCAAGGGCTATCCCTTTGTGGTAGTCGAAAAGGCAGAAGATTGCATCGGCTGCGCGATCTGTGGCCGTATGTGTCCCGATGCCGCCATTGAAGTCTACAAATAAGGAGGGAAGAACATGGCAAGAGTATTCATGAAGGGCTGCGAAGCCATCGCCGAGGCGGCGGTACGCAGCGGCTGCCGGTTCTTCGCCGGTTACCCCATTACCCCGCAAAATGAGATCCCGGAGTATTTTGCTCGTCGTATGCCGGAGGTTGGCGGCGTGTTTGTACAGGGCGAGAGCGAAGTAGCCTCCGTCAACATGGTCTACGGCGCTGCCCAAAGCGGCACCCGCTCCATGACCAGCTCCAGCTCCTGCGGCATCAGCCTTAAGAGCGAGGGCATCAGCTTCTGCGCCAGCGCCCGTATCCCCATGGTGTACTGCAATGTGCAGCGCGGCGGCCCCGGTATCGGTGCCATCCAGCCTGCCCAGCAAGACTATTTGCAGGCTACCCGCGCCAGCGGCAACGGCGGCTTCCGCATGATGGTGTTTGCCCCTGCCACGGTGCAGGAGGCGGTGGACATGACCTATGCCGCATTTGACTACGCCCAGCGTGACCGCAACCCCGTTTTGATTCTGGCTGACGGCGTGCTTGGCACTATCATGGAGCCGGTGGAGCTGCCGGAGATGCAATCTGACGAGGAGGTCAAGCGCCTGAAGGACGAGCTGAGCGATTGGGCGCTGGTAGGCCATAGTGCTGACAAGAAGGCTCTCATCCTCCCCGGCGGCTGGGCCGGTCAGGAGGATCGCTGCAAGAGAAACGCTGCCATGTATGACACCTGGGAAAAGGACGTACAGGTGGAGGAATTCATGACCGAGGATGCCGAGCTGATCCTGGTGGCCTACGGTGTCTGCGGACGTATCTCCAAATCCGCTGTCCGTATTCTTCGTGCTCAGGGCTATAAGGTGGGCCTGATCCGACCCAAGACCGTCAGCCCGTGGCCGTATGCCAGTTTTGACAAGCTGGATTACAGCAAGGTAAAGGCTGTATTGGATGTAGAGATGTCCATTCCCGCCCAGTTGGTGTTGGATGTAACGCTGGCGGTAAAGGATCGCTGCCCTGTTCACACCTGCCTGCGCAGCGGCGGCGAGATCATGAGCCGTGACCATGTGGTAGCGGCGGCAAAAGCCATTCTGGATAAGGAGGGTGCATGATGGAAAAGGTATACGCGAGAACGAAGGGCATCCGGGATGATATGGTGGTGGGCTTCTGCCCCGGCTGTATGCATGGCACCGTGTTCAAACTGATCGGTGAAGTGTTGGAAGAACTGGGTGTGCTGGAAAAGACCATCACCGTTCACGGTGTTGGCTGCTGCGGTCTTGCCATGGAGTACGTCACCTACGACTGCACCACCAGCCCCCATGGCCGTGCCTGCGCGGTGGCCACCGGCGCGAAGCGCAGCAACCCGGAGACGCTGGTGTTCACCTATCAGGGTGACGGCGATCTGGCCTCCATCGGTCTGGCCGAGACCATGTCCGCCGCCAACCGGGGCGAGAATTTCTCGGTCATCTTTGTCAATAACGGCATCTACGGCATGACCGGCGGCCAGTTGGCCCCGACGACGCTGGTAGGTATGAAGGCCACCACCGCGCCCAAGGGCCGTGACCCCAAGGAGCACGGCTACCCCATGCATATGTGTGAGATATTGAATCAGCTGACGGCCCCCTACTATCTGGAGCGCACCAGCTGCAACACCCCCGCCAACGTGGCCAAGACCAAGGCGGCCATCCGGAAGGCTTTCCAGAATCAGCTGGACGGCAAGGGCTTCTCCATGGTGGAGATCGTCACCAGCTGCCCCACCAACTGGGGCCTTGATCCGCTGGAGTCCCTGGACTTTCTGGAGCAGAACATGCTGAAGGAATTCCCCCTGGGCGTGATCCGGGACAAGAGCAAGGAGGAGGCGTGAATATGGAACGGAATCTGATGGTGGCCGGCTTCGGCGGACAGGGCGTCATGACGCTGGGAAAATTTCTGGCGGAAGCCACCTGCGACTCAACGGATAAAAACGTCACCTTTTTCCCCTCCTACGGCGCGGAGCAGCGGGGCGGCACCGCCAACTGCTATGTGGTCATCTCCGACGATGACATCGGCGCGCCCCTGGGCGACAGCATGGACGATCTGATCGTCATGAACGATCCCAGCCTGAATAAGTTCCTCTATAAGCTTGTCCCCGGCGGCACGCTGTTTATCAACAGCTCCATCGTCACCAGCGAGATTACCCGCCAGGATGTGAAGGTGGTGAAGGTGCCCGTCACCGAGATGGCTTTGGAGATGGGAAACGCCAAGGTGCTGAACATCATCATGCTGGGCGCTTACGTTGGCTATACACAAGTCGTTCCGGAGGGCGTGGTGTGGCAGACCATCGAGCACAAGCTGGGCAAAAAGCCCAAGCTGCTGCCCCTGAACAAGCAGGCCTTTGAAGCGGGCCTGCAAATCGGCAAAGAAGCCCGGTAAACGGCAATATTTTTCCTGATACGAAACAGAGCCCTGCGGATGTTTCTCCGTGGGGCTCTTGCGTTTCATTGAATCATTTGGTAAACTGGATGGGAGAGTGAAAATCCATACAACAAATATGCATTTCTGGAGGGCTTCCCTATGAAACAACTGAACCGCTGGGTCTACGCCATCGTGGGCGTGATCGTGCTGCTGTTCGCCGGTCTCGTGTACGCCTGGAGCGTGCTGAGCACCCCCATCGCCGCAGAGTTCACCAGCTGGACAAAAGCGCAGCTCAGCATGACCTTTACCATCGTCATGATCCTGTTCTGCATCGGCTCGCTGCTGTGCGGCCTGCTGAGCGGCAAGCTCAGCGCCAAGATGTCTGTGCGCATCGGTGCGGTGCTGTTCCTGCTGGGCTTCTTCTTGGCCAGCCGCACCCAGTCCGTGGCCATGCTGTACATCGGCTTCGGCGTGCTGTGCGGTCTCAGCTCCGGCCTTTGCTACAACGCCGTCATGAGCACCATGGTCCGCTGGTTCCCTGACCGTCCCGGCCTCATCTCCGGCGTGCTGCTGATGGGCTTCGGCGGCGGCAGCTTCATCATCGGCAAGCTCTATCAGGCGTGGACGCCCGACTGGATCGGCGGCTGGCGCGTCAGCTTTGTGGTGCTGGGCGTCATCATTTTCGTGGTGCTGGCCATCTGCTCCTTCTTCTTTGTGGCGCCCGGCGCGGACTTCGTGGCTCCGGCCGCCAAGGGCGGCAAGACCGCCGTCAAGGCCGCCGGCCATGACCATAAGCCGCTGGAAATGGTGAAAAAGCCCACCTTCTGGCTGTATTACGTCTGGGCCATCGCCGTCAGCGCGGCGGGCCTTGCCCTGATCTCCCAGGCCAGCGGCGTGGTGTGGGAGGCCAGCGCCGACCAGACCGCCTCCTCCGTGGCCACCATCGTGGGCCTGATCTCCGTCTGCAACGCACTGGGCCGCGTGCTGTTCGGCGGCATGTATGATAAGTATGGCCGCAAGGTCTCCATGCAGCTGGTGAACGTGCTGTTCATTATCACCTCCGTGGTGCTGATCCTGGCCCTGAGCACCCGCAGCATCGTGGTGGTCATCATCGGCTTCGTGCTGGGCGGCCTGGCCTACTCCGGCGTCACCCCCACCAACTCCGCCTTCTGCCGCGCCTACTTCGGCCCTGCCCACTATCCGGTGAACTTCCCCCTGATCAACAGCAACCTGATCTTCGCCAGCTTCGGCAGCACCATCTCCGGCGCGCTGTTCGATGCCAGCGGCTCCTATAACGCCACCTTCTTCCTGATCATCGGCCTTGCCGCGGCGGGCATCCTGTGCTCGCTGGGCATTTCGGTATGCGATCGGAAGAAACTGGCATGAAATCTTCGATTTCATTGCCAAAAGGCTTGCGGCCGACTGCGCGCGTCCTTCGGACACACTGGCGGCCGAGAAGAATTTTTCTGACGCACATGTCGTCAGAAAAATGATTTGATTTTTTCGCGGCGTCCGCGCCGCGAACTCTGCGAGGCTTCTGACTCCCGCGCGGCAGCGCGGGAGTTTTTCTCTAAAATCTCCTTTACAAACCGTATAACACCGTGTATAATTTACCCGTTGTATTCAAATACAGAGAAACAGGGTGAGAGAGTAACATGGCAACTGATTTTTCCCGCACGCTGTCCCTGCTGCGGCAGGAGGCGGGCATCTCCCAGCGGAAGGCAGCCGCCGCGCTGGGCATTTCTCAGGCGCTGCTGAGCCATTATGAAAACGGCATCCGCGAGCCGGGCCTTGCCTTCGTGACGAAGGTGTGCGATTTCTACCACGTCTCGGCGGACTATCTGCTGGGCCGTACCGCCAGCCGTGACGGCAGCATCATCGAGGCGGCGGAGCTGTACGACGCCAGCGACGAAAAGGGTACGCTGAAGGGCAGTATTCTGGCCACGCTGCAAAAGAAGCTGGTGGTCAATACCACCGGCGTGCTGTTCGATCTGCTGGGCAAATGCGGCGACCGGACGGCCATCACCGCCGCGGGCGACTATCTCAGCACGGCGCTTTATACGTTGCTGCGGCACTTCTACCGCCGCGCCGGCGGCAACGAGGACTTTTTTGCCACCGCCGCCGTGGATTTCGATGCCGGAACGGTGGATGCCGCCATGCTGCGCAGCCGCGCCGCCTACCTGCGGGCGCTGTCGTCGGCGGAGCAGCTGCCGGAGCTGACCTCCGACGCCCTGACCGCCGCGCCCGGCCTTGGCCAGAGCACCGCACAGGTGGTCCACAACGTGGACGAGCTGGCCGGAAAACAGTGAATTTTTCAAAGCCTCCCCTGTGTAAGGGGAGGTGTCAAAAATCTTTGATTTTTGACGGAGGGGTTGACGGATAACGGACAATCCCCCAGTCGGGGCGTTAAGAAAACATGCCGGTGGCATGTTTTTAGCCCCGATCTCGGCGGCTATGCCGCCGTAGCTGACAGCCCCCTTTACATAAGGGGGCCAGATTCTGACACTTCCCCAAGGAGGGTACACTATATGTTTGACCAATCTCACATTCGCAACTTCTCCATCATCGCCCACATCGACCACGGTAAATCCACGCTGGCGGATCGCCTGCTGGAAAAGTGCAACGCCGTGCCGGAGCGGGAGATGGAAAACCAACTGCTGGACAACATGGATCTGGAGCGTGAGCGTGGTATCACCATCAAGTCCCGCGCCGTGCAGATCTTCTATAAGGCACAGGACGGCGAGGTCTATGCCCTGAACCTCATCGACACGCCGGGCCATGTGGACTTCAACTACGAGGTCAGCCGTTCTCTGGCCGCCTGTGAGGGCGCGCTGCTGGTGGTGGACGCCACCCAGGGCGTGGAGGCCCAGACGCTGGCCAATACCTATCTGGCCATGGATCACGATCTGGAGATCCTGCCCGTGTTCAACAAGATCGACCTGCCCGCCGCCGATCCCCTGAAGGCCAAGCAGGAGGTGGAGGACATCATCGGCCTGCCCGCGCTGGACGCGCCGGAGATCTCCGCCAAGCTGGGCGTCAACATCGACGCCGTGCTGGAGGACGTGGTGAACAACGTCCCCGCCCCCAAGGGCGACCCCAAGGCGCCCCTGCGTGCCCTGGTGTTCGACAGCCAGTATGACCCCTATGTGGGCGTGGTGGTGCTGTTCCGCATCATGGAGGGCACCATCCGTAAGGGCCAGACCGTCCGCATGATGGCCAGCGGCGCGGAGTACACCATTCTGGAGTGCGGCTATCTCAAGCCGCTGGGCAACGAGCCTACCGACTGCCTGCAGGCCGGTGAGGTGGGCTACTTCACCGCCAGCATCAAGAACGTGAAGGACACCCGCGTGGGCGATACCATCACCGACGCCGCCGCGCCCGCCGCCGAGCCGCTGCCCGGCTACCGCCCCGCTCAGTCCATGGTCTACTGCGGCATCTACACCGAGGACGGCAGCAAGTACCCCGACCTCCGCGACGCGCTGGAGAAGCTCCAGCTGAACGACGCCTCCCTGACCTTTGAGCCGGAATCCTCCGTGGCGCTGGGCTTCGGCTTCCGCTGCGGCTTCCTGGGCATGCTCCATATGGAGATCATCCAGGAGCGTCTGGAGCGTGAGTTCAACCTTGATCTGGTCACCACCCTGCCCAGCGTCATTTACCACGTCTACAAGTCCGACGGCACCATGGTGAAAGTGGACAATCCCCACAACTACCCCGACCCCGGCAGCATCGAACATGCCGAGGAGCCGTATGTGAAGGTGTCCATCATCACGCCCCAGGACTTCGTGGGCAACATCATGCCCATGTGTCAGGACCGCCGGGGCGAGTTCAAGGACATGCAGTATCTGGACACCCATCTGGTGGAGCTCCATTACCAGATGCCCCTCAACGAGATCATCTACGATTTCTTCGATACCCTCAAGGCCAACACCAAGGGCTACGCCTCACTGGACTATGAGCTGTCCGGCTACCGCACCAGCGATTTGGTGAAGGTGGATCTGCTGCTGAACGGCGACGGCGTGGACGCGCTGAGCTTCATCGCCCACCGGGATAAGGCCTATGGCCGCGCCCGCCGCCTGTGCGAGAAGCTGAAGGAGAACATCCCCCGCCAGCTGTTCGAGGTGCCCATCCAGGCAGCCATCGGCGGCCGCATCATCGCCCGCGAGACGGTGAAGGCCATGCGCAAGGACGTGCTGGCCAAGTGCTATGGCGGCGACATCACCCGCAAGAAGAAGCTGCTGGAGAAGCAGAAGGAAGGTAAAAAGAAAATGCGGAACCTCGGAACCGTCCAGGTTCCCACGGAAGCCTTCATGGCGGTCCTCAAGTTGGATAGTGATTGATAAAAAACGGCCTTGCGGCCGTTTTTTATTGGGTGTTTTATGGCGGCGGGGTGAAAAGGGTATTCCGTGCCCCGGGCACGGGTCACTTTTGGCCGCTGTTCCAAAAGTGACCAAAAGAACAGCCAGAAACCCAGGTTTCTGGACTTCCTGCACGCTGTTTCTTTTTCATATTTATAGCCATTTACCGCGTGTTCGCAGAAGCTCTCTGTTTTCGTTGCGTATGACGAATCGACTTCCTTCCTGCGCCGCTGCCGCTCACGGTTGCGACGGTAGAAATTGGGGTGCGCTGTACGGCGGGCCGATGCCCACATCGGCCCGTATACCTCCCCTCCGCCACCGACACCAAATAAAAAAATACGCCTGACCATACGGTCAGGCGTATTTTTCAGACAAAAACGTTACTCGCCCAGCTGGTGCTCCACCAGCTCGCTCAGGGCGTCCACGGCGGCGGTCTCGTCGCTGCCGTCGGCGATCAGGGTGATGGTGGTGCCCTTCACGATGCCTAGGCTCAGCACGCCCAGCAGGCTCTTGGCGTTGACGCGGCGCTCTTCCTTCTCTACCCAGATGCCGCTCTTGAACTCGTTGGCCTTCTGGATAAAATAAGTGGCGGGTCTGGCGTGCAGGCCAACCTCATTATTTACGGTGACTTCCTTCGTATACATTGTCCGTTCTCCTTCACGTCAGTATCTCGGCCCATATGCCGATACTCTCACTTACACTATTATATCGAATCGCCGCAATAATGCAATAGACATTCCCACAAAATATCAATGGCTGCCTGAAAAAAAGAGTGTGAAAACTGTCACATCCGACAAAAAACAGCCTATTTCAGCTCCACAACGGTAACGCCGGCCTCACCCTCGCCATAGCGGCCCAGCCGGAAGGACTTCACTGCCCGGTTCCGCTTCAGCATCTCGTGTACGGCCTTGCGCAGCGCACCGGTGCCCTTGCCGTGGATGATGGTCACGGTGCCCAGCTTGGCCATCACTGCCGCGTCGATGTAGTTCTCCACCACGCTCTCGGCCTCCAGCGTCTCCATGCCCCGGATGTCCAGCTCCGAGGCGGCGCGGGCCGCCAATTGAATTTGCGGCGATACGGTCTTCCGCTGGGCGGCGGCCGCCTGCTTCTTCCGCTTCTCGATCTCCTCGGCGGATTCCAGCAGCCGTACCTGTCCGGCCTTCACGGTCATTTTCATCTTGCCCGCCTGTAACAGCATGGAGCCGTCGCCGTTGACGTTCAGCACCGTGGCGGCGGTTTTCACGCCTGCCAGTTCCACCAGATCGCCCACGGCGATGGGGCGGCTGGGCGCGGGGGCCTCCGCCTCCTCGTCCCGGCTGTGGAGCACCGCCTCCGCCTCCTTCAGGTCGTGGCGGATGGCCGCCTTGGCGTCGTTCATCTGCTGGAAGTTGGCGGCGCGGGTCTGCTGCTTCCGCAGCTCCTCCAGCTGGGCGAAGATATCCTCCGTTTTCTGCTGGGCCTCCCGCACGATGCGCTTGGCCTCGGCCTCGCCCTTGGCCCGGGCGTTCTCCTTGGCCTTTTCCATCTGCTCCCGGAACACGCGGGCCTTGCGGGCGTCCTCCTCACGCTGCTGCCACAAGCGGTTGGCCTCGGTCTGGGCCTTTTCCAGTCGCTGCCGCTTTTCCTCCAGCTGGGCCAGCACGTCCTCGAACCGGAGGGATTCGCTGTCCATCTGGGCCTTGGCGTCGGCAATGACGCTCTCGTCCAGTCCCAGCCGCCGGGAGATGGCAAAGGCGTTGGACTTGCCGGGGATGCCCACCAGCAGACGGTAGGTGGGCCGCAGGGTCTGCACGTCGAATTCGCAGCTGGCGTTTTCTACACCCGCCGTGGTCATGGCGAAGGTTTTCAGCTCGGCATAGTGGGTGGTGGCGGCGATCAGTGCGCCCTTTGACCGGGCGTGCTGGATGATGGCGATGGCCAGCGCCGCGCCCTCCACCGGGTCGGTGCCCGCGCCCAGCTCATCGAACAGGATCAGGCTGTCGTCGTCCGCCTGCCGCAGGATCTCCACCGTGTTTGACATGTGGGCCGAGAAGGTGGACAGGCTCTGCTCGATGGACTGCTCGTCGCCCACATCCGCCAGAATACGGTCAAATACCCGCACCGTGGAGCCGCTGTCGGCGGGGATGTGCAGGCCGCACTGGGCCATCAGGCACAGAAGCCCCAGGGTTTTCAGCGTCACCGTCTTGCCGCCGGTGTTGGGGCCGGTGATCACCAGCGTGTCATAGTCGCCGCCCAGCTCCACCGTCACCGGCACGGCCTTGGCCTGATCCAGCAGGGGATGCCGCGCCCGTTTCAGGCTGATGGCACCCTTGCGCACCACCTCCGGGCGGCTGGCGTTCATGGTATAGCTCAGCTGGGCCCGGGCAAAGATCATGTCCAGATGCACCAGCATGTCATAGTCCAGAAGGATGTACTCCATGGCGTCGGCGCACTGGGCGGAAAGCTCCCGCAGGATGCGCTCGATCTCCTTCTCCTCCCGGGCCTCCAGCTCCTTCAGTTCGTTGTTGGCCTGCACCACGCCCATGGGCTCCACGAACAGCGTGGCGCCGGAGGAGGAGATGTCGTGTACCAGACCCGGCAGACTGCCCTTGCACTCCGCCTTCACCGGCACCACGAACCGCCCGTCCCGCTGGGTGATCAGGGCCTCCTGCAATACCTTGGCGTAGGAGGGGGAGGAGATGATCTTCTGCAGGATCTGCCGTCCCTTGCTGGCGGCGATGCGCATTTTCCGGCGGATGTCCGTCAGCTCGGCGCTGGCGGTGTCGGCGATGGTCTCCTCGTCCAGAATGGCCCCGTGGATGCGATCCTCCAGATATTTGTTGGTGTGCAGGGCGCTGAAAAAGCGGTCGATGGCCGTGGCCTCGCCCTTGCGCTCGGCGTCATATTCGTAGACCCGCCGGGCCGCCGTCAGCAGCCCCGCGATGTTCAGCAGCTCCCGGGTGTTCAGCATGCCGCCCCGGTCGGCCCGGGCCAGCGGCTCGGACACGTCCTTCACCCCGGAAAAGCTGGGGGAGCCGTATAGTCCCAGCCGCTCCTTGGCGGCGTCGGTCTCGTCCAGCAGCCGCAGCACCTCCTGCCGGTCGGTGGCGGGCATGATGCGGCGGCTCTTTTCCCGGGCCGCCTCGCTGACGGCCTTGGCCGACAGCATCTCCAATACCGCCGGAAGCTCCAGCGTCCGTATGGATTTTTCAAATAATTCACTCATAATGTTGTATCCTTGGTCAATACCTCTTTTATCGGTAAACGTAATATTTCCTGCGGCGGGGTGAGGGCACCCCGCCCTACGGAGTTCTATCGGTGGATGACCGTAGGGCCGGCGTCCCCGACGGCCCGCCGTTTCTTGCCTCCCCTGTGTAAGGGGAGGTGGCACGGCGTAAGCCGTGACGGAGGGGTTGCCCGGTAATCGACAATCCCCAGTCTCGCTTCGCTCGACAGCTCCTGTTGCGGTGCCCAAAATTTTGCTGCGGTATTTGAGCCGCCAAAATTTTGACCGCTGCCACTCGCTCACCTCGCTTCATCTGCCATTGGCAGCGCTCGGATCGCTCTCCCTTTACACAAGGGGGCCTTTGGAAAACCGTTTCGCGACCACCTTTACTCGTCCTCCTCCGTCAAAAACGCCTTGTAGTAATCCAGCGTCCGGAACCCCCGCTCCAGCTGTACCGCGCAGAAGGCTTCCCCCGCCCGATCCAGCATCCGCATGTCCCGCGCGCCCAGCGTGAAGCCGTACAGCTTCTTGGGCGGACAGTAGAGGATGTACCGCAGCGCCTGTACGGCGCTCTCCGTCAATGGCAGACTCAGCCCGCCGCCGCTCAGGCGGCATCCGCCGCACCGCAGCACCCCCTGCATCACGTCCAGCATGGGGGCCTCCGGCATCTCCCGGCCGCAGACGGCGCAGCCGTCCGCCAGCGGCGCGAAGCCCGCCGCCTCCATCAGCCGCCATACGAAGGCGGTTTTCACCAGCCGCGGCTCCTTGCCCAGCGTTCCCAGCGCGAACAGGGCGTTCAGCAGCAGCGGCAGAATTTCCGCCGCCGCCATGGCGTCCTGACATACCGCCTCTGTCAGCTCGGCGAAATAGGCCGCCAGCGCCAGCCGCTCAATGTCCTGCCGCACGCCGTCAAACAGCTCGATGGTGTTGGCCTCCGCCAGATAGTACCACTCGCCTTTGCGTCGCAGCGTCATCTCATCGTAGGCCAGCAGCTGGCACGCGGCGGTATACTTGCTGCGGCGGCTGCGGGCGCCCTTGGCAATGACGCTGATGCGTCCCAGCTCCGGCGTCAGCACCGTCAGTATCTTGTCCGACTCCTTGGTCTCCGTCTCCCGCAGGACAAGGCCCGCGGTCACGAATGTTCCGTTGTCCACGTTCCGTCCTCCGTGTCTCTGGCCATCAGCCACGCCTCCGGCGCGCCGGTGTCCCAGAACAGCGCCCAGTAATCCACCGCCCATCACCTCATGCCTAGCATGTGCTGCGGCGGCGGTTCCATGTCTGGTAATTTACTCCTCGTTGAAGCCCTGGCTTCTGATAAAATTCACATTATCCCGCCAGTTCTCCTTCACCTTCACCCAGGTCTCCAGATATACCTTGGTGCCCATGAATTTTTCGATATCCTGCCGGGCCAGGGTGCTGATGCGCTTCATCATGTCGCCGTGCTTGCCGATGATGATGCCCTTGTGGCTGGCCTTCTCGCAGTAGATGGTCACGTCCAGATCAATGATGCCGTTGTCCCGCTCGGTGAACCGGGTCACCTCCACCGCCGTGCCGTGGGGGATCTCCTTGTCCAGGCATTGCAGCATCTTCTCCCGCAAAATCTCGGCGCACACCTGCGCGTCGGGCTGATCGGTGGTCATGCCGTCGGGGAACAGCTGCGGACCCTCCTGCGCGTAGTTCTGCAATTGCGCCAGCAGCTCGTCCAGTCCGTCGCCGGTGCGGGCGGAGATGGGGATAATGGCGTCAAAGCCGCTGTATACCTCGTTGTAGGCGGCGATCACCGCCAGCAGGTCGTCCTTCTTCTCCACGGTGTCCACCTTGTTGATGCACAGCACCACCGGCAGCTTCTCCTCCTGGATACGCCGCAGCAGGATGCGCTCCGGCTCGCCTACATGGGCGATAGGCTCCACCAGCAGCAGCGCGCACTCCACGGCGCTGAGACTTTCCCGCACCACCTTTACCATATAGTCGCCCAGACGGCTGCGGGGCTTGTGCAGGCCCGGCGTATCCAGCAGCACGAACTGGGTGTCGCCCCGGTTCACCACGCCGTAGATACGGTTGCGTGTGGTCTGGGGCTTCTTGGATACGATGGCGATCTTCTCGCCCACCAGGGCGTTGGTCAGGCTGGACTTGCCCACATTGGGCCGTCCGCACACGGTGATCATCGCGGTTTTGGTAATGTTCATTCAGGTGATCCTCAACTTTCTTTTGTTTGAGCAATGTGTATTTGATGGGAGTTTAGAGGTAGGGCGGTTCAAAGCCTCCCCTGTGTAAGGGGAGGTGGCGCGAAGCGCCGGAGGGGTTGTCAATCCCCCAGTCACCTTCGGTGACAGCCCCCTTTACACAAGGGGGCCTTTGTTTTGCGTCGCTCGGAAGCGCGAAACACTCTACCTCTCCAGCCCCAATTCCGCCATAATAATCTCTTCCCGCTCCCGCATCCGGGCCTTCATGGGGCCTTCGTCCAGATGGTCATAGCCCAGCAGATGCAGCACCGAGTGCACCACCAGGTACGCCAGCTCCCGGCGGTTGGAGTGGCCGTACTCCCTGGCCTGGGCCTGTACCCGCTCCATGGACAACACCATATCGCCCAGGGGCACCAGTCCCGTGCCGGGGTCGGCGTCCTCCTGACCGGGCAGCTCACCGGGGGTCAGCTCGAACTCCGGAAAGCTCAGCACGTCGGTGGGCCGGTCCACCTGCCGCATGTCCCGGTTGATCTGATGGATGCCCGCGTCGCTGGTCACCAGCACGTCCACCTCGCAGGGGAAGTCCACCCCCTGCATAGCCAGCGCCGTGCGGATCACACGGCGGATCAGCGCCTTTTTCTCGTCGCTTACCCCCGGCACATCGGCGGTGACGGGGATGTAATGCCGCTTCGCCATTATTTCTTCCTCCTGTCCTCATACCGGGCGTAGGCCTCAATGATCCGCTGCACCATGACGTGGCGCACCACGTCCTCCTGGGTCAGCTGGCAGATGCCCACGCCTTCCACGTCCCGCAGCACCTTCATGGCCTCCTTCAGGCCGCTGACCTTGTCGTTGGGCAGGTCGATCTGGGTGATGTCGCCGGTGATGACCACCTTGGAGCCGAAGCCCATACGGGTCAGGAACATCTTCATCTGCTCCCGGCTGGTGTTCTGTGCCTCGTCCAGAATGATGAAGCTGTCGTCCAGCGTCCGGCCCCGCATGTAGGCCAGGGGCGCCACCTCGATGTTGCCCCGCTCCAGATACTTCTGGTACGTCTCCGCGCCCAGCATGTCGAACAGCGCGTCGTACAGCGGCCGCAGATAGGGGTCTACCTTGGATTGCAGGTCGCCGGGCAGGAAACCCAGCCGCTCGCCCGCCTCCACGGCGGGCCGGGTCAGCACGATGCGGTTCACCTGCTTGTCCCGGAAGGCGGCCACCGCCGCCGCCACCGCCAGATAGGTCTTGCCGGTACCGGCGGGACCCACGCCGATGGTAACGGTGTTGTGCAGCACCGAGTCCACATACTGCTTCTGGCCGATGGTCTTGGGCTTCACGGGCCGTCCCTTGCTGGTAATGCAGATCACGTCCTGGGTCAGCTCGCTGATGCGCTCCGACTGGCCGCTGCGGCACAGTCCGATGACATAGCGGACGTGCTGCTGGTTGATGGCCTCGCCCTTGGCGCTGAGGGTCAGCAGGGCCTGCACGGCCTTTTCCGCCAGCATGACGTTCTCCGGCTCGCCGGAGATGACGATCTCGCCGCCCCGGTTCACCACCTGCACCTGAAATTCGGTTTCCAGCAGGCGGATATTTTCATCGAAGGAGCCGAAGAGATTGATGGCCTCCTCCATGCGCTCAATGCCGATTCGTTGTTCCATATGATAGCCTTCTTTCTGAAAGGGAAATTGTGGTTGGGAGTGTTTCGCGCCCCGGCGCGACCTACTTTTGTCTACAGTGACAAAAGTAGGCAAAAGCACCGGAAGGAACCTCCGGTTCCTTCACCTCCCGGCGCGCTATATTCTGTGCGAACTTGTGATTGCGTACCACACGTTCACATAGGCTTTTCTTTTTTCGTATCGTCAAAAGAATCGTCTCTGCTTCTGCGCCGCTGCCGCTGACTGGTACGGAGAAAATCCTTTTGCATCCACCGTGCGGCGCGATGTGGGCATCGCGCCCTACGAAATTCTATCGGTGGTTGGCCGTAGGGCGGGGTGCCCTCACCCCGCCACCGTACAGCGCAGGATCTCCTACCGTTGCACCGCATGAGCGGCAGCGGCGCAAGATGGACAGACGATACGTCATACGCAGCGAAAAGAACCATGCCCCGCAAACGCGTGGTAAAAGGGTGCAAATTTGCAAAATGAACAGCGTGGGCGGATTCTTAAACCGCAGGTTTAAGCGGCCTTTTTGGACACTTTTGGGGCCGGGGCCAAAAGTGTCTCGCGCCAGAGCGCGAAATATTCCGTCCCGCGCCCGCAGGCGCGCCCCGTCACTCGACCTCCACCTCCACGCTGACGCCGATCTGCTCAGCGCACTCCGCCGTCAGCGTCACCAGCAGCACGTCGCCCTGCCGCGCGGCGGAAAACCGGGTGGACGTTACCGTGCCGCCCTCCGTCAGCATCGCGTCCAGCTGCCGCAGCAGCTGTTTCTGGCCCTCCAGCTTTGCCTGCTCCTCGGTGCGCTGTACTGCCTGCGTGTCCCACCGTGTGGTTTTCTCCACTGCCAGCGTCACCGGCAGCCGCAGGCCGAAGGGCAGCGTCAATGGATAATACGTCACTATTTTATCACAACCTGCCCCCAACATGCTACCCTTTCCGTATAATTTTATCCGCTGTTTTCCCACATCCAGCGCCAGACGCACGCCGGTTTTCCCGTCGCCCGCCTTTTCCTCCGCCGTCAGCGGCACCGCCGCCGTCAGCTCATACCATGTCCGGGCGTATACCCGGCCCCGTCCCGGCATAAACCGCACCCCGGCGGAGGGAGAGTCCGCCACGCCGGAAATGAGAAGCTGTCCCTCCGTTACCGTGGACCCGGCCATCACCTGCGCTTGCCCGTCCAGCGTCTCCACACGGGTCACAAGGCCGCCCCGGCGGGCCACCACGTTGGCGGGCGTGGTCTTGTCAGCGATCTCCGGCGGCCGCTTCCGCTCCACCACCTGCACATGGGCGGTGCAGCCCTTCACGTTCACCGCCAGCCATGAGATGTCGTCCAGCTCCAGCAGCACATGGTTCCGCAGCTCCTCCTGATCGAAGCCCAGCGCCCGTGTGCCGATGGTCACGCCGTTGTGCTCCAGCGCCCGCAGGATCTGCTCCGTGGGCACGGTGTCGTTGCCCGTCACCTGAAAGTCCCAGATGAACAGCGTGCCGCACCCGTACAGCGCCAGCACCAGCGCCGCCGCCGCCAGCAGCACATACCGCCGCCGCATCCGCCGCGCCGCCAGCGGCGCGCCCTGCTCCCGCAGCCGCCGCAGCGCAGCGCCGCACTCCGCCGCCACCATCTCCAATTGGGCTGCGCCCTCCCGCGTGGTGCGCAGGGTGAAGCGCTCCGCCGTCTCCCACCGCACATCCCAGAAGGGGATCTCATGGGCGGCGCACAGGTTCAGCACCCGCTCCGGCGCGGGGCTCTCGCACTGAAACTGCACCGTGCCCCGCAGATAGTTCCATACCTTTGCGTACATAGCTACTCCACAAATTCGATATTTTCAATGATCCCGTCGATCCGCAGCTCCTGGTCGGTCATGGCCTGCAATTGCAGGTTCCGCCCCAGAATACGCACCACCACCGAGCCGCCGTTGATGTCCACCCGCTCCGTGGAATAGCCCAGCACGCCCCGGTGGCGATCCATATAGAAGCAGCGGTTGCCGGACAGCTCCATCCGGGGAATGTCCGGGGCCAGCACCGGCGGCAGATCCAGCCGGTCGGCGGCCTCCAGACCCTTTTCCATCAGCCGTCTGCGTATTTTTTCGCCCATTGTCCTCCCCTCCCGTGGAAGGTTATGCGCCGTGCCGGAGAAACTTGCCTGTCCGGCATGCGCCGCGCCGGACGCGCATAGGCTTTTCCGAGGTGAGGCATATGCGGGAATGGGGAAGAAAGGCGGCACTGGCCGCCGCGCTGCTGGTGTGCATGGCGGTGCTGCTGTGGCAGAACGAAACGGCCTCCGCCGCCGTGCGGCAGGGCCTTGCGCTGTGCGCCCGGTCAGTGATCCCGTCATTGTTCCCATTTTTCGTGGTGGTGTCCTTTGCCGTTGGCTGCGGCTTTTTCACGGTGCTGCGGCGGCTGGGGCTTCCCGTGGGGGCGGCGGTATTTCTAATGGGTATCGTGGGCGGCTATCCCGTGGGCGCCCGGACAGTGGGCGAGCTGTACCGCGGCGGCGGTCTTGCCAGAGAGCGGGCGGAAACGCTGTTGACCTTCTGCAACAACGCCGGGCCGTCCTTTATTTTTGCCATCGCCGGGGTGGGGGTGTTCGGCAGTCAGAAGACCGGTCTTGCCCTGTATGTCATCCATATTCTCTCGGCGCTGGCGGCGGGCGGATTGCTGGGCGGACTGCGCTCTGTCCGAAGCGCATCAAAACCCAACCGTTTTGACATGAAACACGGCAGTAATGACATGAAAACGGCCCGCTGTGACATGAAATCGGCCGGTAATTGCACGAAAACCGTCGGTAACGGCGCGAAATTGCCCGCTCTTTTCGTCTCCTGCGTGGGCAGCGCGGCGGCGGCCATGGTGAACATCTGCGCCTTCGTCATCTTCTTTCTGGTGGTGATGGCGCTGGTGCGGCAGGCATGGCCCGCTGCGCCGCCGCTGGCGCTGGGTCTGCTGGAGCTGACTGGCGGCGTTACATCGCTGGAGGCGTCCCCCGCCGGCTTCTGCATGGCGGCGGCGCTGCTGGGCTGGGGCGGCGTGTCCGTCCACTGCCAGACGGCGGCGGTGCTGGAGGACACGGGGATTTCCCTGCGGCGGTATCTGCTGGCAAAGGCGCTTCAGGCGGTGGTTTCCGCCCTTTTCGCGCTGGGGGTGTGCCGCTTTTTCTTCTAACGGTGGTTTTTAGCGGAAAAAAGACGTGCAAAACGGCGGGCAAGGCGCTATAATAGGGAGCAAATATCAACATCCCGAAGGAGGGATATTATGCGCATTACCGTAAAAGTCGGCACGTCCACCCTGGCCCACGCCACGGGACGGCTGAATATCCAGCGGATGGAAAAGCTGTGCAAGGTGCTCAGCGACCTGAAAAACGCGGGGCACGAGATCATTCTGGTGTCCTCCGGGGCCATCGGTATGGGCGTGGGCAAGCTGAACCTGCCGGGGCGGCCCAAGGATATGCCCACCAAGCAGGCCGCCGCCGCCGTGGGCCAGTGCGAGCTGATGTATACCTACGACAAGCAGTTCAACGAGTACAGCCACACGGTGGCACAGGTGCTGCTGACCGGCGAGGACGTGAAGAACGAGCACCGCAGCCGCAACATGCGCAACACCATTTTCCGGCTGCTGGAGCTGGGCGCGCTGCCCATCATCAACGAGAACGACGCCGTGGCCACCGACGAGATCGGCGTGGAGAACACCATCGGCGAGAACGACACCCTGTCCGCCATTGTGGCGGCGGCAGTGGGGGCCGACCTGCTGATCCTGCTGAGCGATATCGACGGCCTGTACGACAGCGATCCCCATAAGAATCCGGAAGCGAAGCTCATCAGCACCGTAAGCGCCATCGACGACAGTATTCTGGCGCTGGGCGGCGGCAGCGGCAGTGCCCTCGGCACCGGCGGCATGGCCACCAAGCTCCACGCCGCCCAGGTGGCCACGGCGGCAGGCTGCGAAATGGTCATCGCCAACGGCCAGCGGCCGGAACTTCTCTATGACATCGCGGCGGGCAAGCCCGTGGGCACCCGCTTTCTGGCAAAGGAGGGCAAGTGAATGACCACCATTGACATTCTGAAAAAAACCAAGGCGGCGTGGAAAACCATCTGCAACGCCTCCAACGAGACGAAAAACGCCCTGCTGCTGGCCATGGCCGACAGTCTGGAGCGGGACTGCGCCGCCATTCTGGAGGCCAACCGGGCGGACATGGACGCGGCACGGGGCCGCATCTCCGACGTGATGCTGGACAGGCTGTATCTGGATGAAAAGCGCGTGGCCGGAATGGCCGCCGGCATCCGGGACACCACGGCCCTGCCCGACCATACGGGTCGTATTCTCTCCGAGGTACACCGGCCCAACGGCATGACCATCTATAAAAAGCAGGTGCCGCTGGGGCTGGTGTCCATCATCTATGAGAGCCGCCCCAACGTCACCTCCGACGCGGCGGCGCTGGCCATCAAGAGCGGCAATGTGTGTATGCTGCGCTGCGGCAGGGAGGCCTACCGCTCCGCCCACGCCATCGTGAAGGCGCTGAAGGCGGGCATCACGGCGGCGGGCGGCGATCCGGACATTCTCAACATCACCGAGGACATCAGCCATCAGAGCGCCGCCGACATCATGACCGCCAAGGGACTGGTGGATCTGCTGATCCCCCGCGGCGGCGCGGGCCTGATCCGCACCTGCGTGGCAAACGCCACCGTCCCCTGTATCGAGACCGGCACCGGCATCTGCCATGTGTATGTGGACGACAGCGCCGACATCCAGATGGCGGCGAACATCGTGGTGAACGCCAAGACCAGCCGTCCCTCCGTGTGCAACGCTGAGGAGGTGCTGCTGGTACACAGCGCCGTGGCGGAGAAGTTCCTGCCCATGCTGAAAAAGGCGCTGGTGGACGACCGCGCCGCGGCGGGACTGGTACCCGTAGAGCTGCGGCTGGACCAGCGGGCGGCCACCATCATCCCCGGCACCCCCGCCGGAGAGCGGGACTTTGACACGGAGTTTCTGGACTACATTCTGGCGGTGAAGATCGTGGACAGCGTGGACGAGGCCATCGCCCACATTCTGGCCCACTCCACCGGCCACAGCGAGTGCATCGTCACGGAGACGGCGGAGCATGCCCAGCGGTTCGTTGACGAGACCGACAGCGCGGCGGTGTATGTGAACGTGTCTACCCGGTTCACCGACGGCGGCGAGTTCGGCCTTGGCTGCGAGATGGGCATCTCCACCCAGAAGCTTCACGCCCGGGGCCCCATGGGCCTGGATGAACTGAGCACCTATAAGTACATCATCAAAGGAAACGGACAGATCCGATAAAAAAGCGGCACGCCGGTGCATTTACGCACCGGCGTGCCGTTTTTTTATTTCAGTGTGCGGCTGTTTTGCAGCACCATGGTGCTGTACAGAAACAGCACATCTTCGCTGCCGTCCAATGTCAGGAACCGGCCCAGCAGCTGGCTGGACAGATACCGGATATCCACCGCGTAGATGGTGCGGTAGCTCTCCACCAGCAGCGGGATCAGACTGCTGCCGAAGGAGTCCCGGAACACCACCAGCGTTTTATCGGTGGCCGACAGCGGGCTGTCGATCCGCAGCAGGGAGCGGCTGCCCTGTAAATAGAGATCGTAGGGCGTGTCCGTCTCCACGGCGGACAGATCGTACAGCGTCTCCTGCTGTTCCGTCTCATAGTCGTACACGGTGCAGGCGTCCAGCACATCACCGGTCAGATACCGCAGGGTATCCGCCGCCAGCGGCTCTCCCGCCTTCTCCGCGTAAGCGCCATAGAAGGGCTCGTCCACGGTATTCTCCTGAAAATCACCCGTCAACGGCATGCCCATGGCCTGCGCCAGCGTCTGCGCCGTGGAGATCAGGCACTCCTGCCGCCAATGGGGGTCGGTGCGGTAGTAATCCGTCAGGGAAAGCCCCGGCGCGATGTCCGCATACTGCACGAAGTCCAGCTGCGCCAGCAGTGCCTCCGCCGTCTCCTGCGCGGAGGCGGGGGTGTAGCCCTCCGGCGGCTCCGTAAAGCTGCCCTTGTCGGGGATCACCGACAGGTAGATGTGTCCGTCATTGCCGGTCAGATAGTCGTCATACAGCTGTTGGAGCTTCCGGGCGGCATAGTCCAGCGACTTCTGGTCAAATCCCGCCTCGGTGGACACGGAATAGCCCTCATACACATACACCTCAGGAAGCGCCGCCTGCGGCGGCGCTTCCCTTGCGGGTATCCATTTTGCCGCGCCCAGCACAAGGGCGCAGCTCAGCAGCACAAAGGCCGCCCGTTTTACGATGGTGCTTCTCACGCCTGAACGGCTTCGTCATACACCAGCTCCATGCCGAAGATACCGCTGAGACGGCCGGCAAAGGCGTCCACCAGATCCTCGGCGCCGAAGGCCACAGCCACATACTCACCGCGGACGGCCACCACCACCTTGTCGGGGAAGCCGCACATCCAGCGGTTGGCCTGAACGGCATCCCGCAGCGCCGTGGCCAGCACCTGGGCGTCACCGGACGCATGATAGGCCGCGGCGGTGAAGGTGTTGGCGTTCAGCATGTGAACGAGAGACGCGGCCTCGTCCACCTCCGCCGCCTCCGGCAGCACCAGCTGGTACTCCGCCAGAGACCGGTCGGTCAGGTCGAAGGCGCCGGGAGCGCCGTCCACCATCTGCTCCGCGTCGGGGCCGCCGCCCACCACGGCGAACTTCTCGTCCTCGCCATAGTCGTTCCACACGGTCTCCAGCAGGTTCAGCGCGCTGGTGATCTCAGCAGGCTGGTCATTCTTGGTGTCGTTACCGCCGCAGGCCACAAGGGACAGGGCCATCACAGCGGCCAGCAGCAGGGCAAAAAGCTTTTTCATCAAAATATCCTCCTTGATTTCCGCAATTCATGCGGGTCTGTTTTGTTAGACGCAGTTTTTCGTCGTTTTGTTCCCGGAAATTATAACCAAGATTGGTCGAAGCCATACGGAAGTAATTCCTTCAGGGCGAATTTCTTCGCGTCGCCCGCCTTGTTGATGCAGAGCACCTCCATATTGGGGGCAAACTCCATCATCACCTGGCGGCAGGTGCCGCAGGGCACGCAGTAATCGTCGCTGCGTCCGGCGATGGCAATGCGGACGAAATCACGGTGTCCCTCGCTGACGGCCTTGAAGATGGCGGTGCGCTCGGCACAGATGGTGGCGCCGTAGGCGGCGTTTTCGATGTTGCAGCCGGTATAGACCGTGCCGTCGCTGCACTCCAGCGCCGCGCCCACGGGAAAGTGGGAATAGGGGATATACGCCATATCCAGCATGTCAATGGCCTTTTGGCAAAGCTCTTTCTCTGTCATGATCGTCTCTCCTTTTAACTCAATTTTGCCTGACCGGTATACAGCTGATAGTACCGGCCCTTCTCCTCCAGCAGCTGGGCGTGGTCGCCCCGCTCGATGATCTGTCCGTTCTCCAGCACCAGAATGGCCTGTGCATTGCGGACGGTGGACAGCCGGTGGGCGATAACGAACACCGTCCGGCCCTCCATCAGGGAATCCATGCCCCGCTCGATCAGCGTCTCGGTGCGGGTGTCGATGGAGCTGGTGGCCTCATCCAGGATCAGTACCGGGGGATCGGACACAGCGGCCCGGGCGATGGCCAGCAGCTGCCGCTCGCCCTGACTGAGGCCCGCGCCGTCACCGGTGATGACGGTGTCGTAGCCCTGGGGCAGATGGCGGATGAAGGTGTCGGCGTTGGCCAGTCTGGCGGCGGCGCGGATCTCCTCGTCGGTGGCGTCCAGCTTGCCGTAGCGGATGTTGTCAGCGATGGTGCCGGTAAACAGGTGGGTATCCTGCAGCACCATGCCCAGCGACCGGCGGAGGGAATCCTTGGCGATGTCCTTCACGTCGATGCCGTCGTAGGTGATGGTGCCCTCCTGAATGTCGTAAAAGCGGTTGATGAGGTTGGTGATGGTGGTCTTGCCCGCGCCGGTGGAGCCCACGAAGGCGATCTTCTGGCCCGGCTTGGCGAACAGGGACACATCGTGCAGCACCGTCTTTTCCCCGTCATAGGAGAAGGTCACATGGTCGAACCGCACGTCGCCCTTCAGCTCCACCAGCGTGCCGTCGGGCTTCTTCCACGCCCAGCGGCCGGTGCGCTCCGTGGTCTCGGTCAGCGTGTCGCCGTCCTTTTCCACACGGACGATGACGGTCTTGCCCTCGTCGGTCTCCGGCTGGGCGTCCATGACGGCGAAGATGCGCTCCGCGCCTGCCGCGGCGGCCAGCAGCGTGTTTACCTGCTGGCTGATCTGGCCGATGGGCTGGCTCACCTGCTTGACATACAGCAGATACGCGCCCAGGGAGCCTACGTCGAACATGCCGCCGATGGCCAGCAGGCCGCCCACGCAGCAGGTGACGGCGTAGTTGATCTTGCTGAGGTTGCCCATGGCGGGCATCATCATACCGGCGTAGGCCTGTGCCGCCGTGGCGGCCTGCCGGTACTCGTCGTTGAGGGTGGTGAAGCGGCCGATGGCCTGCTTCTCGTGGTTAAAGACCTTGATGACCTTCTGGCCCTCGATCATCTCCTCGATATAGCCGTTCACCGCGCCCAGCGCCGCCTGCTGCCGCTGGAAGTTCACGCGGCTGCGGCCGCCGATGACCTTCACCACCACACCCATCAGCGCCAGGAAGCCGAAGGTGATCAGCGTCAGCCACGGGTTCAGGATGATCATCATCAGCACCGTACCCAGGAACGTCAGCACATTGGAGATGATGCTGGCGAAGCTGCTGTTCAGCATCTCCGACACGGTGTCGATATCGTTGGTAAAGCGGCTCATCAGGTCGCCGGACTGGTGCCGGTCATAGTAGCTGACGGGCAGCTGCTGCAAGCGGTCGAACAGGTCCTGCCGGATGGCAGCCACCGTCCGCTGGGCCACATGCACCATGATGCGGGCATAGGCGAAGGAGCACACTGCGCTGAGGGCGAACAGGCCGCCCATCAGCACCAGCATTTTCAGCAGACCGGAGAAATCGCCGGGCAGGATATAGTCGTTCAGCAGCGGCTTGAGCATATAGCTGGTGGCCACGCTGCCCACAGTGCTGAGGATCAGGCACACCGCCACCAGCACCAGCGCCGCCTTATAGCGGCCCACATACCGCATCAGCTTTTTGAGGGTGCCTTTCATGTCCTTGGGCCGCTGGAAGCCGTGACCGTTGGGGCCGTGACCGTGGCCGCCGCCACGGGGCGCTCTCGTCTTGTTGTCAGCCATCAATGCTCACTCCTTCCTGCTGGGATTCATAGACCTCGCGGTAGATGTCGCAGCTGTCCATCAGCTGCCCGTGGGTGCCCTGACCCACGATATGCCCGTCGTCCAGCACAAGGATCATGTCCGCGTCCATCACGGAGGTGACACGCTGGGCGATGATCAGCTTGGTGGTGCCGGGCAGGGCGTCCTTCAGGGCGGCGCGGACCTTGGCGTCGGTGGCGGTATCCACGGCGGAGGTGCTGTCGTCCATGATCAGCACCCTGGGCCGCCGCAGGATCGCCCGCGCGATGCACAGGCGCTGCTTCTGGCCGCCGGACACGTTGGTGCCGCCCTGCTCGATATGGGTGTCGTACCCGTCGGGCATTTTCTCGATAAACTCGTCGGCGCAGGCCATACGGCAGGCGTTGGCGATCTCCTGGTCGGTGGCGTCCTCCCGGCCCCACCGCAGGTTCTCCCGGATGGTGCCGGAGAACAGGGTGTTCTTCTGCAAAACCATGGCGCAGCCGTCACGCAGCGCCTCCATGGTATAGTCCTTTACGTTGTGTCCGCCCACATAGACCGCGCCCTCGTTGACCTCATAAAGCCGGGGGATCATGCTGACCAGCGTGGACTTGGCGCTGCCGGTGCCGCCCAGAATACCCACCGTCATGCCGCTTTCGATGTGAAGGTCAATGTTGTTCAGGTTCCAGGCCTCCGCCGTGGGATGGTATTTGAAGAAAACGTGTTCAAAGCGGATGTCGCCGTTTTCCACCGTCAGGCTGCTGTCGGCCTGTGCGTCGGTGATCTCCGGCTGCTCCTCCAGCACCTCCTTGATGCGCTTGCCGCAGGCGATGGCGCGGGTCAGGATCATCAGCACCATGGACACCATCATCAGGGACATCAGGATCTCGCTGGCGTAGGTGAAGAAGGCCATCAGGTCGCCGGACAGAAGGGTGCCCGCCGCCACATCGTGGCCGCCCAGCCACATCAGGGCCACGATGGTGCCGCCCATCAGCAGGATCATGAGGGGCATGAACATCACCACAAAGCCGAAGGCCCGCTGGGCGGTATCCCGAAGCTTATCGTTGCGCCGGCGGAACTTCTCGGTCTCCTCGTCCTCACGGACGAAGGACTTCACCACGCGCACGGCGTTCAGGTTCTCCTGCACCACCAGGTTCACGTCGTCGGTGGCGCTTTGCAGCGCGGTGAAGAACGGCCCCACATAGCGGATCACGATGACCACCGCGAGGATCAGCAGCGGCACCGTCACCAGAAAGACCTGGCTCAGGTCAAGGCTGATCTGCAGCGCCTTGATCAGCGCGGTGATCAGCATCACCGGTGCGCGGACGCACATGCGCATGCCCATAAACAGCGTCATCTGCACCGACGACACGTCGTTGGTCAGGCGGGTGATGAGGCTGGCGGTGGAAAAGCGCTCGATGTTGGCGAAGGAGAAGCGCTGCACCTGCTCATACTCCGCCTGACGCACCTGCGCGCCGAAGCCCATGGACGCCTTGGCGGCGAACACCGCCGCGCCCACGCCGCCGGCCAGCGCCAGCAGCGACAGCACCAGCATTTTCAGGCCCGTCAGCAGGATATAGGCCCGATCGCCGTTGGCGATGCCCACGTCCACGATCTCGCTCATGGCCTGGGGCAGCTCCAGCTCCAGCACCGCCTCCGCGATGGAACAAAGCACGCCCAGCAGGATCCACTGGCGATAGCCTTTGGTATATGGGAAAAATGTTTTCATTCTGTGTCCTCCTGGGTTTCGCTGAGATTGTCTGCGATCCGCAGCAGCAGCCGCCGCAGCGTATCCTTTTCCTCCCCGGAAAGGCCCTGCTCCGCCCGGGCGTTCATCTGTGCCGCGATGGCACAGAACTGGGCGTAGAACTGCCGCCCGCTGTCGGTCAGCGCAAGGATACGGCACCGGCCGTCGCTTTTGCTGGTCTGGCGGCGTACCAGGCCCTTCTCCTCCAGCCGTCCCACGATGCCGCTGGCGGTGGAGGGCTTCACCATCAGGTGCTCCTCCAGCATCCGCTGGTTCACCTCGCCCTCGGCCTCCTGTAAAAAGGTCAGCGTCCGGCACTGCATGGGAGATACGTCGTACTGCCGCAGCATCCGGGTCATCAGCCGGTGCATCTGGTGGTCGCAATAGCCCATCAGCATCCCGATCTGTGTGGCCTCATGAATATCCCGGCACCTCATGGCAACCCCTCCTTTGTTGCGAAAATTTTAAATATTTAGCATGCTAAAAATTAGCATGCTAAATACTACCACAGACATTTTGAATCGTCAAGAGGAATTCGCCCGCGGCGCTGTGAACAATTTGTGAATTGTTTGTCACACTCGTTGACATCCGCCCCTTGCCGTTGTATAGTAGCATCAGACAAAGAAAGTATCGTTTTTTCACATTGTTATTCTCTCTCCTTTCATGAAAAAACCGGGGCTGTGCTTCAGCCCCGGCTTTTTTGCGTCATTCCGCCTTTTCGATGGTAAACGCGCCGTTCAGCACCAGATATGTCTGGGGCGCGTCCCGCATCAGGCTCCACAGCCCCGCACCCTGTAAGCCGTTTTCCGCCGCCAGACGGAATTTGGCAAGGCTGGAACGGGCATCCTCGAACCACACCTCGTGGACGGTACCGGTCTCCGCCGTATACCGGAACCACGGGGACTGGGCCGTTTCGTCGTACCGGATCTCCGCGCCGTACCGCCGCGCCAGCGCCAGCGCCTCCTGCGGCGACAGGGAGGGCGCGCGGGTGATGCCCTGCCGGAAGGGCAGCGGCCAGTCGTAGCCGTAGGTGGGTACACCCAGAAAGATCTTCTCCCGGGGGATCTCCGTCAGCGCGTAGTCCAGCACCCGCCGCACCTGGGGCATGGGGGCCACCGCCATAGGCGGCCCGGCGGTATAGCCCCACTCATAGGTCATCAGCAGCACGCCGTCGGCCGCCCGGCCCAGGGCGGCATAGTCGTGGCCCTCGTAGAGCAGGCCCTTCTGTCCGGCGCTGGATTTCGGCGCCAGCGCCACGATCACCGGCCAGCCCAGCGGGTTCAGCCGCTGCCGCAGGGCCGCGATGAAGGCGGCGTAGGCCGCCGCCTGACGGCCCTCCAGATACTCGAAGTCCACGTCCAGCCCCTGATAGCCCTTTTCCGCCATGTTGGCGGCAATGGCGTCGATCAGCGCCGCCTGTGCCGCCTCGTTTTCCAGCAGCGCCCCGCCCAGCCGGCTGTCGAAGCGGCCCTCCGCCGTCAGGGTGGACAGATGCATCCATGGCCGGGCCTGATATTCCGCCGCCGCGGCCAGCATCCAGCCGTCGTCAGGGATCACCAGGCCGCCCGCCGCCGTGATGCCGTAGGTAAAGGGCGTCAGATATGTCATGTAGGGCAGCACCGTGCGCAGCAGCGCCTGCCCGATGAAGGGATAGGCATAGCCGTTGACCGCCAGCGTGCCGGACTTTTCCCCCTTCAGGGCCACGATCAGCTCCTCGTCCGGCAGGATATCTGGCTGTCCGCCCAGAAAGTAGTTGTTCTGATACAGGGACAGCGTCGTTACGCTCTCCCGCCGGGCAATGCCCGCCAGCGTTTCACCGGGCCGCACCACATGCACCCGCTCCGGCTCGTAGACTACCAGCGTCTGCCCCACCGCCAGCGCCCCGCCCGCCGGTACCTGATTCAGCCGCCCCAGCAGCGTGGGGCTGACGCCGTACTGCCGGGCGATGCCGTACAGGGTCTCACCGGTGCGTACCACATGGATCTGCATACATACCACCTCACGCCAGCATATGTGCCGTGCGCCGCTGTCAGAACGGCAAGAGGGCGGAGGCACGCCCTGTCCTCCGCCCCGCTTCCTTATGACCAGCAGCTGTTTTCGCCGTCCAGCAAAAAGCCGTCGGTGTCATGGACGAAGCCGTTTTCCAGCATCTGCCGCCAGGTGGCGGTGCCGCTGGCGCCATGGTTTCCGGTCATGGAGTCATACACCGTGGGTGGAAACTGCTGGGCGTCCCGCTGCATGTCCTCTCCGGCACCGCCGAAGGTGCTGCCGTGGTTGTCGTTGAACGCTTTGTCGTTGCCGTTGTCCCGGTAAGCGCCGTAGCCGCTGCGGCCCGTACCGTTCCGGGCGGCGCCGTTGCTGTCGGTGACGCCGTCGTCCACCGTGCCGCCGTTGGCGTCGTTATTGGTGCTGCCGTTGTTGGTGGTGTTGTTGCTGTCGCTGCCGGGACGGTTGGTGTTTGCCTTGTCCTCGCCGCAGCCGGTCAGCGCCAGCGCCAGCAGCGCCGCCATGGCCAGCGCCATCACTTTTTCCTTCATATCCCATCCTCCTTTTCGCAAAAGTCAGGCACGCAAACCGTGTCGGAGGTAGTATGGTCGATTTCCGGCGAAACTCCCGCTGTAACTTCTGCCAGCATTGCATTTTTCAACAAACTGTGGTAAAATAATAATCCAATCTTTTTGAGACAAATACTTTTTGTAATATCTGATGTTTATATAACGATTCGTGATCATTTGGAGGTGCGTTATGCAAAAACTGGAAAAGCAGTTTCATATCCACTGTGTGGAAGGGGATGTGGGCCGCTATGTGATCCTGCCCGGCGACCCCGGCCGCTGCGAGAAGATCGCCGCGCTGTTTGACGATGCGCATTTCGTTTCCCAGAACCGGGAGTATACCATCTATACCGGTACGCTGCTGGGCGAGAAGGTCTCCGTGTGCTCCACTGGCATCGGAGGCCCCTCCGCGTCCATCGCCATGGAGGAGCTGCACAACATCGGCGCGGATACCTTCATCCGCGTGGGCACCTGCGGCGGCATCGATCTGGACGTCCGCAGCGGCGACGTGGTCATTGCCACCGGGGCCATCCGCTTCGAGCATACCAGCCGGGAATACGCCCCTATCGAATACCCCGCCGTAGCCAACTTCGAGGTGACCACCGCGCTGGTGCAGGCGGCCAAGGCGCTGGGCAAGCGCACTCAGGTGGGCGTGGTGCAGTGCAAGGACGCCTTCTATGGTCAGCATGCCCCGGCGCGGATGCCCGTATCCTATGAGCTGCTGAACAAGTGGGAGGCGTGGAAGCGTCTGGGCGTCAAGGCCAGCGAGATGGAAAGCGCCGCATTGTTCGTGGTGGCGGACGCCCTGCGCTGCCGCTGCGGCAGCTGCTTCCATGTGATCTGGAACCAGGAGCGGGAGGCTGCGGGCCTGGATCAGGACATGAGCGAGGATACCACCTCCGCCGTGCAGGTGGGCGTGGAGGCACTGAAGCTGCTGATCCGGCAGGATCGCGCCGGCAAGTAAATACAGATAAAAATAAGGAGAAATACATATGATCTGGTCTATTATCGTGGGCGGCGTCATCGGCTGGCTGGCCGGTAAGCTGATGAAAAGCAAGGGCGGCGTCCTGCGCAACATCATTCTGGGCATCGTGGGCAGCGGCGTGGGCAACTGGCTGGCAGGCGCCATCGGTCTGGTGGCCCGGAACTCGCTGGGCTCGTTCCTCATCGGCGTGGGCGGCGCCTGCGTGGTGATCCTCATCTGCCGGTGGCTGTTCAAGTAAGTGGGTAATTTTTGCCAAAAAACGTCTCTTGTACTGGGACAAGAGACGTTTTTTTGTAAAAATTTGAATTTTCCTCTTACATTTTGTCGAAAAATGTGCTATACTATTACCAATAAATGTAAGACGCATGGGGTGCATGGCCATCGGGCCGTGCTTTTTTCAGTGTTTTGCGGTGTGTTTTTGTCGTGTGGAGAGAGGAGTATTCATGTTTGCAGCAGGTGATCTGGTGGTTTACGGCGGCGAGGGTGTCTGCCGGGTGGAAAGCGTTGGCACGCCCGACACGTCGGGCTATGACAAGACGAAGGAATACTATACCCTTGCGCCGCTGTACCGCTCCGGACAGGTGATGACGCCGGTGGATACCCGCGTGCTGATGCGCCCCGTCATGACGGCAGCGGAGGCCGCCGGTTTTTTGGCGGCGCTGCCCCAGCTGCCGCCGGAGGCACCGGAGGGGCCGGGCCAGCGGGCCGCCAAGGATCACTATCACGCGGTGGTCACCTCCTATGACTGCGGCCGCATGGCCGCCATGATCAAATACGCCTGCCGCCGCCGGCGCTGGGCGCGGCAGCACAACCGCAAGATCAGCCAGCTGGACGAGCGGTATCTGCGCCGGGCGGAGGAGCAGCTGTACGGCGAATTGGCGGTGGCGCTGGGTGTGGACCGGCAGGAGGTCTGCGCCTATATCCAGCGGGACTATCCCGCGTGGCCGGAGGGATAAAAGAAAATACGCCTCCAAAGCCTCCTCTGTGTAAGGGGAGGTGGCAGCTACGACGGCATAGCCGCCGAGATCGGGGCTAAAAACATGCCACCGGCATGTTTTCTTGATGCCCCGACGGAGGGGTTGTCGGATAACGGGCAATCCCCCAGTCAGCCTTGCGGCTGACAGCCCCCTTTACACAAGGAGGCCTTTGGTAC
>CAKTRJ010000007.1 GCA_934597345.1 uncultured Oscillospiraceae bacterium
GGCGTAGCTCATCTGGTAGAGCGCGACCTTGCCAAGGTCGAGGTAGCGAGTTCGAGCCTCGTCGCCCGCTCCAAAAAACACCACCCAATCGGGTGGTGTTTTTTTGCGGTCGACTCGGCGACGGCCCGCGTTGCACCAGCCGCCCGGCGGTCACGTTCGTGCCCGCCAAACGGGGTGCTGCCTTGAAAGCGACTTGCTGCATCCGCCGCAGGCAGCGCTTCGCCGCTTCTTGCCCTCGTCGTGTCAGCCAATGCCCGCTCCCCTTGCGTTTTCCCCTCCCTCTGTGCTATGATGGTACTATCATCAACATCAGGAGGTGCCCCATGACATCCCTATCCAACTATGACAAGGCTCGTGACGCCACGGCGGCGGCCTTTCTGCGGTACGATCAGGCGCAGATGATCCGCAAATTTGGTCTCGCCCACGACGAGGAAGCCCTTTACATCACCTTTGTGGACCGCGATTACCGCGTGGATCGCAAAACCGGTGCGGTGACCTGGGCCGCGGATGCCGCCCGCATTGCCAGCTATAACGAAGCCATGTCCATTTACGATGTACTGTGTGATTCCAAGCCCCTGTGCCATCTGTCCCACGAATGGGTCAACGTGGCCAGTCTGTGTTCCATTCAGGGCGGCACACTGGCCAAGGACGGCGACTTCTTCAAAAACTCCTGCGCCCAGTTCGCCGGAGACGTCGCCGCGCTGGCACGCGCCTGCCGGCGGCTCCACGGGATCCCCCAACCCAAAGGGGACGTGGCCTATCAGCTGGCGCTGTTCCCCTTCCTGCCGCTGATCCTGCGGTTCTGGGAGGCAGACGAAGACTTCCCCGCCAGCATGCAGGTGCTGGTGGACCGGAACACACTAGACTATCTGCATTATGAGACGCTGATGCTTGCCCTCTCCCACCTGATGATCCGCCTGCGGGAGGAAAGCATATAACGAAAAACGGCTGACAGCCCTCCGCTGTCAGCCGTTCCTTATTTTATAAACCGTTCAAAGGCCAGCTCCGCCTGGGCATGGAGCAGCGCCAGCCCGCCGATGACCGGCAGGCACCGCTCCTGCGCCGCCGTCAGCAGCGCCGTCTCACGGGGCTGGTACACCAGATCGTAGACCCAGCCATGGCAGCCCTCCAGAAAGCGAAAGTCCGCGAACTCCGCTTTTCCCGTCATGCCCAGTGGCGTGGCGTTCACCAGCAGATCGCACTCCCCTGCCAGCACAGGCAGCTCCCGCCACAGGTGAGCATCCACATCCCATCCCACCGTCTTTTCCGGATGGCGGCAGCAGATGGACACCGCCGCACCAGCACGCACCAGCGCCCGGCTCACTGCCGAGGCCGCGCCGCCGCTGCCCAGCACCAGCACCCGCTTTCCCGCCGCCGGAAACGGCAGCGACGCCACGAAGCCCGGCCCGTCGGTATTATAGCCGGTGGCCCGGCCCTGCCGCACCACAACGGTATTCACGGCGTTCATAGCCGCCGCGTCCTCCTCCACCGCGTCCAACAGCGGCAGGATGGTCTGCTTATGGGGCATGGTCACATTGAAGCCGTCGTAAGTGCCTTGCTTGGCCCTTTCCACGAAGGCGGCCAGTTCCCCCTCCCGGACGGTCACCGTCTCATAGCTGCCTGCCAGTCCCCGCTGCCGCAGCAGCGCCGTATGGATGGACGGCGACAGACTGTGGGCCACCGGATCGCCGATCACGCAAAGTCTGAACATACTCTCACGCTCCCTGTTTCGTCACTTCCCGCACGCCCACCAGCACCAGCACAGCGCCCAGCAGCATCACCCAGGTAAAGGGTTCCCGCAGGAACACCACACCGGAAAAGGCGGAGACCACTGTGTTGATGTTTCCGATGGCCGACATCTTGGTGACGCTGATGCGCCCCGCGCCATAGTTCACCAGCATGTTGGCGGCGATGGAGCAGAACACGCTCAGCAGCACCACCACAGCAACGAACAGCGGCTGATGCAGCGGCTGGGCGTAGGCGCTCAGATTGCCCTTACATTCCACCAGCGCCGCGCCCGTAAAGAATACCGAGCAGCTCAGCAGCAGGACATAGGTGCGCTCGTAGGGTGAAAACTCCGCCGCGGTACGGTTGGCCACCTTAAAATAGCCGGTGCAGACGCTGTATCCCAGCAGGAACGGCACGCCGATCCACGTCACCACGCCGATTTCCTTCCCCGCCGCCGCCAGCAGGATCATACCCGCCACCGGAAGCAGCGAAAACATCGCCTGCCGCCGGGTGGGATATTCCCGCAGCAGCAGCGCCGCCAGCGCCATGGCCACGATGGGCGACAGGGCCGACACCACGCCGGTGACGGTGGCGTTGGTGAAGTAAATGGCGTAGCTTTCAAACACGAAGCACAGCGGCTCCAGTATGCCCAGCACCAGCAGCGGCCGCAGCTTCCTGCCCCGCAGACGGAGCTTTTCCTTTCCCAGCAGCAGCGGCACATTCAGCAGCACAAAGGCCAGCAGAAAGCGGACGCTCAGCAGCACCATGGGGCTGGCGTACCGCTGGCCCACACGGGTCAGCAGCAGGCTGAAGCCCCAGATGGTAAAGCCCGCCACGGGAAACAGCACCGCCCAGTCTGGCGCTTTTCGCCGCTTCATCTCCACGCTCATCCTCTGTCCTCCAGCACGTCCATGGCCCGCAGATAGCCGTCAAAGCCCAGTCCGGCAATGATTTTCACACAGGCCGGGGCCGTCACCGACACATGCCGCCACGGCTCACGGGTATTGATGTCGCTGATATGCACCTCCACCGCCGGTACGTCCACCGAGCGCAGCGCGTCGTGGATGGCGTAGCTGTAATGGGCGTAGGCGCCGGGGTTGATGACGATACCCCGGGTGCCGTCCTCCCCCGCCAGCTGGATGGCGTCGATCAGCGCGCCCTCATGATTGGACTGCACGAACCGCACCTGATGGCCGCGGGCCGCGGCGTAGTCCGCGATCCTGCGGCACAGACCGGCATAGGTCTCATGGCCGTAAATATCCGGCTCCCGCTTCCCCAACAGGTTCAGGTTGGGGCCGTTGATGATCAAAAGCTTCATAGTTTCCTCCACAGCTCCGCGATCTGCTCCGCCAGCTGTTCCGCTGTGCCGTCGCCTACCGCCGCGTCGGCGCAGTCCAGATACCAGCTCCGCCGCTGCGCCGCCAGCTGCGCCAGCGTATGCGTCCGCAGCAGAGGCCGCTCCCGATTGCCCACGCGCAGGTCGATATCGCGGATATCACGATCCAGAAATACCACAAACCCGGAGCTTTTCAGCAATTTCCGGTTTCCCTCCGCCACGACGGCGCCGCCGCCGGTGGCGATCACCTGCCGCGGCCCGGCACACAGCTCCGCCAGCAGGCGGCTCTCCAACGCCCGGAACCACGGCTCTCCCTTTTCCGCGAAGATAGCCGGGATGGTCATGCCCGCCGCCTGCTGGATCAGATCGTCACAGTCGGCAAAGGGCAGGCCCAGCCGCTCCGCCAGCAGGCCGCCCACGGTGGTCTTTCCGCTGCCGGGCAGGCCGATGAGGATCAGCTTCCGCTTCATTGCTCCACCTCGCGGGTCTGGGCCATGATGGCCGTGAACACCGCCTCAATGGCGTCGTGGTAGGCGGGCGACATGTCGCCCCGGCTTTGCAGCACCTGCTTCTCCCGTTCCGGATCCCGGATCGGCTGGCCATTTTCCCGCTTGATCTTCCCGATCCTCTGCCCCACCAGAAACCGCTCCGTCAATAGCCGAACGATCTCCCCGTCGATCCTGTCCAGCTCCTGACGGCAGCCCGTCAGGCCCTCCGCCGGTTCCTCCTGCCACAGCTGGCAGATGGCCAGTGCGGCGGCAGCCTCAACAATGGGAGCTGCCCGCAGGACGATGCAGCTGTCGTGCCGTCCCGCGGCGGACAGCGTCACGTTCACCATCCGGGCCATGTCCACGGTGTTCTGCTCCTTTGCAATGGTGGGCGTTGGCTTGAAGGTAACGGTAAAAGTCACAGGCATACCGTTGGTAATGCCGCCGTTTATGCCGCCGTTATGGTTGGTCTCCGTCCACACGGCTTTCCCGTCGGTACGCAAGGGATCATTGGCCTGGCTACCCCGCAGGGCGGCAAAGCCCTCCCCTTCGCCGAAGCCCACCGCCTTGACGGCGGGGATGGCGAACACATGGCGGGCGATCTCGCTCTCCACCGCGTCCCGCCAGTCAGGGCCGCCGATACCCGCCGGAAGGCCGGTGACGGCGCAGGCGATCTGTCCGCCCACGCTGTCGCCCTCCGCCTTTGCTTCGGCGGCGCGGCGGTGCAGCGCCTCCTCGTCCACGATATGGGCAGAAATGGCAACACCACGAGCTGACAGCGCCGTTTTTGCGATGCTGCCCGCCGCCACCAGCGGCGCGGTGAGCCGTCCGGAGAAGTGTCCGCCGCCCCGATAGTCCTGAAAGCCCTTAGCCTTTACATGGGCGGTATAATCCGCGTGGCCGGGCCGGGCCACCGTGCGCAGGGCATCATAATCGCCGCTGCGGACATCCCGGTTGGGGATCGCCATCACCAACGGCATGCCGGTGGTGTACCCCTGGAACACGCCGGAGAGAAACTGCACCTGATCTGTCTCCCGCCGGGCGGTGGACAGTTGGCCGTTGGGGCTTCGGCGCAGCAGCTCCCGCTCCATTTGCAGCCTGTCCACCGGAAGGCCCGCCGGGACGTGCCGCAGCAGCACGCCCACCACGGGGCCGTGAGACTCCCCGAACAGCGTATAGTCCAACATGATCTATCCTCCACTTATTCCGTCAATTCTTCCGCTTTTCCACCCAAGGCGGCGTAATCCCGCCAGAACCCCTCATAGGACTTCGACACGCAGTCTCCGCCCCGCAGCGTCACCGGCTCCGCGCAGAACAGCGCCCCGCAGGCGCACAGCATGGCGATGCGGTGGTCGCCGAAGGCGTCCACCGTCACGCCGCCCCGCAGCGGCGTCCCCCCGGTGACGGTCAAACCGTCCGGCTGCTCCCGCACCTCCGCGCCCAGCGCCGACAGCACGGCAGCGGTGGTACGGAGCCGGTCGCTCTCCTTGCGGCGCAGGAACGCGCCGCCGGTAAATCGGGTGATCTGGGGCGTCATGGCCGCCAGCAGCGCCAGCGTCGGCAGCAGATCCGGCGTTTGCGATACGTCCGCCGTCTCCGGCAGACGCTGTAAGTAATCCACAATGGCCCGGTCGCTCTGGCGGCTCTCTGGCGAAAGCCCTTCTACCGTGATGCCGCCCCCTTGCAGGGCGTCGACCGTCAGCCACCAGCCCGCCGCCGACCAGTCCCCCTCGATGGGGTCGTCATCAGCCCGGAAGCTCTGGGGCGCGGGGATGCGCCAGCCGTCCGCCGTCTCCTCCGCGGTCACACCGTGGCGGCGCAGGGCGTCCAGCGTCATGTCCACATAGGGCCGGGACACCAGCGGCGTGGTCAGCACCAGCCGCGACGGCGCGTCCAGCAACGGCAGCGCCATCAAAAGGGCGCTGACGGTCTGGGAGGTCTCATCCCCCCGCAGGGCATACCGTCCCGGCGTCAGCGGCGCAGCGGCACGATAGCCCCGCTCCGTCCGCTCCACCGGATAGGGCGCGGACAGGGGCCGCTCCAGCAGCCGTGGAGTGCCCGCAAAGAGCGTGTCCCTCCGCCCCAGTGCCATGGCCAGCGGCAGCAGAAACCGCAGCGTAGCGCCGGAGTCGCCGCAGTCGATCAGCGGTGCGCCGCTTTCCAGCGCCCGTAACCCCGCCAGCGTATGCTTCACATCGTCGCCGGATACCCGCTCTGGAAGAGGCTGCCCCGCCAGAAAGCGGCAGATCAGCGCCCTGTGCCACGCGCTTTTGCTGGGCGGCGCGGTGACCGTGCCCGCCAGGCGGGCGGGGTACAGCCGCCGGGTCATCGTGCCGCCTCCAGCAGCGCGGCAAGATGTACGTCCTCCACACAGGCGTCGCCCGCCGCCCGCAGTAATACGGCGTGAAGAGTTTCCCCCTCCCGCTTCTTATCCTGTTTCATATAGCCCGCCAGCTCCTCCGCCGCCACCGGCAAAGACGCAGGCAGCCCCCAGCGCTCCAGCAGCGCCAGCAGACGGTGATAGGCCTCCGATACCGCGTCGCCCCGGCGCAGCTGCCAGCGCAGCATGGCCGCCATACCGGCGGCCACCGCCTCGCCGTGGGTATAGGCCCCGTAGCCGCCCGCCGCCTCATAGGCGTGACCGAAGGTGTGGCCGAAGTTCAGCAGGCGGCGTGCGCCGGTATCCCGCTCGTCGGCGGCCACCAGCGCCGCCTTTACCCGCAGGCATCGGGCGATGATGTCCGTCCATTCCGGCGCGTCGGTCTCCAGCAGTTCCAGCAGCGCGATGTCGCGGATGAAGCCGTATTTGATGACCTCCGCCATGCCGCTGCGCAGCTGGCGCTCCGGCAGCGTGGCAAGGCAGTCCGGATCCACGATCACCAGCGACGGCTGGTAGAACGCCCCCAGCTGGTTCTTCCCCTCCGGAAGATCCACCGCCGTCTTGCCGCCCACGGCGCTGTCCACCTGGGCCAGCAGGGTGGTGGGAATCTGCACCAGCGGCATGCCCCGCTGATAGCAGGCGGCGGCAAAGCCCGCCAGATCGCCGGTAACGCCGCCGCCCAGCGCCAGCACGCCGTCGGCGCGGGTAAAGCCCCGCTGCGCCAGCTGGCGGCAAAGGGTGAGCCACGTCTCCGGCGTCTTGTGTTCCTCCCCCGCCGGGAAGGTCAGCAGCTCGCCGGTAAGGCCCGCGGCGCGCAGGTTGTCCAGCAGCGTGCCGCCGTACAGCGCCGCCACTGTATCGTCCGCCGCCACCGCCCAGCGGCGGCAGGGCAGCGCGGACAGCAGCGCCCCGGTCTGCCGCAGCAGGCCGGGCTGGATATGAACACAGTAGCTGCCCGCAGGCAGCGGCACGGTCACGGTCATGGAGCGCCTCCGAAATTTATGTTTTCCCCATTTTATCGCACTTTTCCGCCGTTGTAAAGTATCGGTAAAGGCGCGGTGATTTTTTTGCCGCAAAAGCAAAATTGTATCCCCCCACCCGGCTTGCGGGCGGTTTTGGCGTCCCGTATAATGATACCATCGAAAACATGAGCGGAGGTAACCGCATATGGCAGAGCTGCTTCACTCCATCGGACAATACTGGACGCGCCGCGCCCCCTCCTATACGGACGTGATCAAGAAGAATCTGGCGGATGGCTGGGATCAGGTGTGGGCCGACGAGCTGATCTCCCACTTCCCCGACGGCGGCGACCGCCCGCTGCGGGTGCTGGACATCGGCACCGGGCCGGGCTTTTACGCCATCATTCTGGCCCGCCGCGGCTATGAGGTCACCGCCGTGGACTATTCCGAGGGTATGCTGCGGGAGGCAAGGCGCAACGCAGGCGCACTGGCGGACAAGATCCGCTTCGTCCGGATGGATGCCCAGAGGCTGGCCTTTGCCGACGGCAGCTTTGACGCCATCGTCACCCGCAACCTCACATGGAACCTGCCCGATCCGGCAGGCGCCTACCGGGAGTGGATGCGTGTGCTGCGGCCCGGCGGCGCGCTGGTGAACTTCGACGCCAACTGGTACGCCTACCTCTTCAACGAGGACAAGCAGCAGGAGTACCAGCGTGACCGGGCCAACGCCCGGCTGGCAGGCGTGGAGGATCACGAGGCCTACGCCGAGACCGACATGATGGAGGGCATCTCCCGGATGCTGCCCATGGGCCGCCTGCGCCGTCCCCAGTGGGACATGGACACCCTGAACGCGCTGGGCTTTTCCGCCGTGAACGCCGACACCTCCGTGGGCAAGCGGCTGTGGAACCCGGAGGAGAAGATCAACTACGCCTCGACCCCCGGCTTTATGGTCTGGGCCACGAAATAAAGAGGAACTGCTTATGAAAAAACGACTGACCGCGCTGGCGCTGGCGGCGCTGATGCTGCTGGGGCTTGCCGCCTGCGGCACGGCACCCGATAACGACGCCGGAAATGAGCAGAAGATCCTGCGGCTGGCGGCAAGCTTCGCCTATCCCAGTTTGGACGCCCACAAGGAGTATTACGGCTGGTACACCTCCAACTACGGCATCACGGAGACGCTGTTCCGCATCGACGACAACAGCGCCATTCAGCCGCTGCTGGCCGAAAAGGCTGAAGCCAGCGAGGATGGCCTGACGTGGACGGTAACGCTGAAGGACGGCGTCCGCTTCTCCAACGGCAGCGCCGTGACGGCGGAGATGGCGGTACGCAACCTTCAGCGGGCGGCGGAGGTCAACAGCCGCTTCGCCTATCTGGCGGAATACGACATGGCCGCCATGGACGAGCGGACGCTGACCATCACCACGCCGGAGGTCTATCCCACCATGCTCAACGAGCTGGCAAGCCCTGAGCTGGCCATCATGGATCTGGACGGCTCCGCCGATCTGGACAATGCCCCCGTGTCTACCGGCCCCTTCGTCATCAAGTCCTTCCAGCCGGAGGGCACCGTGGAGGTCACCCGGAACGAAAGCTACTGGGGCGGCGAAGTGAAGCTGGACGGCGCGGTCTTCTACTACATGCAGGAGGACGAGCCAAAGCTGATGGCCATGCAGAACGGCGAGATCGACGCCTATACCAGCGTCACCGCCGCGGCGCGGGAGATCTTTCTGTCCGACCCCGACACCTATCAGCTGACGGACATCCCCGCCACCCGGTTACAGTTCTACATCCTCAATGAGGCCACCATGGACGACGCCGTCCGGGCCGCCGTGAATCTGGCGGTGGACTGCGAGGCCATGGCCGCGTATCTGGGCGGCACCGTCTCCCCCGCCGCAGGACCCTTCAGCACCTCCGCCGCCTACGGCAAGGTGACGAAGCCCGCGCCGGATGCGGAGAAGGCCAGAGCCCTGCTGGAGCAGGACGGCTATACCATGAACGACGACGGGCTCTATGAAAAGGACGGCCAGCCCCTGACGCTGACGGTGGCCTATTACGCCGCCCGGTCTCTTGACAGCATCGCCCTGCTGATGCAGGAGCAGCTGAAGGCCATCGGCATCACCGTCACCTTCAACTGTCAGGAGGATCCTGACGCCACCTATATCGCCAACCGGGACTTTGACATCGCCCTGTACTGCATGATTGCTGACAAGAACGGCGACCCCTACTACTTCATTGACAGCACCCTGCGCAAGGGCGGCTACTTCGATGTAGGCGGCTTTGACAGCGCAGAGTGCCAGCAGCTGATCCAGCAGCTCCGGTACGAGACCGACGAGGCGCAGCGCGCCGCGCTGGCCAACCGGATCGTGCAGTTGGCCATCGACGACAACGCCTTCGGCTATGTGGGGCTGTTCAACAAGACCACAGTCATGCGCAAGGGCGTCAGCCATATCTCGGAAAACTGCCCCTTTGACTTTTATTACATCAACGCCGCCACCGATATCACGGCGTAACGATCCCACAAGTGGTACAGGGTGGACGCCGCCTCCCCGGCGTCCACCCTGCGCTTGCAGCGTGAGGGAGAACCTATGAAACGAACCATTGGAAAACGGCTGGCACATCTGGCGGTCGTCATATTGGGCGTCAGCTTTCTGACGTTCCTGCTGATGTACATATCGCCCGGCGACCCTGCCCAGAAGAAGCTGACGGCGCAGGGCGTCGCCGTTTCTCAGGAGGTGCTGGAGGCCACCCGTCAGGAGATGGGGCTGGACCGGCCCTTTCTGACCCAGTACGGCGACTGGCTGGGGTCGGCCCTGCGGGGCGATCTGGGCGTCTCCTATAAGGACGGCCTGCCGGTCAGCGGCAAGCTGGCCGGAGCCATGGGCCGCACCTTCGTGCTGGCCCTGACCAGCCTTGCGCTGGCGCTGCTGGTCTCGCTGCCGCTGGCGGTGTGGACGGCGGTGCGCCAGGGCGGCATTGCTGATCACGCGGTGCGGTTTTTCAGCTTTATCGGCAATTCGCTGCCCAACTTCCTGCTGTCGGTGCTGCTGATGTATTTCTTCTGCATCCGGCTGAAGCTGCTGCCGGTGATCGCCAACGGCAGCGTCAGAGGATTGCTGCTGCCCTGCCTTGCGCTGACCATCCCCCTGTGCAGCCGGTTTACCCGGCAGTTCCGGGCGGAGCTTCTGGAGCAGCTGGGGCAGGAGTATGTGCTGGGCGCCCGGACCCGGGGTGTGCGCTGGCGCGATATCCTGCTGCACGACGTGCTGCGCAACGCCGCGCCTGCCATGGTCACCATCACGGCGCTGTCCATCGGAACGCTGCTGGGCGGCAGCGTGGTGATCGAGACCATTTTCAGCTGGCCGGGACTGGGCAAGCTGGCCATGGATGCCATCAGCGACCGGGACTATCCCGTGATACAGGGCTTTGTGCTGTTTACCGCCACGGTCTATGTGGCGGCGAACCTGCTGAGCGACCTCTGCTGTGGCTGGGTCGATCCCCGCGTCAGAGAGGAGGCGCGGCCATGATGAGAGAACGGAAGCGCCGCAGGATGCTGGTGCTGCTGGCACTGGTGCTGGCGCTGGCGGCGTTCAGTCTGGCGGCCCCGCTGCTGACGCCCAACGATCCCACCGCCACCAATGCCGCCCATATCAACGAAGGCCCCAGCGCGGCCTTCCCGCTGGGCACCGACCGGTACGGGCGCTGCGTCTGCTCCCGCGTGATGATGGGCGGGCGCACCACCATTTTCTCCGCCGTGGCGCTGGTGGCCGTCACCTTTGCCGCCGGCACGGCGCTGGGCCTGCTGGCAGGCTACTACGGCGGCGTGCTGGACACGCTGGTGATGCGCCTTGCCGACATCATGCTGGCGTTTCCCCAGATGGTGCTGGCCATTGCCGTGGCCGGTATTCTGGGCGGTGGCATGGGCAACGCCATGCTGGCCATGGGCGTGACCGCCTGGACGCTGTACGCCCGGCTGGCCCGGGCGCAGGCCATGGCGCTGAAAAACGCCCCCTACGTCTGCGCCGCACAGCTGAGCGGCTGCGGTGACGGGACGATCCTGCTGAAATACCTGCTGCCCAACATGATCGGCACCATGGCGGTCAACGCCGCCACGCAGCTGGGCGTTATGATGGTGGGCATCGCGGGATTGTCCTTTCTGGGCATCGGCGTGCAGGAGCCCTATGCCGAATGGGGCAGCATGATCAATCAGGGCCGGGCCTATATCCAGCTGAACCCGTGGCCGGTGCTGGCCCCGGCGGCCGCCACGGTGGTGACGGTAATGCTGTTCAACTATCTGGGCGACAGCGTCCGGGACTATGCGGCGGTGGAGGAACGGAAATGACGGAAATGCAGTCTCTTTTGCAGGTCAGCGGCCTGTGCGCCGGGTACAGCCGGGGTGATGTGCTGCGGGACGTCTCCTTCACCCTCCGCAAGGGTGAGATCCTGTGCGTGGTGGGCGAGAGCGGCTGCGGCAAAAGCACGCTGCTGAAAGCCCTGATGGGCGCGGACGACGCCGTACACATCACCGGCGGAACGGTCACGCTGGAGGGCCGTGAGCTGACAGCCCTCAGCCGCCGGGAGCGGCAGCGCCTCTGCCGCGACCGGATGGGCATGATCTTTCAGAACCCCGGCGCGTCCTTCGACCCCATCCGCACCTACGGGGCGCAGTTCCGGGACACGCTGAAGGGTCACGGAAAATTCCGGAAGGAGCGGTTCGCCGCCGACGCGGCGGCGGCCTTTGACAGGCTGGGACTGACAGACAGCGGCCGCATACTGGCCAGCCGCCCCTATGAGCTGAGCGGCGGCATGAACCAGCGGGCCGCCATGGCGCTGGCCCTGCTGCTGGAGCAGGACATCCTGCTGGCGGACGAGCCTACCAGCGCGCTGGACGCGGTGATACAATTGCAGGCGGCGCGGCAGCTGAAGCAGCTGAGCCGCACAGAGGGCATCGCCCAGCTCGTGGTGACCCACGATCTGGCGCTGGCGCGGTTTCTGGCCGGCCGCATCGCCGTGCTGTACGAGGGCCGCTTTGTGGAATACGGCGACACGGAGACCGTGCTGCATGCCCCCGGCCATCCCTATACGAAAAAGCTGCTCCAGGCCGTACCCCGGCTGGAGCGCGGCGAAGGAGCGTGTCCATGAGCGTATTGGAGATAAGCGCACTCAACAAGCGCTACGGTACGGTGCAGGCGGTAAAGGATATCTCCTTCACGCTGGAGTCCGGTGACATTCTGGGCATCGTGGGCGAAAGCGGCTGCGGAAAAACCACCCTGCTGCGGCTCATCAGCGGACTGGAAGCCGCCGACAGCGGACAGGTGCTGCTGCACGGCAGGCCCCTGACCGTAAAGCGCAGCAAGGCCGACTATCGCGCCATGCAGATGATCTTTCAGGACACCGCCGGTTCCTTCCACCCCCGGCGGCGGATCGCCGACACCATACAGGACAGCGTCCGGAGTCTGCTGGGACGGGACAGCCGCGCCGACATTCCGGCGCTGTGCGCCATGGTGGGCCTTGCGCCGGAGCTGGCCCAGCGGTACCCCCGTGACCTCAGCGGCGGCCAGTGTCAGCGCTTTGCCATCGCGCGGGCCATGGCCGCCGGGCCGGAGCTTTTGCTGTGCGATGAGATCACCAGTGCGCTGGACGCCGCCACACAGGCCCGGATACTGGCGCTGATCCGGACACTGTGCCGGGAAAACCACATGGCCACCGTGTTCGTCTCACACGATCTGGCGGTGGTGGGCAGCCTGTGCGGCCGGGTGCTGGTGATGAAGGACGGCCATATGGTGGAGGAAGGCAGCACGGCGCAGATCATTCAAGCGCCAAAGGAAGCATATACACAGCGGCTCATCGCCTCGGTCATGGAACTGCGGCAGCCGCAATAAGCGAGGTTTTATCATGCAGGATATGGAACAGCGTGTGCAGGCCTACTGGACGAAGCGGGCCAGAGATTTCAGCACCGTGCGGCGCAACGAGCTGCACGACGGCGCCATGGGCCAGCGGTGGCTGGCGGAAATGCAGCAATATCTGCCGCAGGGAAAGGCCCTTGACATTCTTGACGTCGGCACGGGGACCGGCTACTTTGCCATTCTTCTGGCGCAGGCAGGCCACCGCCTGACGGGCATCGACCTGACCCCCGCCATGATCGCCGAAGCGAAGGCCACCGCGGCGGCCATGAACGTTTCAGCGCGGTTTCTGGTAATGGATGCCATGGAGACGGCGTTCGCGGACGCCGCCTTTGACGTGATCGTGACCCGGAACCTGACGTGGACGCTGCCGGACACGGAGCAGGCCTATCGGGAGTGGCGGCGGTTGCTGCGGCCCGGCGGCGTGCTGCTGAATTTTGACGCCAATTATGGCGACAACGTGCGGCACCACCGGCAGAGGGACTCCTATATCCCCGCCACGGAGGTATACGGCCACTGCGGCATCACGCCGGAGCTGGAGCAGGAAAATGCCGCCATCACGCTGGCCATGCCCATCAGCCGTCAGGCGCGGCCCCAATGGGACATGGCGCTGCTGCCCCGTTGCGGCTTTTCCCGGTGCGGCTGTGACGAGGACGCGGGCCGCCGTATTCTGGGCGATCTGGATCTGGCGGACGCGCCGCTGTTTCTGATCACCGCCCGGCGGTAAACGCCCGATACCCCCGCAAAATGCAGACAAAAGACCGCCCCTCCGGCAGCCGCCGGAGGGGCGGTCTTTTCGATTTGCTTACAGCGGCTTGCCGCCCAGATAGACGGCCTGCCGGATGAGTTTTTCGTCACACACCACGAAATCCGCGTGCATACCGTCGGCGATGGCGCCGATCTCATCCTGCCGCCCGATCTCGCGGGCGGGAATTGCGGTGGCGGAGAAAACGGCCTGCTCACGGGGAATACCGAAGGCCACGGCATTGCGCATGCAGTCGTACAAATTGGCGGCGCTTCCGGCGATGGTGCCGTCCGCCAGACGGGCCACGCCGCCGGAGAGGAACACATCCTGTCCGCCCAGGGTGTACTGCCCGTCCGGCATGCCGCAGCAGCGCAGCGCGTCGGAGATCAGGCAGATGCGGCCGGGGAACAGCTTGAAGGCCATCCGCACGGCGCTGGGATGGACATGGTGTCCGTCGCAGATCAGCTCGGCGGTGACGTTCTCCCGCTCAGAGGCCGCGCCGATGGGACCGGGATTCCGATGGTGGATGCCGGGCATGGCATTGAACAGGTGCGTCAGGTGGGCAGCGCCCGCGTCAAAGACGGCGGCAGCCTCCTCATAGCTGGCGTCGGTATGGGCCACGGAGACGGTGCACTTCTCCGACGCGCGGCGGGCAAATTCCACCGCGCCGGGCAGCTCCGGGGCCACGTCCGCGATCCGCAGCAGGCCCTCCGCCGCGTCATAGAGCCGGACAAAGGCGTCGTAATCCGGCAATCGGAGATAGGCAGCGTTCTGGGCGCCCTTCTTCTTCTCGGAGAAGAAAGGCCCCTCCATCTGAATACCCATCAACTGTGCACAGCCCTCCGGCTGCGTTTTATGGAGCCGCACCGCCGTGCGGAAGGCCGTTTCCAGCACGTCATAGGGCAGCGTCATAGAGGCGGGGGCGAAGGAGGTCACGCCGTTTTGCGCCAGATAGGCGGCCATTTTCACAAGACCGTCATCGTCGCCGTCGGAGAAGTCCGCGCCGGAGTTGCCGTGGGTGTGGACATCCACCAGACCGGGGATCACATACGCGCCGTGAAGGTCGACGCACTCTCCGTCCGCCGTTTCCGCCAGCACATGGGCGAACCGGCCGTGCGCCACAGAGAAGCCGCCGGGGACGAACCGGCCGTTGACAAAGATATTTCCGTTGATAAACCGCATATCACACCTCCGGCAGACTGACCGTCGGCAGACTAGCCGCCGCCATGGACTGGCCCACACGGCGGAACTGCTCGTCCGGCAGGGTAACGGACACCGTCAGTTCCGGATATTCCTCCGCCAGCACACGGCGGCACTCCGCAACGATCGTCTCGCCGCCCACGCCGGAGGCCACGCGGCCCAGCACCAGCAGGTTTTTCAGGTCATATACGGAGGCGTACAGGGGCAGGGTGTGGCCCAGATACACGCCGATATCCCGGAAGATGGCCAGCGCACGCGCATCGCCGCGCTCCGCCAGCTGCTGTACCGCCTTCAGCTTTTCCGCCGGGGTCAGACCGGCGTCCAGCGCGATACCGGCGGCAGGCGCCAGCTTGATCACCGCGTCCTGCGAAAAGTATTTGCAGCCCACGCCGATATCGCCGGACCACTCGTCACGCTCCGCGTGGGGGTTCAGATCCACCGGTGCAAAGGCCAGCTCATTGAACCAGCCCAGAATACTGCCCTCCCGGTTCACATAGCCCACCGCCTCGCTGGTGCCCATGGCAAGGCCCATGACGCAGCTGTCATGAAGGCTCATGGCACCGGCCAGCGCCGTCACGTCGCCATCGTTGGCCACCACGATGGGCACATTGCCGATGGCGGCGGCCGCGCGGTCATAGATGGTCTTGATGGGGCCGCGCTTGTCCTGCGGCACCTTGATGAACAGCGACGACACCATGGGAGCGTTGCCGATGAACACACCGGCGGAGGACACGCCGATGCCGTCCACACGGGGCATTTTCGACGCCGCCGTGCGGAAGGCGTCCAGAATGCCCTGATAGTGATACTCCGGGTCGGTCTGGGCCTTGGGATGCCAGACCACCTCCTCGGAATACACCGTCTCGCCGTCAATGACGGCGGAGACCTTCCGGTCAGAGCCGCCTGCGTCGAAGCCGATGCGGCAGCCGTTGAGATGGCCGCCGATCCTCCGGGCGCTGCTGCGCTCCTTCGGGAAGTCCACCTCTGCGATGGCCTCCAGCTGGAAGGGCCGCTCGAACACCGTCTCCATGAAGTCCACGTCGAATTCCCGGTCGCCGCCCCGGCGGTAGATGCTCCGCAGGTCCTCCGCCAGCTCATTGCAGCCGCTGATATACACCCGCCAGCCGCCTACGCTCCACAGCAGCAGCTTGACGGTGCGCTCCAGAAACCGCAGGTTGGCGTCCTGATACACCACGCTCCGCAGGCGGGTATCGAATACCGACACCTGTCCATCCTGCCGCTCCACGGCGATGCGGACGGGGCGATGAGCCTCCGCCAGATAGGCCGTGCGCCACGGGGCAAAGGGGATGAAGCCCCCGTCCAGCGCGGGCTTATTCTTGATGTCATAGGAAATACCCAGATATTCCATAGTCAGTCTTCCTTTCCCATACCGGCGCCGTCCCACGCGGCCCGGTCACAGATCAGCGTTACATCGGGGTGGAATTGCAGGATGGAGGCGGGCACCCACGGCGTCACCGGGCCGAAGAAGGCTTTGCGCAGGATCTCCGCCTTGTCCGCGCCGGTCACCAGCATCAGCACCCGGCGGGCCGCCATCACCGTACCCACGCCCATGGTATAAGCCGCCGCGGGCACCTCCGTCTCGCTGGCGAAGAAACGGGCGTTGGCCCGGCGGGTGGTCTCCGTCAGCGCCACCTCATGTGTCCAGCTGGGGAAATGGTCACAGGGCTCGTTGAAGCCGATGTGGCCGTCGTGGCCAAGTCCCAGCAGCTGTAAGTCTATGCCGCCCCAGTCCTCGATGGCCCGCTCATAGGCCATGCACATGGCCTCCACATCCTGCGTCAGGCCGTCCGGCACCAGGGTGTTCTCCGGACGGATGGCGATGTGGTCAAACAGATTCTCCTGCATGAAGTGCCGGTAGCTCTGGGGATGGTCGGGGGCAAGGCCCTTGTACTCATCCAGATTCACCGACCGCACGCGGGTAAAGTCCAGAAGGCCCGCCTTCTCCCGCGCCGCCAGCTCGCGGTACAGGGGAACAGGGGTGGAGCCGGTGGCCAGGCCCAGCACGCAGGCGGGCTTGGCGGCCATGACCTCCTGAAACTGATCCGCCGCCAGACGGCCCACCTCCGCGGCGGTCTCCGCCTTCAATATCTTCAAGTGCAGCATGATTTGCCTCCTTTTGCAGGGAAATTTTGTCTCCGTCGTATTTTCATCGTCGAGCAGTTCGACGCGGCACATAGGCTCACTTTCTTCCTGCCATCATACACCAAGCCGGAGGAAAATGCAACGTCGGTCTTGCCGTGCCTGTCACCTGTTTCCCCTCTCCGGCATAGAATGGCGTAACGATCTGCGGTAAGGAGAGATGACGATGAATTGCAGCAACGGCACATACCGGGGAAACGGCTGTCATCCGCAGGATGCCTGCGGATCATATGTGACCATTCAGGGCTCCATGGCGCCAATGGGGCCGGAGGGGCCTCTGGGCGAGCAGGGGCCAATGGGCCCGCGGGGCATCCGGGGTGAGCAGGGTATTCAAGGTCCCAAGGGCGATACCGGCGAGACACCGGCCATCACCGTGGCGGAGGATACCCCTCTCAGCTACCGGCTGCACTTCCAGACCAGCCAGCAGGAGCTGACCACCCCCAACCTGTTCGCACCCTTCACGGAATATCACGCCGACCTGTCCGCCGTGGGCAGCGCACTGGTGATGCCGCTGAAGGATCTGGTGCTGACGTATCAGTGTACCTCCTCCACCGCGCTGCGCATCACCATCGCCCCCAATGACAGCGCCGCAAGCGTTCTGGTCGACGTGCGCCGGACATCCATCTATAACGGCAGCACCGTGGAGACGCTGACGCTGAACGGCTCCACCGTCTCGGGCCGCGTCGTGCTGGACGATATCGTCTACACCAATTCGCAGGAGTCCCACAGCATGCAGATCCGCCAGCAGGATCCGGCCACAAAGCTCTGGTCGCTGTGCGAGATACACTCCTTCCTCTCCGCAGGCGGCGCACGGGTCTCCGTCCGTATCCAGTGGAGCGAGTACGACATAAGCTACGAGGCGCCTACGGTATGAGCAAGGCCCGCACCCACCGGCGGTGGGTGCGGGCCTTGCCGCGTTCCGTTATTCCTTCAGCTGCTCCACAACTTTGTGGGAATCCTCTCTGGCCGCCTTACTTCCGCGCCGTGACGCAGAGCCAGCCCATTCTGTTTCTTCGGGTCTGAACGTCCCGGAACCCGGCCTGCTCCAGAGCGTCCTTCAGCTGGGTGTCCCGATAGACGGTCATGCCGTTGATGATCTCCGGCCATTTGCTGTCCTTTACCGGGTCGCTGCACTCGTTGCAGATAAGGAACGTGCCGCCGCTTTTCAGCACGCGGAACACCTCACGGAAGCACCGGGGCAGATCGGGCCAGAAATAGACCGTCTCAAAGGCTGTAACCATGTCGAACCAATCATCGGCAAAAAGCATGTCGGCAACGCTGCCCTGCAGGACCGTGCAGCGGCCCTCCCGGATGGCCTGCCGGTTGACCTCCTGCGCCTTTTCCACGCTGACGGGCGAATAGTCGATGCCCTTCACCACGCCGCCGGGGCACTTTTTCAGCAGCTTTCTGATGTTGGCTCCGCCGCCGCAGCCGCAGTCCAGCACCGCTGCGTCCGGCGCAATGCGCAGGTGGGAAAGTCCCCACCGTGCCAGCGGCCGGTGGCACAGGTTCATCATGGCCACCATCACCCGGCCGCCGCGGCCTGTGGGCTTGCGGGTATTTTCAAAGAATGACATACGCACCCTCCTGTTCTTTATTCGCGCTGGTTAGTTTTCGCTAACCAGTATCTGTATAAAAGGCTGCCTGCCGCAGCCTGTTTAACGGCTTCATTATAGTCCCACGGTTTTGGCCTGTCAAGCAAAAAGAGGCGCCCGGCCATGACCGGACGGTTCTTTTTGCTATTGCGCTTTCACGCGCCGATGACACCGATCCCCGCCCCGCCATGGGGCAGAATACCATATTCCATCTGAGATCCTTCCTTTTTCACTTCGATTCATGGGGCTTGTATACCCGCCGCTCCAACGCGAAAACGCGGTCACTGAATTCTCCCACGGACAGGCCGCTCAGAACCTCGCGGTAGATCTCCATACGGCTGTCGATGGCATCGATGTGGGACAGCAGCTCCGCCTCCGCGAACAGTGGCCGCACAGCGGCGCCGAACTCCGGCTCGCCGTGGTGGGAGAGGATCATGTGCTGCAGCAGCGTGGATTTGTCGTCGGGGATACCCCGCTCTTTCGCCGTATCCGCCGCCTCCTGGGCTCCCATTACCAGATGGCCCAGCAACTGACCCTTGGTGGAATAGCCGGTCACCAGCCCCAACTCGGAAAAAGCGAACTCCTTGGCCTTGGCAAAGTCGTGCAGCAGCGTACCTGCCAGCAGCAGATCGCGGTCGATGACCGCGCGGTACTGTGCCGCCAGAAACTCCGCCATGGTCAGCATATCCACCGTATGCATCAGCAATCCGCGAAGAAAGCCGTGGTGTACGCTTTTGGCGGCGGGGATCTGCTGAAATTCCGCCAGATGCCGCCGCAGCATCTCACGGCAGAGGGTCTGATAGTCCGCGTCCTCCATACCGTCCACGATGTCGTTGACCTTTTGCAGATAGGCGTCGGTGTCAATAGGGGCCACGGGGACCAGCGCGCTAAGGTCCACCGGGTCATTCTCCGTGCGGAGGCGGATGCGGTCGATGACGATCTGCGGCGTGCCCCGGTATTCTGACACCGTGCCCCGCAGCTTGATGATCTTACCCTCGTCAGCCACACCGATGGGGCCGGTGTAGTCCCACACCTTGGCGTCGATCAAGCCCGACGTGTCGGACAGCGACGCGCTGAGGAAGGGCTTGCCTGCCGCCGTGGTCTTGGGATAAGCGCCCTTCAGGATGTAAAAGCCCTCCACCTCGTCGCCGCTGCGCATGTCAGCGATCCTTTTGTTGTATTCCATATCTCTTGTCCTTTCCGGTCATGCTTTCTATCTCTGTCAAGTGCCGCAGACAGTTATCATTCCGTCGCTACCTCTATTACGGAAAAATCACCAAAACCCAGAATTCTACCGGTCTTATAGGCCAGCGGTCTGTGAAATACCGGCCCATCCATGACCAGCGTATGGTATTCACCGTTTTCACCGCAGATGTCAATGCCGCAGCCGCTCATGATGTCGATCACCTCGGCGTTGATCACGCGGCCCAGCAGGCTTTTCGGCAGCAATGTGCTGTTGATGGATTTGATAAGGCACTGATAGCCCAGGCTCACCAGCTCACGCACGTTTTCCGAGCGATCCTTGTGCCACAGGGGAAACACCGCCTCAAGTCCGGTATTCCTGCATCGCGTTTCGCACCATGCGCGATTCTTCTCAATGTCAATATCACCGAAGCAGACGGCCTCCGCGCCCAGCGTGGCAGCTTCCTTCAGCCTGTCCTCCATAGCCAGATGGTAGCACTCTCCCGCCGTCGGCGTCATCAAAAGCGGGATCTCCAGGGCATCCGAATAGGCCCGGAGCATTCCAGGATCCGCCCCGTGAAAGAAAGAGCGCTTTGCCTCCTGATCCACCATTGTCAGCAGCGCCACAGGCTCATTCCCTTGTGCGATCATATGATGTAACGCCAGCGTACTGTCCTTTCCGCAGCTGTAAGACATGACAAATCTCATGGTTTCCTCCGTTTCTGATGCAAATTCTCCCGCATCAGTCCGCAATGTGCCGGATCCGCGTCAGATCGCCGCTGCACAGCGCATCCATATTGCGGAAGATCTTCTCCGGCTCCCAGTCCCACCATCTCAGCGCCAGCAGATACTCCGTCAGCTCCTCATCAAAGCGGGGCCGGATCACCCGGCAGGGATTGCCGCCCGCCACGCAGTAAGCCGGAACGTCCTTCGTCACCACCGAGTTGGCGGCAATGATGGCACCGTCGCCGATGTGGACGCCCGGCATTACGGTGACGTTCTGTCCGATCCACACGTCGTTTCCCACCACCGTGTCGCCCTTCAGCGGCAGCTCCTCCAGCGCCGGGGCAAACCGCTCCCATCCCCCGCCCATGATGTTGAAGGGATAGGTGGTGACGCTGTTCATCCGGTGATTGGCACCGTTCATCACAAACTCGATCCCTCTGGCGATGGCGCAAAACCGGCCGATGATCAGCTTGTCCCCCAGGAACTCATAGTGATGGGTCACATGCTCCTCAAACCGCTCCGCGCCGTCCACATCATCGTAGTAGGTGTAATCCCCCACGATAATGTTGGGCCGGGTGATGACATTCTTGATATAGACGACCTGCCTGATCTTTTCGTTGGGGTGAATACGGTTGGGGTCCGGTCCTGTCATTGTTCTGTCCTCCCTGCTTGTTATTCTTCGGTGTCTCGCCGCCGTTCTTCAGAACAGATCCAGCATATTGTCCAGATAGATCTCCTCCCGCACACGCAGGTGGTATTCCGGCTTTGTCATGTAGTAGAGCAGAAACTCCAGAACCAGTGCGCTGCCAAGGCTCCGGCCCTCGATCTTGAACTGGGAAAAGCCCATGGGCAGGTATCTATTCCGGATATCCTCCACACCGATAAAGCCGGGGTTCTCCATGGCCTTGGAAAAGCGGTAGCCGCCTGCGGCGTCGGGCGCGGTGCAGCGGTGCTCCGGGCCGTTTATCCCCAGATTCTTCCGGCTGACCGCCTCATAGCAGGCTTTTCTGTCCTTGCAGCCGAAAGCGCAGCACTCGTTGCACAGGAATTCCACCTTCGCCTTCTGCGGCCGTGTTAAGGTGTCCAGCTTGTCAAAGTCCTTATTCAGCCGGAAATCCGGCACCACATAGCGGAAGTCCTCCCGCGCAAGCTCATGGCGGAGATCCGGAAAATCCGTCAGCACCTTCGTGGTGGAGGAAACGAAGTAAAGCTGCGGATACGCCCTTTTCAAATGATCCAGCAGCAGCTCCGAATGGACGATCACGCCGTTTTGAGGACCCCGGCTCTCCGCGAACAGGCGGCACAGGGCATTGCATTTCGGGTCGGAGAGATGCTCCTGGCGCAGCAAGGAGTTGCTGAAAGTCAGCCGGGCCGGGATGCCGTATTCCCGCGTCAGGGCCAGCACCTCCCGCGGGTCATAATCGCCCGCGCCCACGCGGCCGCCGCCCCAGAGGCAGTCCTCCGGCGCACCGTACAATGAGCCGATGGCGCACCAGTCGTAGAAGTATTCCCTGTGGGCGCGGAACAGCGGCAGAAACACTCGGTACAGCTCATAAAACTCGAACAGGCCGGAAAGATGGTAGTACGCGACGCGGGGACTTGTATCATTCATGGCAGAAACAGCTCCTTCTCTTTTTAGTATATCACCCCGGCAGGCCGCAGCGCAAGAAAAAAGAGACGCTTGCGGCAAGCGTCTCTTTTTCTATTGAATCAGGCCGATAAAGATCCACCGGTCAGCCCTTGACGCTGCCCAGCGATACGCCCTCTACGATGTAGCGGGACAGGAGGAAATACATGACGAACATGGGTAGAATGGTGATGGACAGGGCCAGGAAGATCACGCCGTAGTCGGCGCGGAAGGATTCGCCCATCAGCATCTGCACGAACATGGTCAGTGTTTTCTTGCCGGTGGAGTTGATGATCAGGCTGGGCAGGAACAGGTTGTTCCAGTTGGCTACGAACTGGAAAATGGCCTGCACCGCCAAGGCCGGCTTCATGATGGGCAGGACGATGGTGTTGAAGGTGTGGAACTCGCCGGAGCCGTCGATGCGGGCGGCCTCCACCACCTCCAGCGGCAGCGCGCCCAACAGGTACTGCCGCAGGAAGAACACCACCACCGGGGTAGTGATGGCTGGGATGATCAGCGGCCAGTAGGTGTCGATCAGCTTCAGCTGGATCATGAATTTATAATAGCCGATGGCGAACACCTGGGTGGGCACCATCATCACCGCCAGAATAAAGCCCCATGCGGCTTTTTTCAGCTTGAAGTCGTAGGCGTGGATGCCGTAGGCCGTCAGCGCGGAGAAATAGACCGACAGCGCTGTGGCCGGTACCGTCACCAGCAGGGAATTGAACATACTGCCCAGAGCGGTAACGCCCAGGCCGCGCTGCTTCAGGTCGAAGTTGCGAAGGTTCTCCAGCAGGTTGCTGCCGAACCAGAAGCTGATGCCGGACTTGACCTCATTGGAGGTGCGGGTACCGTTGACGAACATCAGGTAAAAGGGCAGCAAACTGATGATGCACAGGAGCACCATCACGATGGTGCGGATGATCTTGGCACGCCGGATAGCGGCGGGGTCGTGGTGCTTCACTGTGCGTCACCTCCTGCCTGAATGTGCTTTTTGCGGGGCTGCCGCTCCTTCATAAAGAAGAACAGCAGCATGGAGATGGCCACCGTCACCAGGAACAGCAGAATGGACACCGCTGCCGCACGGCCGGTATCCGTGCTGTGCAGACGCATGATATACATGGTAACGGTGGTGCTGGTGTCGTCGGGATAGCCGATGGTGCCGCCGTTGGTGTTGAACAGCGCGGGAATGTCATACAGCTGCAAGCCGCCGATGGCGGACGTGACCAGCGTGTACAGCAGCACCGGCTTCAGCAGCGGCAGCGTGATGCGGATGAACTTCTGCCAGGAGCTGGCGCCGTCGATGTCGGCGGCCTCGTACAGGGACTTGTTGATGCCCATCATGCCAGAGATCAGGATGAGGGACGTGTTGCCGTACCACATCCAGAACAGGATAAAGGAGATGGTCAGGCTGGTAGCCCACTTGTCGGACATGATGTTGGCCGTCTGTGCCACCCAGCCCAGCTTACGCAGGGTGGTCATCACCGGGCCGTACTGGCACAGCAGCGCGTAGAACACCATGGAAACGGAGGCCGCCGTAATGATATTGGGCATATAGGTCAGCACCTTAAACACGCCTTTGCCCTTCAATTCCACGCGGTTGTCGGTCAGCCACGCGGCCACCAGCAGGCTCATCAGGATTTGGGGCACGAAATTGCACACCCAGATCCGCATGGTGTTGCCCAGGTACAGGAGAAAGTTGGCCTTCTCCCCTTCCACCAGTCCCAGTATCTTGCCGTAGTTTTCCAATCCCGCGAACCGGGAGGTCTCCACCAGATTACGGGTGGTGTATTCAAACAGGCTGTAATAAAACGTGCTCAGCAGCGGCCACAGGGAGAACACCAGATATACCAGGAAGAACGGCAGGATAAACCGATAGCCGTATTTGCTGTAATTGATGCCCCTGCGCTTTTGTCTCGGTACGCGCATGGCGGGCCTCCTTTCGGGAAATGGCCGCAGGACTCCCTCCCCCCACCGGGGGAGGGAGTCCTGTCGGAAAGTTGCCTTACTTGACGTTCAGGTAGGAATACTTGTCATGGATGGAGGCGGCGAAATCAGACAGGGCAGCGTCCAGATCGCCGTTGGCGATGTACTGATCCACAGCGGCGGGCAGCAGCTGCTCGCAGATGACCTGATCCTCGCCCACGGCCAGCACGTTGATGCCGTCGCACTTGTCAGCGAAGAAGCCAATGATGTCCTGACCGCCGGCGGTCTTGTAGGTGCTGGTGGTGCCGGAGCCGTTGGCCTTGATGTAGTCGATGGCGGCCTTGTTGTTCACATAGTCGCCGTTGGCGGTGTTGATGTCCACCATAGAGTCGGTGTTGCAGGTGGTGTAGTAGATGATCTGGCGAGCCAGCTCCTTATCGGAGCAGTTGGCGGTAGCCGCCAGACCGGTGCCGCCCCAGTAGAAGGCCTGGGGGCCCTGGATCAGCACGGAGTTGTCGGACCAGGTGTCGGTCAGGCACCAGTAGGTGTACCAAGGGCAGCCGGTGAAGGCGATGCAGGCTTCCGTCTCCTCGCCGTCGCCGTCCTTCAGGGCGGCCCAGTCGGTGCTCCACATCTTGGTATCGAAGGTCAGACCCTCCAGCTTCTTGCTGAGCTCGAAATAGGTCTTAACGGCGTCGTCGATGACGATGTTGTCGTCGGCGTCATACCACGCGGAGGTGCGGGCGCCGTTGCAGAACACATACTTCAGGTCGTCCGCGCCGCTGAGCAGCTTCACCTTTCCGCCGCTCTGCTGGTTGACGGACTGGGAGACCTCAACGACCTTGTCCCAGGTGCTCAGCATATCCTGCAGCGCCGCGGGATCGGTGGTGCCCAGATACTTCTCGGCCAGATCGGTACGGATCTGCCAGCAGCCGGGCGTAGCCTGCCAGAACAGGGCGTAGGCGTCGCCGTTGGCGTCGCTGCCCAGCTTCAGGTTATAGTCGTACATGTTGGACATGTCATCGGCGGTGATGCCCAGGTCGGCAGCCTTCATCAGCTGGCCGGACTGGACGTACTTCTGCACATAGCCCACTTCCAGCAGCATGATGTCGGGATACTGCTCGTTGCTGGGATCGGCCAGGATGGCGTCGATCTTATCCTGATAGATGTTGGAATCGCCCACGTTGACGATCTGGATACGGGAGACCTGATCCTCGCTCAGGTACTTGGGCAGCACCTCGTCCAGGATCTTCTGATAGTCGGTGTTCCATGTCCAGATATAGAACGGGTCGGTGCTTGCGGCATCATCAGCGCCCTGATTGTCGCCGGGCTGCTCGGTGTTGCCGCAGGCCACAAGGCTCAGCGCCATGACCAGCGCCAGCAGCATAGCCAAAAACTTCTTCATAAGCTTTTCCTCCTTAAAAATGTGTGATATACAGACTGTGCGCCTTGCACAGGTATCACCTTATTCGGTGCGGGGCGGGGCTATCGTTCCGCCGGGCAGAAGTGCGCCGGAGACGACGGTACGATCCATCACGGTGGTGCGGGGCTTTTCGATCAGCTCGATGAGCCGTGCGGCGGCCGTCCTGCCCAGCACGGCCGTATCCTGCCGGTAAGTGGTCAGCCGGGGGCTCATGGTCTGGGAGAGATAAATACCGTCGTACCCCGCCACGGAGATGTCGCCGGGAACGCGCAGCCCGGCAGCGGCGATGGTGTTCAGTCCGCCGATGGCGGAAAAATCATCGGGAAACAGGATACAGGTAGGGGGCTGGGGCAGCGCCAGCAGCGCCGCCGTCTCCCGGGCGCAGCGCTCCGGATCGTGATAGCGTCCGGCGCGGATGTAGTCCGGCTCCGCCTCCAGTCCCAGCGATTCCAGCGCCCGGTAATAGGAGGTCAGGCGGTTCTGGGTAACGGCGGTATCCTCGCCATGGATGAAGGCAATGCGGCGGTGGCCAGCCTCGTACACGTGGCGCACCAGCGCCTCTGTGCCGCAGAGGTTATCGGAGGTCACGGCCAGACGGTTGTTGAACACGTGGTCGATGGTCACCAGCGGCAATCCGCTGTCCACCAGCTCCTGCACCTGCGGATGGGTGAAGTCCACACAGGCGATGACGACCCCGTCCAGACCGCAGTAGCGGCAGTGCTGCAAATAGGTGGTAGGCTTGCCGCCCACATTGTGGTTAAGAGATGATTACGAATGCCGCCACGGGCTGGGCTACACCGTCATCCGCGGCGTCAAAAACGGCGTGGCCGTCCGTCAGGAGATGCTGGTACCCAAGGGTGACAACTGCCTGCTGATCCGTCTGACCGTCACCAACGAGAGCGCTGTAGAGCGCACCATATCTCTTTTCCCCTATGTGGAATTCTGCCTGTGGGACGCCATGGATGACAGCTCCAATTTTCAGCGGAACTTCTCCATCGGCGAGGTGGAATTGGAGCCCAACGCCATCTACCATAAGACCGAGTACCGGGAGCGACGGGATCACTACGCCGTCCTGTGGGCCGACCGGCCCTATGACGGCTTTGATACCAGCCGGGACGCTTTTATGGGAGTCTACGGCGGGCCGTCCATGCCGCAGGCGGTGAAGGACGGCGCGTGTACCGGCAGCGTGGCCCACGGCTGGGCGCCGGTAGGCGCCATGCAGTTCACCCTGTCCCTGGCCGCTGGTGCGTCCCAGTCGCTGCTGCTGGGGCTGGGCTACATTGAGAATCCGGAGAAGAGCAAGTGGGCCGCTCCCGGCGTTATCAACAAGGAAAAGGCCCACGCCATGATGGAGCGCTACCGCTCCGGTGCAGCCTTTGATGAGGCACTCTCCGCCCTGTGGGATCACTGGAGCGGCCTGTTGAGCGGCTATCGTGTCTCCACCGGCGACGAAAAGCTGGATCGCATGGTGAATATCTGGAACCAGTACCAGTGCATGGTCACCTTCAACATGAGCCGCTCCGCCAGCTATTTTGAAAGCGGCATGGGCCGGGGCATGGGCTTCCGGGATTCCTGTCAGGATCTGCTGGGCTTTGTCCACATGATCCCCCAACGGGCAAGAGAGCGCATTCTGGACATCGCCGCCACCCAGTTTCCCGACGGCAGCGCCTATCATCAGTACCAGCCCCTGACCAAGAAGGGCAATCTGGCGGTGGGCAGCGGCTTCAATGACGACCCGCTGTGGCTCATCGCCGGAACGGACGCTTACCTCCGGGAAACGGGGGACTGGAGCATTCTGAACGAACCGGTGCCCTTTGACACACAGGCCGGCACGGAGCAGCCGCTGCTGGAACATCTGCGCCGCAGCTTCCGCTATACCGCGGAGCACCTGGGCCCTCACGGTCTGCCGCTGATCGGCCGCGCCGACTGGAACGACTGCCTGAACCTGAACTGCTTCTCCGCCCACCCCGGCGAGAGCTTCCAGACCACCGGCCCAAGCGAAGGACCTGTGGCCGAGAGCGTATTCATCGCCGGTATGTTCGTGAAATACGGCCGCGCATGGGCGGATATATGCCGTCATCTGAGCATGACAGACGAAGCGGAGGACGCAGAAACCGCCATCGCCGCCGTGGAGCGCGCCGTGCTGGATGCCGGGTGGGACGGCGAGTGGTTTCGCCGCGCCTATGATGCCTTCGGTCAGCCTGTTGGCAGCCGGACATGTGAGGAGGGCCAGATCTTCATCGAGCCCCAGGGTATGTGCGTGATGGCGGGCATCGGCGCTGCCGCCGGTCAGGCGGCGCAGGCGCTGAAGAGCGTGGAGCGGTATCTGGATACCCAATACGGTATCGTTCTGCTGCATCCGGCCTACACCCGGTATCATCTGGAGTTGGGTGAGATCACCAGCTATCCCCCCGGTTATAAGGAAAATGCCGGTATCTTCTGCCATAACAACCCGTGGATCACCTGCGCCGAGACGGTGCTGGGACACGGCGTGCGGGCGTTTGAGGTCTATCGCAAGACCTGCCCGGCCTATATCGAGGACATCAGCGAGATCCACCGCACCGAGCCGTATGTGTACAGTCAGATGGTGGCTGGCAAGGACGCTCCTACCTTCGGTGAAGGGAAGAACAGTTGGCTCACCGGCACGGCGGCGTGGACGTTCGTCAGCATTTCCCAGGCCATTCTGGGCATACAGCCTACGCTGGAGGGCCTTGCCATCGACCCCTGTATTCCCGCGGAATGGGCAGGCTTCACCGTGGATCGCCGCTATCGCGGCGCCGTCTATCACATCACCGTGGAAAATCCCCGCCACGCGGAAAAAGGCGTCGTTTCTCTCACCATGGACGGCTCCCCCATCGCCGGAAACGTGCTGCCGCCGGCCGCACCCGGCACAGAGGTGCGGGTACACGCCGTTATGGGCTGAAATGAATAAATGAATAACAGAACGACCCTCGCGCAGATACTCTGCGCGAGGGTCGCATCGTTATTTTGAGAAGGTATACACCGTGCAGTGGCGGTATACTTCGCCTTTCCGCAGCAGCGGCTGTGGGAAGCCCGGGTGATGTAGCGCGTCCGGCGGAAACTGCGGCTCCAGACACACGGCGCAGCGGGGTTCATACGCCGCGCCGTTCTTTCCGTTCCGCCGGGACAGCCAGTTTGCCGTATACAGCTGCACGCCGGGGGATGTAGTATCCACCGTCATGGTGATGCCGCTCCTGTCGCCCCGTAGCACCGCCGCCCGGCGCAGGCCACCGCCGTCCACGCAAAAATGATGGTCGTAGCCGTTCACCAGCCGCAGCTGCTCCTCCGGGGCGTCGATGTCCAGGCCCACTGTCTTGGCGGCGCGGAAGTCAAAGGGCGTTCCGGCCCCCGGCAGCGCCCGTCCTGTGGGCAGGCAGCCCGGCGAGGTCTCCAGATACGTCTCCGCCGCCAGCGTCAGGGTGTGCCCCATAGCCGTACCGCCGCCGTTCAGGTTGAAATAGCTGTGGTTGGTGAGACTGCACAGGGTGTCGATGTCGCTTTCGGCCTCGTACTCTATCCGCAGCGACGCGCCGGCCAGCCGGTACGTCACCGACACGTTCAGTGCGCCGGGATAGCCTTCCTCGCCGTCGGGCGACAGGCGGCGCAGCCGTACGCCGTCCGGCAGTAATTCCGCTATCCAGATACGTTTGTCAAAGCCCCGCACGCCGCCGTGGAGGTGGTTCTCTCCGTCGTTTTTCGCCAACGGGTACGTCTTGCCGTTCAGGGTGAAGGATGCCCCGCCGATGCGGTTGCACACGCGGCCCACCGTCGCCCCGAAGCAGCCGTCGCCGCCCTCGTACTCCGGCAGGGTGTCATAGCCCAGTACCACGTCCACGCCGCCGAATACCAGCCGCCGCAGCGTTGTGCCGTAGGTAAGTACCTCCGCTGTCAGAAGCTCATTTTTCAGCGTCCAGCTCTCCACGGTCTCGCCGAGCGCTGTTATGCCGAAAGTCTGATACATCTCCCTCATCTGTGCCGCCTCCTCTCCATAGGTGCGTTTCAGCTTTTCACCCTTAGTATAATAGTCTGCATTTTGCCAAAAGGCAAGGGCAATGCGCGTAAAGACAGCCGAGCGTTGGTGCTGCCCCTGACATTAACTGGCTCTTTCTCTTCTCAAAACGATTTAGCCGTATGGCTTTCGATCCCTGTATGATGTGACCGTCTCACTGTTCCGGTGACGCCGGGAACTGCCGGCCCGTGTGGTCGATGGTGTAGTCCCCCGTCAGGATCAGCTGGCTGATGGGCACCACGGTGTAGCCCTCGTTGATAAGATACTCCAGAATACGCGGCAGTGCCTCCGGCGTGTGGAGGGCCGCATTGTGGAACAGCACGATGCTCCCCGGCTGTACCTTGGACGTCACTCGCTGGTAGATGGTATCGGCATCGTAGTCCTTCCAGTCCAGGGAGTCCACATCCCACTGGATGGGCTCCATGCCCAGTGAGCGCACGGCGGAGATCACATGGTCGTCATACTCGCCGTAAGGACAGCGGATCAACGTGGGGCAGCAGCCGGTAACGGCCTTGATCTTATCACAGCTGGTCTGAATATCCGCCACGATCTGTGAGGTGCTCAGGCTGTTGTAATGGTCGTGATGGGTGGAATGGCTCATAACCTCATGGCCCGCGTCGTGGAGCGCCTTTACCGATTCCGGGTATTTATCCACCCAGTCCCCTACCACGAAAAAGGTGGTTTTCACGTTATACTTCGCCAGAATATCAATGAGATGCTGGGTATCCTCGTTGCCCCACGGTGATGGTAAAGTGCGGCAGTTTATTGCCGCTCACCACGTTTCCGCCAGCAGGAAATCCTGAAGATGCACGATTTTGATACCGTTTTCAATACCAACATCCATGTCGTTCAGGGTAACAACGTATTTGGGGTAGTGGTCTTTGATCTCCATGAGGTTGCCCACCTCGCGGTCAGAGCCCTCCGGAAGCTGGACACAAACCTGCACATAGATCCGTTCGTCGCGGCGGGTGGCAACAAAGTCGATCTCCCTGGTATCATTCTTGCCGATATACACATCGTACCCCCGGCGCTTCAATTCCAGGAACACGATGTTCTCCATTGCTCCGTCCAGCATCTTGCGGTTATAGCCCAGCAGGGCGTATTTCAGCGACACATCCGCAAGGTAGTATTTCTCCTGGGTTTTCAGGATGCTCTTGCCCTGCAAGTCATAGCGTTCGCAGGGATAGATGATGAACGCCTGCTCCAGCCAGCGCAGATAGTTGTAGATACTCTCCACCGAGACCTTGCGGTGCTCGCTTTTCAGAAATGTAGAGATGGAGTTGGCAGAGAAGGTCTTGCCTACGTTCTCGATAATGAATTTCACCACGCGATCAAAAAGATCCTGCTTGTTGATGCGGTGGCGCTTCACGATGTCGCGGGAGACCACGGTATGATAGATACCGTTGACGATCTGATAGGCATTCTGCGCGTCATATTCACTCAGCGCGATTATGGGGAACCCACCGAAGCGGATATATTCCTCCAACAATTCTTTTCGTGTCAGAGTGCTGTCGGCTTTGAAATCTAGGTACTCGCGGAAAGACAGGGGATAGACGGGGATAGACACATAGCGTCCCGTCAGGTAGGTGGAGATCTCGCTGGACATGAGCTTGGAGTTAGAGCCCGTCACATAGATGTCGGCGTCAGAGCCTTCCAACAGACTGTTGACCGCCTTTTCCCAGCCGATGATCTCCTGTATCTCATCCAGCAGGAGGTAGCAGTGTCCCTTACCCGCCATAGTTTCCACCAACTCGTCATACATTTGCTTAGCGGTGATATTTTCGGGGATATCCATCTCCGTGTACCGCTTGCAGATAATATGATCCGCAGGTACGCCCCGCCGCCGCAGCTCCTCCTCCAGCATTTCAAAAATGGTGGACTTACCGCAGCGGCGGATGCCCGCCAGTATCTTGACCAGCGGCTGGTCGATAAAAGGCGTGATGGCCTCGATATAATTCGGTCTGTTGATCACGTTATCGCCTCCTTACCGTCATTAGTATACCCAAAATGCTTTCGATATGCAACAAGTTTTTCTTGTCTAACCTTGAAAACCATTCAATTTTCAGATTTTTTTGGTTCCACTTATATAGAGCGCCACATTGCTATCCTTCCAGCAGCGTCCGATAGGACTCCGAAAACAGATAGTCGATCTCAATTCGGTTTCCCTCATAGACACGTATCTCACGGATGGCGGCGGCCACTGTGGGACGATCCAGCTCCGTCAGATGACCCAGAGCCAACAGCTCCTTCACCCACGGCAGAGACAGAGGGCCGTCCTGCGCTGTGCTGTGCAGCTTGTCCAACTGGGCTTGCAGCGCCTGTTCCTGCGCGTCATAGTCGGCGCGGTAGCGCAGATAATCCTCCTTGGAGATCAACGCATCCTGATAGTCTTCGTAGGCGCTCTGGCGGCGGCGCTGAATGCGCTGCAGGGCAGCCTCCAGCTTTTGGGGTTGGTCGGCGCCTGAGTGCGGGCACTTTGCCGCGCCCTGCTGCGCCAGCTGGTGGAGATTTTCCACGCCAGCAATGAGTTGGTTCAAATCATCCAGTATTACCTTCGTCAACACATCGTGGGCGATATAATGCTTGCTGCACACGGACGCGCCGTAGCGCTTGTATGAACCGCAGGTATAGAAAATTTTGCCGCCCCAGGTGGTCTTGACCATGGCTCGTCCACAGTCACCACACTTGAGAAAGCCCGCAAAGGGGCTGATGTTCTGCCGGAAATCCGGTGTGCGGGCGTTGGTATTCAACATGGCCTGTACCCGCTGCCACTGGTCTTTTTCGATGATCGGCTGGTGGGTGCCGGATACCACCGTCCACTGGGAGCGCTCCTTCCGCTTTGCTTTCCCGTGCATCTGGAGGCGGTCATCCCGTCCCTGCTCCATGTTGCCTCTGTACATCTCGTTTTGCAGGATACGGTGGATGGTGGCATATGTCCAGTAGGTGGTAGCCTCCAGCCGGTGGTTGTTGCGATATTTTTCTCCGGTGAGCCGCTTGTACTCACTGGGGCAGGGGATTCCCTCCTCGTTCAGCTGCTTGGCAATACGGATCTTGCCCATTCCGTTTTCAAACAGGGTAAAGATGCGCCGCACCACCTCCGCCGCAGGCGGGTCGATGACCAGACGGTTATGATTCTGCGGGTCCTTGCAGTACCCGTAGCTGGCGAAGGCCCCGATGAACTCGCCCCGCTGCTGCTTGGCATGGAGGGAGCTTTTGACCTTCCGGGAGATGTCCTGGGCATACTGGGTGTTGAACAGGTTCTTCAGCGGCATCATCATGTCGTAGGCGCCGCGGTCGCTGTCGATATTGTCCGTAACGGCGATGAACCGCACGCCGTGCTCCGGCAGCCAGCGCTCCAGATAGCGGCCTGTTTCTATGTAGTCACGGCCGAAACGGGACAGATCCTTTACCAGCACACAGCGGATGCGCCCACTTTTCATGTCCCGCAGCATCCGCTGAAAGGCAGGACGCTGGAAATTCGTGCCGGTATAGCCGTCGTCGGCATAGCACTCCGCCGCGGTCAACTCCGGATGGTTTTCAATATACTCCTCCAGCAGCTTCCGCTGGTTGCCGATGGAATCACTCTCCACCCGGTCTCCGTCCTCCCGGGACAGGCGGCAGTACAGCGCGGTGGGCAGTAGTCGCTTCTCCATAAGCCCCTCCTCTCCGTGGACTGTCCGCAGGTATCAGGCCGTCTGCATATGGGCGCGGATCAATTCCAGCAGCAGCGTCTCCGCTGTCTGCTGGCCGACAAAATGTCGGATAACCGTGATGGCCGGGTCGGGCGCTTGCTTTGCGGTCGGCATCATAAGACCTCCTCTTTGGGAATACTCCATCGTATGCGCACTGCGGAGACCGTATGTTTGGCAGTTGGACAAAGGGCAGGCCGCTTTCCAGAAATGGGCATGAAAAAAGCAGCGTACCGCCCCTTCGTCCTCTACATGCGGAGAGTGGGCCCGCTGCAATTCATAGCCGGTGCAGTCTTTCTGACTCGCGCCGCGGAGCTTCCGCTCCTCGTCGGACATCTTACCTTCTCACAGGATACAGCCCTGCAATGGCGGATTTCTCCCAGCGGCTTTTCCGCCGCCTCAGATGCCTTCTTGCGCACACAGTGTCCTTCACGCGGGGTTTATCCCCATTTCACTTGACCGCTGCCTGACCCCTTGCGGAATCGCTGCGGCATACGGTCACACCGGCTCAAAAACATATTTTATTGTGTTTATTATAGTGTTCACGCCATACAAAGTCAAGTCTCACAGCACTTTGATCGCATGCAAAAAAGCGTTGGCAAAAGCCAACGCTTTCTTCTTAGTATCGCGGTAAGGCTTCCGTCATGCGCTGCGGCATTGGCACTTTGCATTCGTGATGTTCCCGGCGTGATCTGACTTATCTTCCATCTCGGAAGCCTCACTGTGACCTGCTCGCGGGGCCTCGGACCCCATTCCACTTTTATCGCGGCGCCATGGCGCTTTGAACCGGAAACATAATTCACTTATCGGAAGCTACATCCATAGTAACCACATTTTTCCATTTTTGCAATAGGAAATTTTTGGAAAATTTATCTAGAAGGAGCCATGTCAAAAGGGAACACTTCCAAAAACGGCCAGAATACAGGCTTTGCAGGTTTTTAACATGACTGCTCCTCATGTTTTTTACACCAAAGATGATGGACAGACGACTTATTTATCCCCGTTTTCCGCCACCCATGTCCGCACATAGTCCACGAAAAGCCGGGTGGAGTTGGACAGGGCCTTCTCGTCCTTCACGCCGATGCCGATGGTGCGGTGGAAGGTCATGGGCGGACGGCAGGCGGTGATGGGCGCGGGACTGTGGCGCACCATCAGCTCCGGCAGCAGGCTGATGCCCAGCCCCTCCGACACCATGGACAGAATCGTCCGGTCCTCCCGCGCCACATACTTCACGTTGGGCCGGATGCCCATCTCGTCAAAGGCCGCCATGATCTCATAGTCGTCGCCCTCCTCCAGCTGGATAAAGGGCTCCGACGCCAGCAACTCCCTGGGGAAGGGGTCGCTGTGGGCATAGGGATGGTCGCAGGGCGCGATGACCTGCAATTCGTCCCGGTGCAGGGCATAGGTCTGCAAACGTTTCACCGACGGCAGCCGCAGGAAGCCGCAGTCCACTGCGCCGGTGACGATCCAGTTTTCGATCTGGTCGTAGAAATCGCCGGTGACCACCTCGAACTCAATGTTGGGGTACAGCTTACCGAAACTTTTCAGGATGCGGGGCAGCCATTGAGCCGACACGCTGGAAAAGGTAGCGATCTTCACAAGGCCGCTGTCCATGTCCTTCAAGCCCTCCACCGTCTGCATCAGGGCGTGGTGGGCGGCGCACAGCTTCTCGATCTTGGGCAGCACCGCCCGGCCATCCGCCGTCAGCACCACGCCGCCCCGGTTGCGGCTGAGCAGCGTGACGCCCAGTTCGCTCTCCAGCGACGTGATGGCGTGGCTGATGCCGGACTGGGTGAAGTTCAGCGCCTCCGCCGCCTTGGTAAACGTGCCGCAGGACACCACCTTCAAAAACACCTGATATTTGGAAATGCTCATGAGAACCACCTCGCTGTTGTCGATAGGCTCATTATACATGACGACCACTCATGAAATCAATAGCAAAGATGCGTTTTACAAATGCGGATTTCCGTGCTATTCTATGTACAGCTTACGAAACGGAGGACAGGAAACATGGCCGCGCCTGCAAAAACCATTCGCTGTGCCCTGTGCGGCAGCAGCAATGTGGTGTACCGGAGCGGACGCTACTATTGCGTCTCCTGCGGTGTCAAGGGCGACCATCCCATGTCCGACGCGGAGTTGGCCAACATCGCCCAGGCCCTTTCACTGGGTGATGACAGCGCGGAGCTGGCGGCACTGCGACGCCGTTACCCCCGGCTGAGAGTCAGATAAATCCCCCTATCTGTACCCAATCTTTTCCATAATGAGGGTATCCTCCCCTCGGATCGCACCCGGTCACACCGCCCTGTGGCCGGGTGCGGTTTTTTGACATGATAAAAGGGACAGCCGGCCGGCTGTCCCTCATGTTTTATTTCGCCACCGGCGCGTCGGGCCAGTAGATCACATAGCATTCCTGCATCTCGCCCATGAAGAAGAAAATATTCTCCCCCATCTCGATATGCTGGCCAAAGGCCAGATCCGGCACGAAAAGCCGTCCGCTGGTGCGCTTGGGCCCCTTGATGGTGAAGCCCTCCGCCGTGGGATGCTGCCGCAGCGCATTGGCGGCCTCCTCCAGACCGGGGAAGTGCAGTGTTTTTTCCAGCTCGGCCAGCTGTGTCTCGCCGTTGATGTAAATGAGATTGTTCTCGTCCTTGAACCAGTTGATACGCATGGTATATGCCTCCTGTCGCAGTGCTATAACCACATTATAGATAAGCCCGCCGCGCCGGTCAAGGGTTTTATCGGCTTCTCACGCTTTCACTTCGCGGATGCTCTCCTGCAAACGCCGCAGGAACCGCCCGGCATGAGCGCCGTCCATCTGGGTATGGTGGAACTGGAAGGAGATCGTCAGCGTCGTTCGGAAAAGCTCCCTGCGATACCTGCCCCAGATGAGGAAGGGGTTGTTGAAAATTCCGCTGTTCATGCCTACCGCACCGTCGATCTCCGTGTCCACGATGGCGGAGGTGCCGATGACCATGTGCTCCGTCAGGTCATGGTTTTCGCAGCGCTCCGCCGTCTGCCGCGTCAGGCGCAGATAGTCGGCATTGAACTGGGCAAGATCGGCAGAAAAGGACACATCGCAGGAGCTGACCTCACCCGTCCTGTTCTTCACGATGGTATTCACCGCGATGGCGTCGTATTGCAGCAGCTCCCGCCCCACGGGAAGCGTATAGAATTCCCGGATACCGCTGGCCGCCCTGCCGATGCACCAGCACAGCAGCATATTGAATTTATAGCCGCGCCTGCGGCTGAGCCGGACAAGAGGCGTCACGTCCAGCGTCTTGAAAAACGTCACCATGGGGTTGGGCGCGTCCATCCAGAGATCAAACGCCGCGCCGCGGCTGGTGGCTTTGGGGTCAACTGTGACCGGTCTCATAAGTGTTTCTCCTTTTTACAGAATGGTCTTTGCGGGCTCTGCCCTCCCGGTACGGGCGCTTATGATCCAATCATCCAAAAACCGCATCTGCTCCGCCGTGTGGAACCAATGCTCGCCGTCCGACATGACTGTCAGCGCCGCGCCGGTCTTTTCCGCAAAGGCCGATATGGTCTCTATGGAGGTCAGGCCGTCGTGCTCTCCGTACAGAATACGGGTGGGGATGCGCCACGAAACGGGGTGCGCCCGCACATAAAGGAGATATTCCCACGACAGCGTTTCACCGAAGGCCGTGGGGATCTCCCGCTTTTCCGCAAGCTCTGCTTCGGTCACGTTCGCCCACCGCATCATATTGCCAATCAGTGTTTCCATGTCCACCACCGGAGAGATGAAATACGCCCTGTCCACCAGCGTCTCATCCAGTGCGGACAGGGCAAAAAACGCGCCGATGCTGTTGGCGATCAGCGTAAGGGAGCGGCAGCGCTGCCGCTGCTCCGCGAAGAACGCCGGAAATTCCTCCGCGGCCTCCCAGGGCGTCCGGGCGCGGTAATCGAAGCCAATGACTTCACTGTCCGGAAACAGGGGCTGATAATGTTCGGCTTCCTCCGCCGAGCCGCCCTTCCCGTGAACGTATACGATCAGATTTTTCATCTGTTTTATCCTTTCTGAAACGATTGCAGCGACACCGTAATATGTGCCGCGCCGAAAATGATCATGAGGAGCACCGCCGGATAATTGTGCAGCCAGACGGCGGCGCACAGGTAATACAGCACCGGAAATACCGCCAGCGGCAGAGGGGCAAAAAGAAACGCCCGGCGCAGCAGCTCCGTTTTCCGCCCGCCCGCAAAATAGCGGAGCCAGACGGCGTAGTACAGCACCAGAAAACCGGCGGCCAGATACAGCCATACGCTGTGGAGCGCCAGCGGCCGGCGGCTCACCAGCAGCACTACAGTCAGCAAATACGCCATGCGGCTGACCTGCTCCACCACCTCCACCCAGTGGGTGACCGCCGCCTGCTCCGTCTTTTCCGCAGGCGGAAAGAGGACATAGGCAATATTGATCAGCATGGGCAGGGCGAAGATCACCAGCCCGGCCCATGAGAAGGACACCGTCAGGTTCATAGCACAACACCCGCTTTCACAGCAAACGGCGGCAGTTTTGCGGGCTTTCCGTAAATGGCGATCAGTGCGCGGAACTCCCGCCGGAAGGTCTCGCGCAACTCCGCCTCTGTCAGGTGCAGATGGTCGGTATTGGCCAGAATGGCCAGCCCATAGGAGAAATAGATCATGTCCTGATGGAAGCGGCGGGCCACCTCCTGGCTGTAACCGAATTCCTCCACGATCACGTCGATGACCTCCGGCAGCAGCACATCGTTCTGATACGGCCCCAGCTGTTCCCCCTCCAGATAGAGCCAGCGGAAAAGCTGTTTTTCCTCCGCCGCGAATCTGACAAAGCCCATGCCATAGCTGCTGTAACGGCTGTCGTTCCCCTCATGGGCACGCAGCGAGTCCCGCACCCGTTGGGTATGCATCTCGATGGCGCGCTCTGTCAGCGCGGCCTTCAGCTCCTCCATGCTCTGAAAGGAGAGATAGATCGGCTGGGTGGAGCAGCCCAGTCTCCGGGCAACGCTGCGGGCGTTGATGGCGGAAAAGCCGCCGTCACGCAGCACCTCGATGGCGGCATCAATGATCTTGTCTTTAGAAACCTTCTTTGCAGCAGGCATCGTATTCACCTCAACAATAACATGTTGTTATTCATAACAACATGTTATTATATGCCGTGAAAGCCGATTTGTCAAGGGGTTTCTTTGGGCGGCAGGCAAAAAGCTGCGGGACTTGCCGTCCCACAGCTTTTTCGTTTGCTTATCGCCGTCCGGCGGCCTGCATGATGGCCTCCACGGCATCCACCGGCTGGCTGCCCCAGGTGATCTCGGTACTCTCGCACCCGGCGCTGTCCAGCAGCTCACGGGCCTGGTCGGTCAGCAGCTTCTGATAGGCGTCGTCCACCAGTTCCAGCTTTTGCAGGAACTCCGTCAGGTTGTCGGTTTTAGAGGACAGCCATGTGGTGGCGGCATCACTGATCTCATTGGCGCCAAGGCCGGTGTTCACGCCCCATTCGATCAGCCCGGCCGCCGCCTGCACCGCCGACAGGGAGGAACCGGAAGTCCCCACCTTCACCTCCTCGTCGATCTCGTCCAGAATGGGCAGCGTCAGCACCGGCGGCACATCGGCCGGGGCTCCGGCTGCATCAGAGGTGGAGCAGGTCACGCCGTCCGCGCCGATGGTCACATACAGCTTTTCCTGCGTCGCGTCATAAAGGAAGGTGCCCTCCCTCAGCAGCGTATCATCCGCATCCAGCGCACCCACGGTAAAGAGGACGGAACAGTTATCCTTCCGGGAAAGCTCCACGATATCCTCGCCGGTGAAGATCCACTCCCCGCCCTTCAGGGGCGAACCGTCGGCGTTTTTGCACACCTTCGAGAAGCTGCCGCCGTGGATGTAGATGGAGCTGGCATCATCCCGTTCCAGCTTGACATACACGCCGTATTCCCCGGTCTCCGCCGGGATGTCTGCCCCGTTGGCCGAGGGTGTGTTGTCTTTTACTTCTGTCAGACGGGTGCAGCCCGTCATAAGGGCGGCCAGCAGCAGTATCGCCGCGGCCAGCAGCGTGATCTTTTTCATCTGTTTCATCATTTCTCCTTTTGCCTGTTTCGTTTTACTTCGTCTCCCGGAGCTGCTTCAGGTTTTCCAGTACGAACGGGTTGTTGGCGGCGATGCGCCCCAGCGTCGGACATCCATCCATCTCCGTGCAGTCGGCGCAGGTATCCAGCCCCTTCTCCCGGACGCAGTTATGTACCGGACAGAGCTTGTCGCAGAAGGGCGTTTTCGCGCCCTCTATGCGGCAGCCGGTGCAGTTTATCATGTCCGGCGTGATGGTCACGCCGTTGAGCTTCGTCCACAGGGCGGCGGTTTTCTCCCGCAGGGCATCGTCGTTTGTGACGGTTGCGATCCTGGCGTCGCACGTTTCGCAGTCCAGTCCGCAGCAGCCGATCAGTTGGTTTGTGTATTTCATTGTTGCCTCCATGTTTTTATTACTTTGCCCACGCTTTTGTTTGCCGGCACACCTCCTGCAATAAGTAAACGCGGCACAGGCCGTTTTTGTGGCATGCATCGTATTTACGCGACCGGCGCTTATGCCCCCGTAACTTGGGAAAGCGTCACCACAGCGCCGCCCTTGCTCTCATAATAGGCCAGCAGCTCCGGCAGCTTCTTTTTATCATAGCTGGTGATGCAGTCCGACAGCACATGGACGGTATAACCGGCTTTCCGCATATTATAGCAGGTGGATTTGACACAGGCCGCGGCATCCGCCCCGGCAAGATAAAAGTCGGTAATCCCCGTTTCCCCGATGAAAGCCGCAAATGCCTCGCTGGTCAGGGCATTGCTCTTCGACTTCGTGAAGATATGGTCGGATACGACGTTCAGCTCCGGCACCAGCTCCGCGCCGCGGGTGCCGGGCTTGAAGGTTCTCGTCCACGCGGACAGATTGTTGTGCTGAATGTAAACGATCCACAACTCCTTTTGGATGGCCCAGTCGATGGCCCTGTTGACGTTTTCAATAATTTCCTTGTAATTCTTCGTGATGTCATTCTGAAGGTCGATCACGACCAATGCGCTGTTTTTCATGCTGTGTTCCTCCATATTCTCCTTTTGTCTCGGTCTCCCCAAATAGTAAACGCAGTACACGCCATTTTTGTGGCATGCACTGCGTCTAAGCGTCTGGCATTTTGATTTCTTCTATTTTCCCGTCCCGGAAACGGATCACGCAGGTATATCTGCACTTGGGGCAGAAGAGAGGGAAATCCTCCAGCACCGTGTGCGGCCGTATCTGCGTTCTGGTCTTGCCGCCGCATTTAGGACAGCGCAGCCAATCCAGCTTCAATGACATGCACTCAGTCATGGGACGTTACCTCGGTTCCCTGCCTCACCAGCGCACAAAAGGCCGCGTCCCGGTCAAAGATCCCCGCGGCAAAGCCGGGGATCTCCCGGATGGACTTATAGATGCTGAGACTGAATCCCGTCAGGATCCGGCCGATCTCCTGATCGGAGTAGCCGCAGTCGCCGGTGACAATCAGTGTGGACAGGCTGTGCACCACGAGCCACATATCCCGGAAATAGAGGTCAGCTTCCGCGGCGGTGATGTGATAAATGTCCATCAGCGTCGGGCGTACCAGCTGCTGCAAATGCCGCATGGAGTTCATGGCGCTGTACTCCTGCCCCCGGGTCAGGAACAGCAGCCGGTAAAGCTCCGGCTCCTCCCGGGCGAAGCGGATATAGCTCTTTCCAACACCAAGGAACGGGATCTTCTCTTTTAAGCCCGCACTGGTGTAGCTGTCATATACACGCACCGCAGCCCCGTAGACCTCCTGTCTGACGTCATCCATGGAGCCGAATCCGGTAAAGATGGGCCGCGTGGAGGTGCCCAGCTCGTCGGCAATGGTCTTTGCCGTCAGGGCGTCGATCCCCCTGGCCCGCACCACACGCAGCGCCGCCGCCACCATTTCTTCTCTTGTAAACTTATTCTTCGGCGCCATCGTTTTCCCCCTTTCGCCAAAATGCACTAAGCGATGCACATCGCATGATGCGCATCGCTTATTATATGCAGACACAGTCCTCTTGTCAATAGGGAAATATCCGGCCCAAAAACGGCTGCCGCACTTTTCCCTCACCCCACGCGGCGTCGAAGGAGATGCTGCACAGTTTATCCTTGCGTTCCACCGAATAGATCGGCAGCTGGCGCTGGGTGGCCGCCGCCGTGCGGGAGGCGGGATACAGTGTCACATAGAAGATGCCCGCCGCCACCGCCAGCGTACACAGCACCGCCAGCACCCGCCGGTGCAGCAGGAAGATCCGCACCCGTTTCTCTTTCATACGATCCCCGTCCTTTCTGGTGTCCAGCCTATGCGTGCCCAAGGGGAAAAATACCGGGGCGCTCCGTCTCCGCTCCCGTTGGCCGCCAGCACATGAGCAGGTCTTAATAAAACCTTAATCTCCGCCGTGATTGTTTCTTAATCCGGCGTTTGCTACCATAAAGGTGACATCGATTGACAAGGGCAGAAAGAGAAGAAAGGATGTGCCTTTATGGAGACCACGCTGCGCACCATCAACGCCGTTATCTCGGCGCTGTTTTTTATCTGCTATACCTATCAGTTCCTCTATATCCCGCTGGTACTGGCGAAAAAGCCAAAGCCCCTCACCGCCCCGGCCGGATCGCACCGTTACGCGGTATTGATCGCCGCCCGGAACGAGGAGAACGTCATTTCCGGCCTGCTGGAGAGCCTCCGGGCGCAGACCTACGACATGTCCCTTGTGACGGTGTTCGTGGCGGCGGACAACTGCACCGACCGCACCGCCGCCGTGGCCCGCGCCCACGGCGCGGTGGTCTATGAGCGGTTCAACCAGCTGAATGTGGGCAAGGGCTACGCGCTGGACTTCCTGCTTCAACACATCGGCGCGGACTATCCGGCGGGGTTTGACGGCTATTTTGTGTTTGACGCCGACAACCTGCTGGCCCCGGACTACATAGAGCGGATGAACGGGATGTTCTCCAACGGCCATGAGATCGTCACCAGCTACCGCAACAGCAAGAACTTCGGCGGCAACTGGATCAGCGCGGGCTATGCCCTGTGGTTCCTGCGGGAGAGCCGCTATCTCAACGGCGCCCGCACCCGTCTGGGCAGCAGCGCCGCCGTGGGCGGCACGGGCTTTCTGTTCTCCCAGCGGGTGCTGGACGAGAGCCACGGCTGGCGCTTCTATCTGCTGACCGAGGACATTGAATTCTCCGTGTACCACATCCTCCGGGGCGAAAAGATCGCCATCTGCGAGGACGCCGTGCTGTATGACGAGCAGCCCACCAGCTTCCGCCAGTCCGTGCGGCAGCGGCTGCGCTGGGCCAAGGGGTATATTCAGGTGTTCCGCCGGTACGGCGCTGATTTGTTGAAGGGCGCGGCCAGGGGCAGCTGGAGCTGCTTCGACATGTCCATGTCCATCCTGCCGGCCTTTATCCTGACGGCGCTGTGCCTGCTGGCCAACATCACCCTGTCGGTGCTGGGGCTGATGCAGGGCGTCGGTGTGTGGTTCGCCATGCGGTCGCTGCTGGAGTGCATGGGCAGCATCCTTGCCACGCTGCTGGTGCTGGGCGGCATCACCGTGGCCACCGAGTGGAAGCGCATCCACGCTCCGGCGTGGAAAAAGATCGCCTATACGCTGACGTTCCCACTGTTCATGCTGACGTATCTCCCCATCTCGCTGGCGGCGCTGTTCATGAAGGTGGAGTGGAAGCCCATCCACCACAGTGTGAACCTGCCTGCCCTCCCGTACCCCGCCGCCAAGAATTGACCTTGTGCAATCGGCCGCGAAAGGGTATGATAGAGGTATGACAAACTCACCCCCACAGGAGGTCATCTATGTATACGATCTTAGTCGTTGATGACGAAAAGGATATCGTCTCCGCGCTGGAAATATATCTCAAGGCCGAGGGCTACCGGGTGCTGGCCGCCTATAACGGAAAAGAGGCCCTGTCCGTGGCGGCGCGGGAGGACGTGCACCTGATCCTCATGGACATCATGATGCCGGTCATGGACGGCCTGACCGCTATGGCCCAGCTGCGGCAGACCAGCAACGTCCCCGTGATCCTGCTGACCGCCAAGGGTGAGGACACCGACAAGGTGCTGGGCCTGAACGTGGGCGCGGACGACTACATCACCAAGCCCTTCAATCCAGTGGAGATGCTGGCGCGGGTGCGTTCCCAACTGCGGCGGTATTTACAGCTGGGCGGCGGGCAGGTACAGCCCTCCACGATGATCATCGGCGGCATTTGTCTGGACGACAACGCCAAGGCCGTCACCGTGGACGGCGATCCCGTCTCTCTTACCCCCAAGGAATACGACATTCTCCGCTTTCTCATGCAGAACGCCGGAACGGTGTTCTCCCCCGGCGAGATCTACCGCCGGGTGTGGGGAGACGTGCCCCTGAACGCCACAGGGGCCATCGCCGTGCATATCCGGCATCTGCGGGAAAAGCTGGAGATCAACCCCTCGGAGCCGCGATACATCAAGGTGGTCTGGGGCAAAGGCTATAAAATGGAGGGTACCCTGACATGAAACGACTTCTGGACAAGACCTGGGCCAAGCTGGCGGCCTTTTTCCTGACGCTGTTGTTCATCGCGCTGACGGCGCTGGGCGGTATCGGCATTGGCATTCTGGCCAGCTACAACGTATTTCTGGACGGCGGCGCGTACCTGCGCCAGACGATGTATGAATCGCAGTGCAACAGCGCCATTCACAACGCCTACTACTATCTGTACGGTACCATGGCAAACGCCGGACTGCTGGCGGATGACACGCCCGACACGGATGCCTCGGATACCTCTGCCGCAGACATTACCGAAGAGGAACAGCAGCAGGCGCTGGAGGATATGCCCCGCGCCTTCGCAGAAAGATTCTCCCGCGAGGATACCGACTGTCATCTGGCCATCGTCGACAAGAATACCGGGGAGATCACCTTTGAAAACTTTGCGCTGACGGACAGCGACAAGCCGCTGTACTCCATACAGGAGACCTTTACGCTTACCTATGCCGACGGATCTGAGGAGGAGCTGACCATTGCCGCCGACCTGCTGCCTGCGGATGAGTTCCCTGACTATTCCTATCTGGTGATGACATGGCTGCTGAACCACATCGGACTGACGGTGTTCCTGACGGTGCTGTTTCTGCTGCTGACGCTGCTGTGCTTTGGCTTCTCCATGGCTTCCGCCGGACACTGGGCCGGCCACGAGGGCATCCACCTGACGTGGCTGGATAAGATTCCGGCGGATGTGTGGCTGCTTGTGCTGCTGTGCGCGTTTTTCATCGGCTGGGACACCTTCTACTACGGGTTGGGACGGCTCGGGATCATCGCGGCGCTGCTGCCCTTTCTTCTGCTGTTCCTGTGTGTGTTCGCCGCCCAGTGCAAGGCCGGAACGGTGCTGCGGAGCACGCTGATCGGCCGTCTCCTGCGGCTGCTGTGGCGCATCGTCAGGGCGGTGGGCCGGGGGCTGTACCGCACCGCCGCTGGCCTGCCGCTGATGTGGAAAACCGCTTTGATCACAGTGGCGCTGTTCTTTCTCGAGATGCTTCTGGTTCTGGTAGGCTACGGCTCCGTGGACGGCATCTTTGTGGCGATGAAGTTGGTGGAGTTCCTTGCCATCCTGTACATCGCCCTGAACCTGCGCATCCTGCAGAAGGGCGGCGAGAAGCTGGCGGAGGGCGACCTCTCCCAGAGCATCGACATCAAGCCGCTGATCGGTGACTTCAAGCGCTACGGCCAGCGGATGAATGACCTGCGCACCGGCATGGAGCGGGCGGTGCAGGAGCAGACCAAGGCCGAGCGCATGAAGACCGAGCTGATCACCAACGTGTCCCACGATATCAAAACCCCCCTGACCTCCATCGTCAACTATGTGGACCTGCTGCAGAAGGTGGATGTCCAGCCGGAGACGGCACGGGAGTACATCGCCGTGCTGGATCGCCAGAGCCGCCGTCTGAAAAAGCTGACGGAGGATCTGGTGGAGGCATCCAAAGCGTCCTCCGGCGCGCTGCCGGTGGAGCTTCAGCCCACGGATGTAGCGGTGCTGTTCGATCAGATCGTGGGCGAGTATCAGGAGCGGCTGGCCGACTGCCATCTGACACTGGTGGCCCGACCGCCGGAGAAGCCCGTCTCCGTCCGGGCCGACGGCAAGCTCCTCAGCCGCGTTATGGACAATCTGGTCAGCAATATCTGCAAATACGCGCTGGAGGACACCCGCGTCTACGTCGTGGCATCCAGCGACGCGGAGACGGTCACCATCAGCTTCAAGAATGTCTCCCGGGCCGAGCTGAACATCTCCCCCGATGAGCTGATGGAGCGCTTTGTCCGGGGCGACGCCTCCCGCCATACTGAGGGCAGCGGTCTGGGCCTCTCCATCGCCGGAAGTCTGGTGCGTCTTATGAACGGCACGTTTGCCCTGTCCATCGACGGTGATCTGTTCCGCGCCGATATCACCCTTCCCCGGGCGTAATACTTCTTTATAAACCTGACCGGGAGCCTTCCAAAAAGGCTCCCGGTCGGGTTCTTTTTCTTGACAAGCAGAGAAAATGCTTTATAATAGTTGTACATACAACGATGTATCTACAACTTTCTCTGTGAATCGGAGGTGGCTATGGATATTACAGAACGGAAGATCACAAAAATCGCCCGCGAAGCGGAAAAGCTGGTGCTGCGGACGCTGCGGGAAAAGGACGTAGGCACGGCGGAGATCGACCTGATCCACGCGCTGCGCCACAATCCCGGCTGCACGCAGGCGGCGCTGGCGGAACTTCTCCACGCCGACAAGGCCGCCATCGCCCGACGGACGAAGAATCTGGAAGCCAAGGGGTATCTCGTCCGCAGAAACGCCCCCAACGACCGGCGCAGCCAGCTGCTGTACCCCACGGAAAAGGCGGAGAGCCTGAAGTCCTCCAAGGCGGAGATCGAAGCGGCTTTTTACGAGTATCTGACCAGTGCCCTGTCCCCGGAGGAGGCCGCCGCCTTCGCGGCGGCGCTGGACAAGCTGTACACAGTGTCCAAGAGGGAGCGCCGCGCGGGCTTCCCGCACTTTCAAAAGGCCGTGGAAGGTGAAGCGAACGATGAAGCATGACAAGACGTTCCGCCCGGATCAGATCGGCTCCTATTTCCGTGCGGAATGGCTGCCGCTGGCTCTTGTGACGGTCTCCGGCCTGATCTATAACGTGGGTCTGCTGGCCGCGCCGTGGTTCGAGGGACGGCTGGCCCAGTGCCTTGCCGATATTCTGGGCGGCAGCGCGACCGCCGCCCAGATGGCGGTGCTGGTGCTGGCCTACATTGCCGTGACGCTGCTGGTGCAGGCGGCGCGGTTCATCAAGCGGTTCTATGTCCGCCGCTTTGCCAACAACATCAACCGCCGGATGAAGGGCATCCTGTACGCCAATCTGGTGCGGCAGAGCCGGGCCTCTCTGGAGCAGGAGGGCGCGGGCGAGCTGATGACCAAGGCCATCTCCGACGTGGACGACTGCGTGGAGGGCATGCGGAAATTCACCACCGAGGTTTTCGATACCGGCGTGGCCCTGGCCGGTTATGCCGTGATGCTGCTGGTGTACGACTGGCGGCTGGCACTGCTGAGCCTGCTGTTTACACCGGTGTCCTACTTCTGTGCGGCATGGATGAAAAAGCCGGTGCAGCGGGCGGGCGCCGCCTATAAAAAGGCGGCGGGCGCCCTTAGCACGGCCACGCTGGATCGCGCCCAGAACGCCGTGACCTACCGCATCTACGGCTGCGAGAGCGCCCGTGAGGCGCGGTACGAGGGTGCGCTGGATACCTATGAAAAAACCGCTGTGCGCAGCAACGTGTGGCAGTCGGCCCTGCCGCCGCTGTATCTGGCCGTATCGGGCGCGGGCACCCTGTTCATCCTGTGGTTCGGCGCGAAAAACGTGCTGGGAACAGGCTGGAACACCTGGGATATCGCGGCCTTCACCACGTTCCTTTCCTGCTTCACCAAACTGACGGTAAAATCCTCCAAGGTGGCCAAGCTGTTCAACGCCGTGCAGAAGGCGGAGGTGTCGTCGAAGCGCATCAGGCCGCTGATGAAAACGCCGGAAACACTGGAGCCGCTGACCATTCCGACCCCTGCCGACGTGACGCTGGAAAACCTGTCCTTCGCCTATGGGGACGAGCCGGTGTTCTCTGGCCTGACGCTGACGGCCCACCTCGGCGATATCATCGGCGTCACCGGGCCGGTGGCCTGCGGCAAATCCACCTTTGGGCGGGTGTTCCTGTGCGAAGTGCCCTATGGCGGCTCGGCAAAATTCGGGCAGAAGGAATTTTCCGCCCTGACCCCCCGGCAGATCGCCGCCACCGTAGGCTATCTGGGCCACGACCCGGAGCTGAGCACCGACACCATCCGCAGCAATGTCCTCTGCGGCGACGAACAGGACGCCATGCCGTATTTGGCCGCTGTGGCGCTGCAAGAGGAAGTGTCGGCCATGGAAAATGGGGCCGACACCGTCATTGGCAGCAGCGGCACCCGCCTGTCCGGCGGGCAGGCCCAGCGGCTGGCGCTGGCCCGTACCCTGGCCCATCCCCGGCCGGTTCTGGTGCTGGACGACCCCTTCTCCGCCCTGGATCGCAATACCGAGGACACGGTATTTGCGAATTTGCAGGCTTACGCCAAGGATAAGGTGGTGTTCCTGATCTCCCACCGGCTGTACCACTTCCCCCAGCTGCAGAAGGTGATTTTCATAGAGGACGGCAAAACCGCCGTCGGCACCCATGCGGATTTAATGGCGTCTGAACCGGTGTATCGCCAGCTGTATGAAAGCCAGACGGGAGGTAAGCAGGCATGAAGAAAACGCAAAACGGCGTGTTTGCAGCCATTGGAATGGCGGCAAGGTCGCACCATCTGCTGACTGCGGGTACGCTTCTGTGTGTGGCGGCGTCAGTTGCGGCATCTCTGCTGCCGCCGCTGCTGTTGGGGCGCGTCATCGACCGGCTGACGGGCGGCATCCCACTGACATTTCTCGCGGTGCTGCTGTACTTCGGCAGCCTTGCGCTGGAGGGTCTGTTCTCTTCAGCACAGGAGAGTCTGCTGGTGCTGTTCGGGCAGAAAATGACCCACGCGCTGCGCTCGGAAATGTCCCAGAAGCTGACGCGGCTGCCCGCCGGTACGCTGGCGGAGCAGAACCCCGGTGAGGTGGCCGCCCGTTTTTCCGGCGATGTGGACACCGTGGAGGCGCTGTTCACCTCCGGTATCATCAGCATGGTGGCGGATGCCTGCCGCATCGTCTCCATCATGGCGGTGATTGCCGTGAAGAACACCGGTCTCGCGCTGATCCTGCTGCTGGTGCTGCCGCTGTTCGCAGTGTTCACCCGCCATATGCAGAAGCGGATGCTGGCGGCGCAGCTGGACAACCGCCGCGCCGTTGCCGCCGTGTCCGGACAGGTGCCGGAAACGCTGCACAATATCCGTACCATCCGGGCGCTGGGGATCGAGGACTATATGGAGCGCCGCTATGACCGGCGCATCGGTGACGGCTATGCCGCCATGGAGCGCACCAACTTCTATGACGCGGTCTATTCGCCGGTGGTGCTGCTGCTGAACGCCGTAGTGGTGGGCGTTGTCATGCTGCTCTCCGCCTCCGGCAAAGCGGAGATACTGACCCTGTTCGGTATGTCGGTAGGCACCTCGGTGACGGTGATCAACTACATCTCCCGCATTTTCGCCCCCATCGAAAGCCTCGGTATGGAGATCCAGACCATCCAGTCGGCTATGGCGGGCGTCAAGCGGATCGACGCGTTTCTTGCCCAGCCGGAGCGCACCATCCCCCGGGCGCGGGAAGGCGCGGCACGGGGCGACGTGGTACTCTCTCATGTGACCTTCGGCTATGGAGAAAGATGTGTACTGAAGGATCTCTCCCTGACCGTAAAGCAGGGCGAGCAGGTCACGCTGGTGGGCCGGACGGGCGCGGGAAAAGCACAGTGTTCAAGCTGCTGGGGCTCTATCCGCCCCAGAGCGGTACGGTCTCCATCGGCGGCGTGGACGTTTCCGCCATTCCGGATGGAGAGCGGCGCGCCTGCATCAGCTGTGTGGAGCAGCACTTCTCCCGCGTGCCGGGAACGGTACTGGATCAGATCACCCTCAACGACCCCCAGATCACCTGTGAAATGGCGCAAAACGCGGCAAAGCTGGCGGAGATCGACGATGCCATCCGGGCGCTGCCGGAGGGCTATGATACCGTGTGTACGGACGGCATGTTCTCTCAGGGTGAGTGGCAGCTGCTGTCCATCGCCCGGGCCGCAGCGGCAGACCCCGCCGTGCTGCTGTTGGACGAGATCACCGCCAATCTGGACGCGGAGACCGAGGCGCGGGTGCTGGAAGCCCTGCGGCAAGCCTCTCAGGGGCGCACGGTTCTCTCCGTTTCCTACCGGGTCTATGAAAATCTGGGCGGCCGGACGGTGGAGATCAGACCGCAGCCGTAACAAACCAAAAAGCAACCCCTCCGGTTTTAATGGGTGGTCGTAAAACAGTTCATGCCAACATGCTATGTAACGGGGTACAGGTCCTTGGCTCTCCCTTTGGGAGGGCTGTCACCGCAGGTGACTGAGAGGGGCTTGCAGCCTTTTTTGAATGATAAAATCAATTTGTGTGCACACACCACGAAAATCCCTGTCGATATCTCGGTTGGAGAATCGCAAAGCCTCCAAACCAAGAGCCGTCAGAAATTGAGAACGTTCAGCATCATAAGCAAGCCCCTGTGGTTCATAATGTTGAGATCCATCCAACTCAATGACCAGTCTGGCCGAAGCACAGTAAAAATCTACGATGAATCTGCCGATGATCCGCTGTTTGTAGATCTTTACTGGATATTTGCGCAGAAAAAGATACCAGAGCTTACGTTCATGGGATGTCATCTCCCTGCGAAGACGCCGGGCATTTTCTAATTGGGTGTTTTCTTTTGGTATAGTCATTGTTGCCCCTCTCCGTCCTCGCTGCGCTCGGCCACCTCTCCCAAAGGGAGAGGCAAGGGATGCTGCGCCATGAAATCTGCTTGACAAATTAGATAGAAGCTTCTGTAAATCTCCCAAGACAAATTCTTATTTATCGATCTGTCTCTATCTTATCACACGAGATTAAATGATACAAGAACAGACACAGCAGATCATCCCGTTGTGTCTGTTAACTGTCTGATGCAGCCTGCTCATTTCACCGGAGGGTTACTCTACACTTACACTTTACAGGCCCAGGCTCTCCACCCATTTCTGCACGGAGACGGCGCTCTCGCGGCTGCTGAGGCGCTTGCCGGGCAGCCACTTGGTCTCCTTGGAGCAGGCGGCTTTCAGGATATCCTCTCCACCCATGCCGCTGCCGCCGGAGGTGGCAAAGGGGATAACGGTCTTGCCGGAGAAGTCATAACTCTCCAGAAAGGTCTCGATAATACGCGGGGCCTGATACCACCAGATGGGATAGCCGATAAACACCACGTCATACCCGGCCATATCCTCCACGCCGCCGGAGATAGCGGGGCGGGCGGAATCGTCGTTCTGCTCCCGGTTGGCCCGGCAGCCGTCAGTGTTGTAGTCCAGATCGTCGGCGGTGTAGGGCTCCTGCGGCACGATCTCATAGAGGTCGGCGTCCAGCGCCGTTTGCAGGTACTCCGCGATAGTCTTGGTATGGCCGGTGGCGGAGAAATAGGCCACCAGTACCTTGCCGCCGGTGCTTTCCGGGGTGGTATCATCAGGCGCGGGATCGGCGGTGTCCGCGGCGGTATTGTTTTTCGGTTCATCAACGGTGCCGCCGGTGTTTGCCGTACCGCAGGCCGCCAGCGTCAGCAGCATGGCCGCAGCCAGCAGCAGGGAAAACAGCTTTTTCATGTGGTCACACTCCTTTTTCTTTTTGAATTTCATGGCGCAGATAGTCCAGCCGCTGAAGCTGCCGCTCATGAAAGTGGATCTCCTCCAGCGTCGCCTTCCGTTTTTCCTCCATCATCCGCAGCCGTTTTTTGTCGCTGTCCGGCTGCTCCAGCAGCAGACGCATATAGGTCTCCACTTCTTCGGCGGTAAAGCCGATGTCATGCAGCGTCATGATGGTGCTGAGCCGCTCCAGATCCTCGTCATCGTACTGCCACGCACCCATCACCTTTTTCACCACGCCGCACAATCCCCAGCTTTCATATTCGTCCAGAATGTGGGGTGGGATACGGTAGCGGCGGCTGGCTTCTTCCTTTGTCAAAGCCCTCGCTCCTAAAATAAATAAAATACAGGCATCCAAACAGGATGTCTGTATTTTATACTCTTTTATGCCATATGTCGAACACCTGTTTTGAGGGACCAAAAATGCCTAAAGTGTATTTTTGATGTCGTCCAGAAACTGCTTTGCCGCCGAAGAATATGCCTGATCCTTTTTCCACGCCAGCACTGTTCCCGTCTCCAGCTTCGGGAAAAGCGGCACAAAGATCAGCGCATCGGAGAGATTGCCGAAATCATAGCACAGCGCCGCACCGACGCCGTTTTTCACCATATTGGCGGCGTTCAGGATCAGGTTAAAGGTGGCGGCTACCTCGATCTTTTCATAGGTATCGCCAAACCAACCCGCCAGCTCGTTGCGGACGCTCTCACGCCCGCTGATCAGCAGCGGATGCTGCCTGCGGAACGCCCGGATATGCTCCGAAAGAAACGTCATGGCGGCGGTCTCGCCGCAGCCGATGGCGATCTCGCCGGTCAGCTCCGTCTCCGTGTGCTGCAATTCCCGCTCCGCCTTGTCCGCCAGCTCCACGATCTCCTGGGCGCGGCGGCGCAGCAGCATCCCGTCCTCCGTCAGCACCACCCGATACTGGCTGCGGCGGAACAGCTTGACGCCCAGTTCGTCCTCCAGCTGCATGAGCTGGCGGGAAAGTGTGGGCTGCGTCACATGGAGCAGCGCCGCCGCCTTTGTGATATTTTCCTCCCGCGCCACGGCGAGAAAATAGCGCAAGACCCGCAGTTCCATACGATCACCTCAAGAAAATCATAGCGCAATCAGGGCATTTTTGCAAGGCAAATATGCCTAATTAAAGAATAATGACCTCAAGGCTCCGGTCGTCAGTCACGCGCTTTTTGCTGGCAGTATTACTGATATCCTCTATCACATTCTATAGCTTTACTTTTCCTGTTAAATATTCTACGATATAGTCATAAAGACAAAGGAACCCAAAAATACCAAGATATCATAAAACTTCAAGGAGGAATTTACCATGAAGAACTTCAATAATTACGTCCTGACCGCTATCGTTTCTCTCGTGCTGGTGGTTGCCACCGCTTTCCTGATGACCGCGGCTGACGAGCCTATCCGTCAGGCTGGTTACTACCTGCCTGTGGTGTTCGGCGCCGTAGCCGCCTGGGCTGCCGGTAAGGCCGGTCTGCTGGAGCTGGACTACGAGGAGCGCAATGCCCGCCGCAGCGTTCACGCCGCCGCGTAAACTTATTACACCATTTCTTTTCTCTCCCCTAATTCCATACATCTAAGCAGGAGCGGTGCGCCGTTGGCGTGCCGCTCCTGCTTAGATGCGCTCAAAATAGCGGTCTGCCGCGCCGCATGAAAAGTTTTCTCTTGACAAATGAAATGCCCTCGGTTATTATGTAGTCAACCTACATATGTAGTTACTCTACACAACACGGAGGGCCACCATGGAATTTGACAAGACGCTGACCTCTGGCAGCACAAAGCTGCTGCTGATGAAGCTGCTGGAGCAGCAGGACATGTACGGCTATCAGATGATCGAGGAGCTGCGCCGCCGGTCGGATCACACCTTCGACCTGAAGTCCGGCACGCTGTATCCCCTGCTGCACGCCCTGGAGCAGGAGGGCTGGGTGACGGCCCGGGAGGAACCGGCGGCAGGCGGCCGCACCCGGCGGTACTATCATCTGACCGGCTCCGGCCGGGAGGCGCTGGGCAAAAAGGAGGCGGAATGGCGCAGCTACGCCGCCGCTGTGACGAAGGTGCTGGAGGGAGGTGCTCACTGTGTCGGAGCGGTTTGACGGCTATCTTGCGCAGGTGGATGAGCAGATCCGCTGGGCGCGGGTACGGCCCGCTCTGCGGCGGGAGCTGATGGGCCATCTGGAGGAGCAGCGGGACGCCTGTCTGGCGGAGGGCATGGACGAGACCTCCGCCGAGGTGGAGACGGTGCGGCAAATGGGCGACCCGGTACAGGTGGGGCAGCAGCTGGACGCGGTACACCGGCCCCGTCCCCAATACGCGCCGCTGGCACTGGCGGCGGTGTTAGCGGTATGCGGCATGCTGATCCGCATCAATGTGAACCACACCTCCTCCATCCGTTCGCTGGCGGGCATGGGGGTCGGCCTTGTGCTGATGGCGGCGCTCTACTTCTTCGACTACCGGAAGCTGCTGCGGTATGCGTGGTGGCTCTACGGCGGCGTGGTGCTGGCCAGTCTGGCGCTGGAGGTGTTCTGCGCGCTGACCGGCCAAAGCGGCGTTGCCGTGGGCGGATGGCGATACAGCGTGTATCTGACGCTGCTCTTTCCCATGGCAGGGGCGCTGGCAGCCTGCGCCCTGCGGGGCAAACGGTGGGGCTTTTGGCTGGCCGTTCTTGCCTACGCGCCCCTGTGCGTTTTCGCCAGTCTTGCGCCCTCGATAACCGGTCTGCTGCTGACGGTGATCTGCGGCTGCGTCACGCTGCTGTACGGCATCCGGCAGAACTGGTGGCCGGTACATAAAACCGCCGCGCGGCTGCTGGTATTGGCTGGCGGCGGCGTGACGCTGGGGCTGTTTCTGGCCGCGTCGCTACGCAGGATCGAACGCTACACATCCACTTCCACCTCTGACGGCTATGCCCTGTACGCCCTGCGGGCCGCGCTGGACAAGGCGGTGCTGTGGGGCAACGGCTGCGCCGATATCGGCCAGCGTGATCCGGTCTATCTGGTGGTCTGCGACAGTACCAGCTTCCCGCTGACGAAGGTGATCTGCACGCTGGGGTGGATCCCCTTCCTGCTGCTGTGCGGCGTGTTCTGCGCGCTGCTGGTGCTGGTGGGCCTTCGGTGCGTGAAGCGCTGCCGCAGCACAGGCGGCATACTGGCCGTGACGGCAGGGCTGACCATCGGCGGGTGTTTCCTGCTGAGCGTGATCTCCAGCTGCGGCCTGCCGCTGTGGAGCACGCACTTCCCCTTCGTGGAGGGCAGTATGTTCACGGTCATTGATCTGGCGCTGCTGGGCGTGGCGCTGTCGGTATTCCGGCAGGCGGGCTGCCCGGAGGATGCGCAGCAGACCCCGGCGAGGGTATAGGATACGAAAAACCAGCCGTGACTGCGTTGAAGTCACGGCTGGTTTTATGTATTTACCGGTACACCTTCGGCTCCGTTTGCGCAATCACGTCAATGATCTGGTTCTGTGTGCTGATGCGATAGTGCTTCCACGGCGCGTCACAAATGGTGATATGCAGCTGGTTCTCCTCCGCCTCTCTCAGCTCACGGAGAAACGGATCGCTCCGGCCGCTGTCCAGCATCCGTCCTGCCGCCGCAAAGGACAATACTTCCTTACTCATCCCTGCCGCAGAAGGCGATGATAAACGCGCCCATGGAGCAGATGGCAAACACGATGGCAAGTCCGGTGGTACCCGCCAACAGCCTGTCGCCGATGATCAATCCGACCCATGAGGCCACCAGCGTCACGAAGATCGCCCCAATGATCCGCCAAACCTTCATAGAAGTCCTCCCTCTCTCATTCCACTTCCGTGCCGGGCATCTGCACGGCGGTGCCGCCGTCCAGGCCGAAATCGTCAGCCACAGTGGAGGTATCCCGCTTCAGCATGGTCTCCATGACGCGGATATCGCTGTCGATGTCCATGGCAGCGTCCCGGTACAGCTCATCCAGCTGGTGCTCGAACCCGGCAATGATGTTGTCCATGGTCTCCTGGATGCGGGCCTTGGCCTGATCCAGATTCTGGCCGCTGATGCCCGCCTCCTCAAAGTCGGCGTAGCTGTCCAGCAGCTTCTGTGTGGTGGGCAGGTAATAGTTCAGGAAGGTGCTGGCCTTGGCTTTCTTGGCGGGCTCCTCCTGAATGACCTTAAAGATCTGGCAGGTGATGGTCTCCAGCCGGTCGATCTTGGCGCTGAGCACCGGATCGTCAATGCGGTCGTTGGCCCGGCGGATGGCCTCCAGCGTCCCCTCGTCACCCTGGGCCTCCGGCACGGCGGCGGACTGCGCCGTCTGCCTGGCGCTGGCGGCGCGGTGCTCGGCAAAGTAGGCGTTGGCCGCATCCTGCGAGCGGAACAGCATGTCGTTGCCCCGGTCCAGATAGGCGTCGGGGCCCCACATGCCCTTTTCCACCATGACCTCCAGATCCCGCTCGGCCTTGCTCTCCCCCACGTCGGCGGCTTTCATCAGATGAGCCAGCGGGATAGCGTCCCGTTGACCGGCGCAGGCCAGATACTTAGCGTAGCGGCGCATCCTGCGGCTCATGATGGCGCCGCCGCTCAGCAGGGCAAGGCCGCCCGCCAGCAATCCCGTAGGATAGAACAGCTGCCGCAGGAAGTACCACCACTCGTGATAATTGACGGCATAGCTCAGGTCATTGTAAACCGCACTCATCATGGCCGCGACGCCCAGCGCCGCCAGAGCGATGCCGATGAATTTCAGCGCTCTGGCCCCTTTCGCGGAGGGCTGCGGCGTCTGCGTGACCTTCTTGACAGCGCCGGTCTTTTGCTGCGGTGTCTTCTGGGCCGTTGTCTGCTTCTGCTCCTCCGCCTTCGCGCGGATGTGGGCCGCCGTGGCAGAGGCCGCCTTTTTGAGCTTCTGCGGGTTGTCGGTCAGCTTTTTGATCAGCAGGATCAGACCCACCGGCCACGCCACCAGGAACATAATGCCGATCAGCAGCCACGCGCCGAAGTCATTGCCGTTTTTACCGCCGCGGTTGGGCTGCCGCTGCGGCTTGTAGTCCTCATGATAGTCCATTATTTCTCCCCCCTGGGTTTCAGCTTCCGCTTGTTGCCCTTCTCGTCCACGATCCATGTGTTTTCCAGATGGCTGCGCAGGCTGCCCAGAATGGCCTCCTTATACTCCAGCCGCAAGGCCTCCCGCTCGGCCTCCTCCTCGACGGTCAGGCCGTCGGCCTTGGCCTTGCGGGCCAGCTCGTTGATGCGGTCAATTTTCTCCTGTTTCATCGCAATTCCCCCAAATTCTGTGTATGATACAGCCGGGCGTAAGCGCCCTGCTTTTCCAATAATTCCTCATGACTGCCCTGCTCGGCGATGCGCCCCTCCTGCACCACCAGAATACGGTGGGCGCTGCGGATGGTGCTGAGCCGGTGGGCAATGATCAGCGTGGTGCGGCCCTTGGCCAGCATGTCAAGGGCATGCTGGATCTTCGCCTCGGTGACGCTGTCCAGCGCCGAGGTGGCCTCGTCCAGGATCAAAATGGGCGGGTCCTTCAAAAATACGCGGGCAATGGCCACACGCTGCTTCTGGCCGCCGGACAGCAGCGTGCCCCGCTCGCCCACATAGGTGTCGAACCCCTGGGGCATGGCCATGATGTCGTCGTAGATCTCGGCACGGCGGGCGGCGGCCTCTACCTCCCCGTCAGTGGCATCGGGACGGCCATAGCGGATGTTCTCCCGCACGGTATCGGCAAACAGGAACACGTCCTGCTGCACCACGCCCACGGCCCGGCGCAGATCATCCAGCCGGATATGGCGCACATCCACGCCGTCGATGTCGATCTCGCCCCCGGTCACGTCGTAGAATCGCGGGATCAGCTGGCAGAGGGTGGACTTTCCGCCGCCGGAGGGGCCGACCACCGCCACCGTCTCGCCCTGCGCCACATGCAGTGTCACATCGTGGAGCACCTCGTCCGCGCCGTCGTAGGTAAAGCTGACGTCCTTTACATCGATACTGCCCCGGACGCTGGGCATGGCGCATGCGTCCTCCGCGTCGGCAATGGTGGGATCGGTGCCCATCAGCTCGATAAACCGGTGCAGGCCCGCGAAGCCGTTGGAAAACATCTCGGCAAAGTTGGCCAGCTTTCGCACCGGCGTGATGAAGGTGGTGATATATAGGCTGAAGGTGATAAGGTCAACGTAGTCCATCCGGCCGCCCATCATCAGCCAGCCGCCGCCGGCAATGACCGTCACGTTCAGCACCGTGACGAACAGCTCCATAGTGGCGTTGAAGCGCCCCATCTCCTTATGAAAGCCCCGCTTGGCGGTCTTGAAGGTCTCGTTGGCGCAGTCGAACCGCTGCTGCTGGATGGTCTCGTTGCCGAAGGCCTTCACCGTGCGGATGCCGCTGAGACCGGATTCGATCTCGGCGTTGATGGCGCCGGTCTTCTGCTTGGCCGCCACGGAAGCGCGGCTCATGCCGCCCCGCAGCAGCATCAGTACCACCAGAAACACCGGAATGATGGCCATGACGATCAGTGCCATGCGCCACTCGATACGGAACATCACCGCCAGCGCACCCACGATGGTGATGATGGAGATGGTCAGATCCTCCGGCCCGTGGTGGGCCAGCTCCGTCAGCTCGAAAAGATCGGTGGTCAGGCGGCTCATCAGCTGGCCGGTACGGTTGCGGTCATAGAAATCAAAGCCCAGCGTCTGCATATGATGGAACAGATCCCGGCGGATATCCGCCTCCACCCGGATGCCGAAGGTATGGCCCCAGTAGGTGACGATATAGTAAAGCCCCGCCCGCAGCACAAAGGCCAGCGCCACGATGATCATCACCGTGAAAAACACACGGTAATTTTTCTCCGGCAGCCACTGGTACAGCGCCGCGCGGCTGATCAGCGGAAAGGCCAGATCCACCATGGCGATCAGGATGGCGCAGCTGATATCCAGCGTAAACAGTTTCCAATGGGGCTTGAAATAGCTCAAGAAGATCCGCAGCGGACTGCGGGTACGGTAATCCTGTGTGGTCATATATGATAGATTCCTTCTCTGTCGACAATTCTCCAGTTTTGATTATACCACAGGGCCTATGGTTTGACAAGGCGGGGGAAGAGAATCAACAACGTGTACAAAAGCTTCGCAGAATTCGTCGCCCGCCATGGCGACGAACCTTTTGAATCGTTTTTCGCCGCGGCGTGTACGTGGCGAAAAACACTCTGCGCGGAGAGAGTGTTCGTCCGTACACAATGTGTACGGACGAATGCGGGTCGGAGCGAAATCTTTTTTGATAAAAAGGGTGTACCCTTTTTATCAAATGAAAGAAAAGCAGCGGCGCTGCCGCTGCTTTTCAAGGTCGTATTCGTGGTCAGTTGACGCGGACAAGGATCTCCGCCGTGGCGCTGCCGATGGTGATGGTAACGGTGGCCGTACCGGAGCCCACACGCTCCAGCGTACCGTCAGAGGAGACCTTCACCACATTGGTGTTGGAGCTCTTCCATGTGGCGGTACCGGTCACGCCCTCCAGCGTCAGCTCGCAGGGAGGATCGTTCTTATTGATGGTCATATCGAACTGACCGTCGGGATTCTTGCCCAGCTCCGTGCCGTACATGGTCTTGATCTTCAGATTCTTCAGGGACGTGCTGGTGTTGGTATTGGTGTTCGTATTCGTATTGGTATTCGTGTTCGTGTTCGTATTGGTGTTCGTATTCGTGTTGGTGTTTGTATCCGTATTGGTGTCCGCCTTCTTCTGGACGGTGACGGCGCAGGCCGCGCTCTCGTCGCCGCAGGTAACGGTGATCATGGCCGTACCCTCGGCCACGGCGGTGACGGTGCCGTCGGTATCCACCTTGGCCACACCGGAGTCATTGGTGATCCAGCTGTAGCCTTCCTCAGCGCCGCCGGAGGCGGTCAGCTTTCCGGTTTCGCCGGGCGCCAGCAGCAGCGTGGTATGATCCAGCGCCAGCTCCTTGACAGTAGGCTCGTCAGTCGTTGTATCCGGCGGGGTGACAGGATCCTGCTGGACGGTGCCGGGGTTGGGATCGTTGGCCGGTTCCTGATTGCCGCCGAACCAGCCTTTCACCGTATCGCCGGCAAAGGCCCACACCAGAACGGCGATCAGCAACACCACAACGACTACCAGAACAGGCCCCACGATGCTGGGCGCTTTTTTCTTCTGCTCCATCTGGCGATGGCCCCGCTTCTTTACCTTGCCGTTATAATATTCCTCGTCTTCCGCGCAGAAAGGGCAACTCTTATAGCTGTCGGAGAACATTTCCCCGCATTTATTACACTTGATCAGACTCATGCTTTCCATTCCCTCCAAAGGACATACTCTTGATAATACTTAGCTATCATACCCCAAAAGCAATAGTCCCGTCAACTGAAAATGCTGGAAATTCATCATTTTTTTACATATTTTCTTGCTTTTCACCTGTTGAGTTTCTATAATAAAGAGGAACAATACAAGGGAGGGACCCCTATGAGCACCATCTTCATCGGCATCGCCGGCGGCACCGGCTCCGGCAAAACCACACTGACCGAGCATCTGGCCCAGCGCTTCGGCAATGACATCAGCGTGGTCCATCATGACAACTATTATAAGCGCCAGGACTGCTCCTTCGAGGAGCGGTGCCGCCAGAATTACGACCATCCCGACGCCTTTGACACCGACCTGATGATCGAACATCTGAAGGCTCTGAAGCGGGGCGAGACCATCTATTGCCCCGTGTACGACTACGCCATCCACAACCGCACCGAGGAGACGGTGGAGATCAAGCCCACCAAGGTGGTGATCGTGGAGGGCATCCTGATCTTCCAGAACAAGGCCCTGCGGGATCTGCTGGACATCAAGATCTTTGTGGAGACCGACGCCGACGTGCGCATCCTGCGCCGCGCCCTGCGGGACGTGGAGGAGCGGGGCCGCTCGCTGGAGTCGGTGGTGACCCAGTATCTCACCACCGTCAAGCCCATGCATGAGCAGTTCGTGGAACCCACCCGCAAGTATGCCGACATCATCGTGCTGGAGGGCGGCCACAATCTGGTGGCGCTGGACATGATCATGCAGCGCATCGCCAATCACATCGCGGAGAACTGAAACCTATGCTGTTACCTATCCTTGGCACCCTTTCCCTGCTGGGCGTCGTGTATTTCCTGATGCCGCTGGCCATCGGCGTCCACCACATCGGCATGTACTGGCCGGCGGCGCTGCTGCTGCTGGCGGCGGCGCGGTGCTTCTTTCCCGGTTTCTTCCGCCACTTCCCCAAGTGGCTGAAGGCCGTCCTGATCTCCGGCGTCAGCGTGGTGCTGGCGGTGGCCATCGCGGTGCTGACCGTCATGGGGCTGGCAGCGGCGGATCGTCCCACCAGCGATAACGCGCCGGGAACGGTGGTACTGCTGGGCTGTCAGGTCTACAACGGCAGGCCCAGCATGATGCTGCAAGGCCGCATCGAGGCCGCCTACGACTATCTGACGGCCCATCCGGACGCGGTCTGCGTCACCACCGGCGGACTGGACCGCACCAGCGAAACGCTGACCGAGGGCGGCTGTGCCGCGCAGGTACTGACGGATATGGGCATCGCTCCGGAGCGGGTCTACGCCGAGGAGAAGTCCTTCGACACCCGTGAGAATCTGCTGTTCGCCGCGGAGATCATCCGGGCAAACGGCCTTGACACCCATGTGGTCATCGCCAGCGACAACTTCCACCAGTACCGGGGCCAGCTGTTCGCCCGCGAGGCGGGGCTGGAAGCCCGGTCCGCCGGATGCTTCAGCCCGTGGTTCCTCGGCCCCGGCTACGCCTGCCGCGAGGTGGTGGGAATTCTGGCCACCTGGGCCGGAATCGCGTAAGTAAATAATTGTTTAAAAAAGGATATCCGTGCCAAAAGGCACGGATATCCTTTTATTGCTGTAGGACAAAGGCTCCCCTTGTTGCAAGGGGAGCTGTCAACTACGGCGGCATAGCCGCCGAGATCGGGACTAAAAACATGCCACCGGCATGTTTTCTTAACGCCCCGACTGAGGGGATAAACCGTATTGGGACAATCCCTCCGTCAACGCTTCGCGTTGCCACCTCAGCTGTGCACGCCCCAGTGTGAGCACTGGGGTGCCTTTACACAAGGGAGGCTTAAATTGCTGCCCGTTACAGCTTCCCCAGCACCACTGGCTCTCCGATTTGGAGGGCATAGTGATAGATTCGGGCGCTGTCCTCGATGTACTGGGCGCGGGTGCGGGCCTCGTTCAGATCCCTGCCCACCGCCAGCACACCGTGATTGTTCAGCAGGCAGCCGCCCCGGCCATCCTTCAGGCAGGGCACCGCGTTCTCCCCCACGGCAAAGGTGCCGGGGGTGGCATATTCGGCGCAGCGGATGTCTCCGCCCAGGAACATCTGCGTCTCGATCAGCACGGCGGGGATGGGCTTATGCACCACGGCAAAGGCCGTGGCATAGGGGGAATGGGTATGGAAGATGGCCTTATGCTCCGGATAGGCCCGATAGATGGCGGCGTGCATCCGCCACTCGCTGGAGGGCCGCAGCTCCCCCTCCAGCACATTGCCGTCCAGATCGCACCGGACGATATCCATAGGCCGCATCACCGTATAGCGCACTGAGGTAGGGGTGATCAGCATGGTGCCGTCCGCCAGCGCCACGCTGAGATTGCCGCTGGTGCCGGTGAACAGCCCCTCATGAAGGGATTCCAGGCACACATCCACCATTTCCTGCCGCAGCTCCTTGTGGGAATACTCCATTTTATCGCCTCTTTCGATTATTAAACGATTGTTTTGTATCTCAGATCACCATTTCATAGGGGCCCAATTCGCTGACTTCCAGATACTTTTGCAGCTCATAGGGGGAATAGATGCCCAGATCCGTCACCACGCCGGTGATCAGCTGGGGCGGCGTGATGTCGAAGGCGGGATAATAGCCCTTGACCCCGTCGGCGGCGGTCTTGACCCCCATAGCCTCCAGCGTATCCTGCGGATTCCGCATCTCGATGTGGACGGTGTCCACCGTGGGATGCCCCTTGTCGGGAATGCCGCTGATGTACACCGGCACGCCCAGATAGTTGGCGGCAATGGAGATCTGGAAGGTGCCCACCTTGTTGGCCACATAGCCGTCGCAGCAGATGGCGTCGGCGGCACAGGTAAACACATCCACATGCTCCCGCTGCATCACATAGGCGGGCATATTATCGGTGATGACCGTCACATCAAAGCCCATGTCGTGACACACGGTGGCCGTCAGCCGTGCGCCCTGAAAATAGGGGCGGGTCTCCGGGCAGAACAGCCGGATGGTCTTGCCCCGCTCCCGGCACTCCTTCAGCATCATGGCAACGATGGTCTCACCGAAGCACTGGGTCATGACGGTGCCGTTGTCGGGGAACTTATCCACCAGATGCTTTGCCATCTGGCCCACCCGGTTATAGCGGCGGTTATTGGTGGCCACGGTATAGTCCCGGATGGCCAGCGCCACATCCGGTACACCCTTTTCAATGGCGGCTCTGGCAGCCTCCAGGCAGCCGCCGCAGATCAGCTGCATCCGCCCCACCGTGGTGGGCCGGGCGTGGGATATGGTGTCCATGGCCCGCTCCAGATACGCCACCTGCTGTGCCGCCGCCATATGGCGGCACTGATAGGCCGCCAGCGCCATGCCCATGGCGGCGGCGGTAAAGGGGCCGGTGGACTGGGTCACCATGTCCCGCAGGGCCTGGGTCACCTCCTCATAGGTGCGGCAAGTGACGAATTCCACTCTCCGGGGATACACCCGGCGATCCAATATCCGCACCTCGCCGCTGTCGTACCAGGCCACGTTTTCGTACTGCATCATAAAGGCAAGGCCCTTGTCCGCTCTTTCCATGCTACATCCTCTCCTATCTTTCAAGCGCCGTACAGCCGCCTGGCGGCGGCACGGGCCTCGTACAGCACCCGCTCTTTGTCCAGCGTCAGAAATTCTCCGTTTTCATACAGCACCCGGCCATCCACCATGGTCATGCACACATCGGCCGCCTGGGCGCTGTATACCGCAAGGCCCGTCGTGTCCAGATGGGGGCAGAGGTGGGGCGCGCTCAGGTCGATGGCCATGATATCCGCCCGCTTCCCGATTTCGATCGTGCCGGTGTCGCCGCGGCCCTGCAATTTTGCGCCGTTGACTGTGGCCATCTCCAGCACCTGACCGGCCGGCAGCAGCGCCGCGTCGTGGTGGCAGCCGTTGTGGAGGATGGCCGCCAGATGCAGCTCCTCCAGCATGTTCAGGTTGTTGTTGCTGGCCGCGCCGTCCGTGCCCAGCGCCACATTGACGCCCTCTGCCAACAGCGCCGGGATCGGGGCAAAGCCGCTGCCCAGCTTCATGTTGCTGGTGGGATTGTGGACGACGCTGACGCCCTTTTGCCGCAGCAGCGCCCGATCCGCCTCCGTCACCCACACGCAGTGGGCGGCGGCGCAGGGTACATCAAATACCCCCAGATCGTTCATCCACGCCGCCGGGGTCTTGCCGTATTTCTCCACACAGCTGTCGTGCTCGCTCTTCGTCTCGCTGAGATGGATGTGCATCCGCACACCGCTTTGGCGGCTCCAGGCCGCCGTCCCCGCCGCCACGTCGGGATTGCAGGTATACTCGGCGTGAAGGCAGCCGTCCACCCGGATGCGGCCGCCGGCGGCGTTGTGCCAGTCGCGGTAAAGCCGCTCCAGCCTGCGGGCGCTTTCGTTCTTTTCATAGGTGTCCGCCGGGTCAAAGGCCTGCACCGGATAGCAGAGGTTGGCCTTGATGCCGCAATCCCGCACCAGCTCCGCCGCCTCCCAGGGAAAGAAATACATGTCGGAAAAGCTGGTGGTGCCGCAGGCGAGCATCTCCAGCAGCGCCAGGGCCGTACCGGCCCGGATATCTTCCGCCGTCATGCGGCCCTCCACGGGGAACACGCTGTCAAACAACCACTTCTGCAAGGGAAGATCGGTGCCAACGCCCCGAAGCAGCGTCATGGCGGCGTGGGTATGGGCGTTCACCAGCCCCGGCAGCAGCAGCTTGCCGGACATGTCCTTCTCACAGTCAAAGGCGCCCTCCGGACGGGCAGCGCCCACATAGGTGATCACCGCGCCGTCAACGGCCACGAAGCCGTCCTCGATCACGCCGCCGGGCGTATAGACCCAGGCGTTTTTCAGTAATGTGGTCATGCTCTCACATCCTTGTCAGCACCTTTTTCAGATAGGCGCTGAAGTTGTCGGCCACCAGATGGCCCACCTCGTTGACCTCCTCGTCGGTGAGGGGCTGATCCAGAATACCCGCCGCCATGTTGGTGATGACGGAGAAGCCCAGGCAGGGCATACCGCAGTGGGCCGCCGTCAGCGCCTCGGTCACGGTGGACATACCCACGGCGTCGCCGCCCAGCGTGCGGATGGCGCGGATCTCCGCCGGTGTCTCGAACTGAGGGCCCTGCATGAAGAAGTAGCAGCCCTCGTGGAAGGTCAGGCCGCTGCCTTCGGCGCACTCACGGGCGATGGATCGCAGCTCGGGACTGTACATTTTCTGCACGTCGAAGAACCGGGGGCCGAACTCCGGGATATTGGGGCCCCGCATGGGGGAGCAGCCCGGCAGCATGATCTGATCGTTGATGATCATGATATCACCGGGCTTGTAACCGAGGTTCACGCCGCCGGCGGCGTTGGTCAGGATCACGGCACGGCAGCCCAGCAGCTTGAACAGGCGGATGGGCGCAGTCAGCTGCGGGAAGTCATACCCCTCGTAGGAGTGGAAGCGGCCAGACATGCACACCACCTTTTTGCCGCTGATGGTGCCGCAGATCAGCTTTCCGGCATGGGTGGCCACGGTGGAGCGCAGGAAATTGGGGATGTCCTCATAGGGGATCACCACCGGGTTTTCCACCTGGGCGGCAAAGGGGCCCAGGGACGAGCCGAGAATGATGCCGATCTCTGGCTGAAAATCCAGCTTTTCCCGGACATATCGGGCGCTTTTTTCAAAGTATTCATAGGTGTATTCCATGGAACATCCTCCTTTTGATTCTTTCTTTGAATTTTATCACACCGGCTCCATGGTGTCAATTTCACCCCTTTCCACAATTTTCGCCGTAAATCCCGTGAGAAAGGTCTTGCTTTTTTTTATTTTCATGATACAATAGCGTTGACAAATCTTAATGGAGGTACTCAAAATGGCTTATCAGATCGGTTCCGCTTGCGTCAGCTGTGGCGCTTGTGCAGATGCATGTCCCGTGGGCGCTATCTCCCAGGGCGATTCTCAGTACGTGATCGACGCCAGCGCTTGCCTGGACTGCGGTTCCTGCGCAGACACCTGCCCCAATGGTGCTATCAATCCCGCTGAGTAAAATCCGTACATGAAAAACAGTCGGTGCGACGCACCGGCTGTTTTTTTATGCGGACGGGCCGTCGGGGACGCCGGCCCCTACAGGGTCTTGCCCGAAGGGCATACATATGGTATACTGCGTTTAGAAAAGGAGGGCTGGTCATGGAGCGCACGGAACAGCTGTGGCCCGGTGGGCCGCGGTATCATTATGATGAGCAGTGCTTCCCGCCCTCCACGGATTCCTTTTTGCTGGGCGGCTTCGCCGCGCCCCGCCGCGGCGAACGGGTCTGCGATCTGGGCGCGGGCGCGGGATTGCTGGGCATGCTGCTACTGGCAAGAGAGCCGTCTTTACAGGTGACCGGCATCGAGCGGGACGCCCACGCCTGCGAAATGCTGGTGCGCAACGCCGCTGTCAACGGCCTTGCCATGACGGCATTGTGCGCTGACCTGCGGCAGCGGGACGCCCTGCCTGCCGGGGCGTTTCAGCTGGCGGTATCCAATCCGCCCTACTTCGCGCCCCACACCGGCGCGGTGGCGGAGGGTGCGCGGGGCAGCGCCCGTGCGGAGTTGACCGCCTCGCTGGAGGATATCTTCGCGGCGGCGGAGCGCCTGCTGCAATGGGGCGGCCGCTTCTGCCTGGTGTACCGGCCGGAGCGCCTGGCGGCGCTGATGGCCGCTGCCGCGGCCCACGGTCTGGAGCCGAAGCGCCTGCGCATGGTGCAGCACACCGCCCAGAGCGCCCCTTCCCTGCTGCTGTTGGAATGCCGCCGGGGCGGAAAGCCCGGCCTCTCCGTGGAGCCGCCCCTGCTGCTGCGGCTGCCGGACGGCGGCGAGTCTCCCGACGTGCGCCGCGCCTATTTCAGAGACAAGGAGTAACCGCTATGCCCGGAACACTATATCTGGTCGCCACCCCCATCGGCAACCTGGGGGACTTCTCCCCCCGCGCCTTGGAAACACTGCAGAACGCCGACTTCATCGCCGCCGAGGACACCCGCGTGTCGGTAAAGCTGCTGAACCATTTTGACATCAAAAAGCCCCTGGTCAGCTATCACGAGCACAACCGTGCCGCCGCCGGTCAGGCCATTCTGGCCCGCCTGCTGGGGGGCGAGACCTGTGCGCTGGTGACCGACGCCGGTATGCCCGCCATCAGCGACCCCGGCGAGGATCTGGTGCGGCTGTGCGCCGAAAACGGCGTAGAGGTGCTGGCCATCCCCGGCTGCTGCGCCGCTGTGTACGCGCTGGCGGTGTCCGGCCTGCCCACGGGCCGCTTCACCTTTGAGGGCTTCCTGCCCTCCGGCAAGAAGGAACGGCGGGAACAGCTCCATGAGCTGACCGGCGAGCGGCGCACCATGATCTTCCACGAAGCGCCCCACCGGCTCCGTGCCACGCTCTCCGATATGGCAGAGGCCTTCGGCGGTGAGCGAAGGATCGCCCTGTGCCGGGAGTTGACCAAGCTCCACGAGGAGACCATGCGCATAACGCTGGATGAGGCGGCGGACTACTACGCCGCCAGCGAGCCGAGAGGCGAATATGTGCTGGTGGTGGCGGGCCGGGAAAAGTCCAACGCGCCCGCCATGACGCTGGAGGAGGGCGTGGCGCTGGTGCTGCGCCGCCGTGAGGAGGGCATGCGGCTGAAGGACGCTGTCCGGGCCGTGGCCGACGACACGGGGCTGAGCCGCAACGCACTGTACGACGCAGCCCTGAAAGCGTGAACCGCCAAGAAGCTTCGCAGAATTCGTGCCCGCGCAGTAGAGCGAAGCGGAACAAGTGCCCTTGGGGTACAGGCGCGAAGAATTTAAATCATTTTTTGCCGCGACATGCGCGTGGCAAAAAATACTTCTCGGCCCGGCAAGTGCCAAAGGCGCGCAGCGGGCTGCAATCCTCTTTGGCAATGAAATCAAGATTTCATGCCAGTATAAAAAAACGCTCCCCGCCACATGGCGGGGAGCGTTTTTGCGCGTCAGCTGTCTCTCAGGTCCTTGAGACACCGGGGACAGACGTTTTTATCCTTGTACACCACCAGATCTTTGCTGCTGTCGCAGAAGATACAGCTGGGGCGATACTTTTTCAGCACTATGGTGGAGCCATCCACATAGATCTCCAAAGCATCCTTCTCAGCGATATCCAGTGTGCGGCGCAGCTCGATAGGCAGCACGATCCGTCCCAGTTCGTCGACCTTTCGTACAATACCGGTTGACTTCACGGAAACCTCTCCTCTGTTCTGCTTCTCACAACTGTGTGAGTTCCTCTGCCCATTCATCATGACATACTTTTATCCGTTTGTCAACCGCACATCGACATTTTGTCCAATTATTTTACAAATATTCCCACCTACTCTGTGCATATAGTATACTGAGGTGAAACTTTTATGGCAATGCCTTTCTTTTTGACAGCTCTGCTGATGCTTTCTCTGGTGTTCGGCTGCATCACGGGACAGCTGCCTGCCGTCTCCTCCGCCGCCATGGCGGGCGCACAGGCCGCCGTGGAGCTGTGCCTGTCCATGGCGGGCGCCATCTGCCTGTGGAGCGGTGTCATGACGCTGATGGACCGCTGCGGCCTGAGCCGGAAGCTTGCCCGGCTGCTGCGGCCGGTGCTGCGGCGGCTGCTGCCCAGCGCCAGCCGGGACAGCGAGACGCTGACTGCCGTCAGCGCCAATGTGTCGGCCAATCTGCTGGGGCTTGGCAACGCCGCCACACCGCTGGGCATCCGGGCCGCCACGCGGATGGCGGAGGGCTGCGGCGGCGTGGCCAGCGACGAGCTGTGCCGACTGGTGGTGCTGAACACCGCGTCCATCCCACGGCTGCCCACCACCG